>CAYZCY010000020.1:18961-29004 GCA_964477115.1 uncultured Eggerthellaceae bacterium | reverse complement strand
CCGCGGCGACGGGCAGGATGACCTAGGTTGGCCGCGGCGACGGGCAGGATGACCTGACTTGGTAGTAAAAAGGGGCGGCTCCTCATCGGAGTCGCCCCTTGATCTTGCGTGCCTGCAAGAGCTTTATGTTGGATGGCCGGAAGCCTTAAGCCACCTGAAGTTCAGGCGTGTTCTGGGAGGGCTGATCCGGATCTGCGCCCTTCTTGTCGCGCTTGTTGATCAGGTACTGGACAAAGGTCAGCGCTGCAATGATGCAAACGCCGACGATGTCGGTAAAGGTACCAGGATCCATCATGCAGATGCCGCCCGCGAGGAACAGTATGCGGAAGATCGGGTTGATCTTGCAGAAGACGTTGCCGTTGAGAGCTGCGGCAACGCCGTACAGACCGACGAGGGAGGTGCAGATGACCTGAACGATGTTGATCCAGGTGAAGGTGCCTTCGAGAACCATGATGGGGTTGAAGGCCAGGATGTAGGGAACGATGAAGGCTGCGATTGCAAGGCGAGCTGCGTTGAAGCCGGTCTTCATGGGGTCGGACTTAGCAATTGCCGATCCTGCATAGGCCGCGAGCGCGACAGGTGGCGTGATGTCGGCCACGATGCCGAAGTAGAACACGAAGAAGTGCGCGGCAACGACCGGAATGTCAAGGGCAACCAGGATGGGAGCGCAGGTTGCGGCCATGATGCAGTAGTTTGCCGTGGTGGGAACACCCATGCCGAGCACGATGCAGGTGAGCATGGTGAGCACAAGGCCCAGGATGACGGCGTCGCCGGCGAAGTTGACGATGACGTTGATGAGCGTGGAAGCGAGGCCGGTGACGGTGATGCAGCCGGCGATGAGGCCAGCCATGGCGCATGCAGCTGCAACGGCGACGCAGTTCTTCGCGCCGGCCTGCAGGGCCTCGAAGGCCGCATGCCCGGCGATCTTGAGGGCGGAGAAGAAGACCTCTCCTAGGCCCGTGCCTTCCTCGCGGTTGCGGTACTCGGTGAGGAGGAAGTTGATGAAGCCCACAACGAAGGCGCCTACGATGGAGATGGCGGCGGAGTAGGCCATGGTTCGAGCGCCGGTGCTGACAAGCCAGACCAGCAGCACGAGCGGCAAGATCAGGTAGCTGTTCTTGACGAGGTAGCTCACCTTGGGAAGCTCAGACATCGGGATGCCCTGAAGACCGAGCTTCTTAGCCTCCAGATGAACGGTGATGAAGATGCCCGTGAAGTAGAGCAGCGCCGGGATGATGGCCTTGGTGGCAACCTCGATGTAGGGGATGCCGATGTACTCGGCCATGAGGAAGGCCGCTGCGCCCATGATGGGGGGCATGATCTGACCGCCCGTGGAGGCTGCGGCCTCGACGGCGCCCGCGAACTCGGGCTTGTAGCCGGTCTTCTTCATCATGGGGATGGTGACAGAACCTGTGGTGACGGTGTTGCCGACGGAGGAGCCGGAAACCATGCCGCACAGCGCAGACGAGATGACGGCCACCTTGGCCGCGCCGCCCGAGGACCAGCCGGCTATGCGGTTGGCAAGCGAGATGAAGAACTCGGCGATGCCGGTGCGCTCGAGGAAGGCGCCGAAGATGATGAAGAGCACGATGTAGGTGTAGCACACGTTGATGGGCGTGCCGATGACGCCCGAGGTAGAGTAGAACAGCTTGCCGGCCATGTTGCGCAGGGCCATGTAGAGGTCGGTGCCGTTGGAGAACTGCCAGTAGAAGGCATAGGCCAAAAGGCAGCTCACGACCACCAGGATGGGGATGCCCACGCAGCGGCGGCAAAGCTCCATAAGCGGCAGCACGCCCAGGATGGCCACCACGATGTGGATGGTCTCGATGCGCGTCGCCAGGCGGATGATGTCCATGGCGTTGAAGGCGAAGTAGAAGAAGGCGCCCGCGCCGATGACCATGAGCAGGATGTCGTACCACGGCATGTGGTTCACGCGCTGGGTGCCCTTGCGCGCGGGGTAGAGAATGTAGCCGATGACGATAACCAGGCCGACGAACAGTGACAGGCGGGTCTCGGGAAGGCCGGTGTAGAACAGGGTCATGCAGATGCAGAACACCGAGAACGCCGACAGAAGGATGGACAGGACAAGCTTCGGCTTGCCTTCCCAGATGCGCGTGTTGGACTCGCGGTCGTACTTGCGCATGATGGCGTCGACGTCAGCTTCGGAGACGGCCTGATCGTCGCCCTCGACGACGGTCTCGAGCTTTTCCGCCTCGGCTTCTGCTGCCTGGGCGCTCTTTTTCTTGAAAAGGGCCATCATTCCCCCTTTCCTAAATTACGGGAAAATCGCGACGACGCGATAAAGCGTCGCCGCGATTTCTAGCGGACTATTGGTCTTTCGGGAAGTGGAGTTACTTCGTGTTGACCGTGATGTTCTGCTCAGCGAAGTACTTGGCAGCGCCCGGATGATACGGGACGGAGGTGATGCCAGCGCCCTTCTCGAGGTCGATCTCAGCGTACTTAGCGTGGCTGTCGGTGAGGTCGGCGGCGTTGTTGAAGATGTCGGCGCAGAGGGCGTAAACGTCTTCGTCGGCGACGACGTCAGCAGCCAGAAGGACGGCGCCCACGGAAACGGTGAGGATGTCCTCGTCGATGCCCTTGTAGGTGCCGGCCGGGATGGTGGTCTTCACGTAGTAGTCGGAAACCTTCAGCAGGGCGTCTGCGTGCTCGTCGTCGAGAGCAACAAGGTAGGCCTGCTTGGAGGTGGAAAGGTCGGTGATAGCGGTGGTCGGAGCACCAGCGACGATGAAGGCCGCGTCGATCTTGCCGTCCTTGAGGGAGTTAGCGGAGTCGCCGAAGCTCTCGTAGGTCGGGTTGATGTCCTCTTCGGTGAGGCCGTATGCGCCCAGGATGTCGATGGCGTTGAAGTAGACGCCGGAGCCTGCTGCGCCGATGGAGACGTTCTTGCCCTCGAGGTCGGCAACGGTCTTGATGTCGGGGTTGCAGGTGACGATCTGAACGGATTCGTCATACAGATAGCCAACGGTGGAGAAGCACTCGACCGGGTCGCCCTCGAAGAGGTTGGTACCCTGGTATGCATATGCCATGACGTCGGACTGGCAGAATGCGAGCTCGGCGTTGCCGTCTTCCATCTCGAGGATGTTTGCCTGGGAACCGTTGCCAACGAGCGCGGTCACCTTGATGTTGGCGTTGTTGGTGGCATGCTGGGCGATGACGGAGCCGAATGCGTAGTAGGTGCCGGACTCGCCGCCGGTCACGAAGCGAAGCTCGCCGTTGGAAGTGGTGGTAGTGGTGGTCTCCTCGCCGCCTTCTTCCTTGGAGCCGCAACCAGCAAGCATCATGGACATACCTGCTGCAGCAGTCAGGCCGACAAAGCCTCTACGGGTCATTTTCTTCATAAGTCGCTCCCTTCCTTCATTAAAAGCGTTTGCGCGCATGGCGCGATCTGCGAAACGCAAAGCGTTCGCTGTTTGAATGCGATACGAATGCGCGCATGAAAGATCGCAGCTGCTGGGCCTCCCAACCCGTTATGCGTTGCGGAATCACGCGTAATCGACGTAACGCTGCATGCCCCTTCTCCCGAGGGAAATGCGTAGAAGCAATAGTAGCATATATATGCAAGCGACAAGGCTAAAGGGGAATGTAAGGCTCTTTAGTTGGCTGGAGTGGTATTTTTTCGCCCGTATGAGGTGTTTTTCACATGCGAAGGCCGCGCGTGCGCTAATCTGAGGGAAATCGAATTCCAGCCGAAAAGAGGGTTCCATGATTGACGAGAAGATGTATGCCCTTGGCGATGAGCCGAGTGCCATTCGCGAGCTGTTTGCCTACGGTCTTGCCCGCAAGGCCGAGATCGGTGCCGACAAGGTGTTCGACTTCAGCATCGGAAACCCCAGCATTCCCGCCCCTGCTTCTGTTCGCGAGGCGGTTCTTGAGCTGATCGAGGAGGATCCGGTCTCTCTGCATGGCTACACTCCTGCAGCGGGCGATCCGCGCGTGAGAAAGGCTGTCGCCGAAAGTATCCTTGCGCGCTACGGAGTCGAGGCAAGCCCGAGCAACGTGTATATGACTGCTGGAGCTGCTGCCGGCTTGGCCATCTCCATCAAGGCGGTTAGCGTTCCGGGTGATGAGATCATCGTGATTTCGCCTTACTTCCCCGAGTACAAGACCTGGATTTGCGCGGCTGGCTGCAGCATCGTCGAGGTACCCGCCCTGGTGCCTTCCTTCCAGATTGACACTCAGGCCGTGGCCGCCGCCATCAACGATAAGACGAGCGCCATTGTGATCAATTCGCCCAATAATCCGGTTGGCGCCATCTACACCATGGAGACCTTGCGGGCCTTAGCCGAGGTGCTAAGCGCCAAGGAAGCCGAGTTTGGCCGCAAGATCTATCTGATCAGCGATGAGCCCTATCGCGAGATCACCTACGGCAAGGAAGTGCCTTACGTTCCCACCGTGTATGCGCGAACCATCGTGTGCTATTCGTACTCGAAGTCTTTATCGCTGCCGGGCGAACGCATCGGTTACGTTTACGTGTCCGATCTTATGGATGATGCGGCTGCGGTATCGACTGCCGTGGCGGGTGCTGGTCGTGCCCTGGGCTATGTGTGCGCGCCTGTATTGCTGCAACGCGTGATCGAGAAGTGCCTTTACGAGCCTTCTGACGTGGAGGCATACGCAATCAACCGCGCTATTCTGACCGAGGGTCTGTCGAAGATCGGCTATGAGTTCGTGGAGCCTGAAGGCGCCTTCTACCTGTGGGTTAAGGCCCTCGAGGACGACGCGCAGGCTTTCTCCGATCGCGCTAAGCAGTTCGAGCTGCTGCTGGTTCCTTCCGACAGCTTTGGCGTTGGCGGCTGGGTGCGCATGAGCTACTGCATCGCGCGTGATACCATTGAAAACGCCATGCCGGCGCTCGAGGCGCTTATGGAGAGCTATCGCTAGGTTTTGGCCGCCCGAGGCTTGGCTAAGCAGACTTATAGTTAGAGCCCGGCTTTGTCTGGGCTTTGTCAAGGGTTTCTCGAAAGGGAAGGATGCGTTGTGCTAGGGAGCACCATTGTCGAGTATCTCGTGCGCGAGCGCCGCAGTCTTTCCGAGGAGCCCTTCAATCTGGTTGACGGCCTGGTCATGGCCACCCTTTCGTATCTGAGGTTCGAGTCTTGCGAAACGCTCGAGGTTACTTCTCCTGATACCGTGACGCTTCGCGAGGTTATCGCGGACGCGGCTCGTGAGGACCTGCTGCGTCAGGGTTGGATGACCCATTCTGCTTACACCGAGTCTTTCTTGGCTGAGGTGGTTGACAGTCCGCGATATCGCGACATCAAAGTATGCCTGTACGCTGACGAGCACGTCGACAATGCCGAGAAGCAGTTCTCGGCGGTGACCTTTATACCTGGAGACGGACGCGCTTATCTGGTTTTCCGCGGGACCGACGGCACCATGGTTGGCTGGAAGGAAAACTTCAACATTGTGTTTCGGGAGTTTACTCCCGCGCAGCTGACGGCCGTGTCCTATGCGAGCGGTGTTGCCTCGGCTTTCGATGAGCGCTTGGTGCTGATCGGGCATTCCAAGGGTGGGAGCCATGCGCAGTACGCGGCGCTTTGCGTGCCCGATAAGGTTTTCGATCGCGTCGATATGACTATAAACTTCGACGGCCCGTCCTTTTTGGGCGACCCCTCTCCGCGCGTGAACGATCCTCGCTACGTGGAGAACTTCCACAAGATCGTGCCTGAAGGATCGCTGTTCGGTTTGTTGCTCGAGCAGGGAGACAACTATCGTGTGATCATGGCCAATCCCACTGCCGGGCGCCAGCACGAACCCTTCTCCTGGATCATCGAGGGCAACGACTTCCACTACGTCAAGGACCTGCGCAAACGAGCTAAGTTCATCGGATCGACGCTCAATGCCTGGCTCAAGCTGCGAACCATCGAAGAGCGCGAGATGTTCATCGACAACATCTACGATTTGCTGAAGACCACCGATGCGCAGACTATTTTCGACCTGCGCAAGCGTCTAGCTTCTAACTTGATCATCGTTTCGACGGCTGCTCGCGAGCTCGATCCCGAAACACGCGAGTTCTTCTCTGCCACTATGAAGGAGCTTGGCGTTGCCGTGCGTCAGGAGAGACGTCGCACGAGGCAGGAACGCAAACGCGAACGCTCTGAGAAGGGAAAGTACGTGCGGATTGACGGTCCCTCAGAAGGCGAGGGGCGGGCTGAATAGCTGCAGGTGGGCGGTCTGCGCCGGGTGTGCATCGCATAGCGAGCTACTCGAACTCCGCCTCAATGGTCTTGCGCCAGCTTTTCAGGCACTGGAGATGGAGGACGTGCTCGTCGCGGAACCTGTCCTGGATGAAGGGCCACACGAGGTCGAGCTTCTCCATTTTGACGGCCGCCGGGTCAACGAAGCCGTAGGAGAAGGCATGCTTGCCCCCTTGATTGGGGTCAATACCCGCGATGACGCCTTCGAGGTAGAACACGGCGGCATCTATATGGCGCAGAAGGACGGCCTTTGTCATGAGCGGCCCGAAGACTATCCGGAGGTTGAAGGACATGAGGTCGGGGGTGAAGTCGATGGGAGAGCGCAGCCAGGACTGAAGCTCGTCTTCTCCCTCGGCGGTGAGGCGGTAGCTCTTCTTCCCGGGGCGGTTCTTGATGGGCTCGACCTCGCATGCCACCAAGCCCGCTTCGTGCAGTTTCCTCAAGGCGGGGTAAATCTGGCTGTAGGACGCCCGAAGCAGATACCCCGTAGAACGCTCCATGACGCGGTGTAGCTCATAGCCGGTGGCGCCGGGGTGAAGCGCCATGAGAGCCATGAGGGTGTGTTCGAGCTCCGAGACCAACTTCTCCTCGTCTTTCCTCTGAACGAACGATCTGAACGCAGCGTTGATTCTACCACGCGCCCGAGCCGAAAACCCGGGCGCGTGGGCGGAGCTGGTTTAGGCTGACGAGGCCTGCTCGCCTGGTGAGGAGCTTGGCAGAGCTTACTTCCCCATCTGCTTGAGCACGTACTCGGCGGCCGTCTGGGCGGAGTTCATCGAGCCCTCGGTGCAGGCGATGAGGTAGAGGTAGTCACCGGAGAGGTGCAGGCCCTCGACGTCGTGCATGTGGTGCTTCTTGAGCTCTTCGATGGCTTCGAACTGGCCCGGTCCCTCGAGGTTTACCGCGCGGTCCCAGCGGTAGCACTTGGTGATCTTGGGGTTCTCGGGGAACTCCGGTATGAGCTCGCGGATGGCCGCGATCACGCGCGCGTCGCGTGCCTCGGGTTCCATGGCGCAGAGCTCCTCGTGGTAGCGCTCCCTGGTGTGGGCGAGAAGGATGGGCTTCATCTCCTCGCCGCTTGCGGCATCGCTCACGCAGTTCAGGATGCCCTCGTGGTCCTTAGGCAGGAACATGAAGGAGTTCCTGATCACCTCGATGGGCTCCTCGAGGCCGAACTCGTAGTAGAGGGTCTTGCTGTAGCCGCAGGTGCGAAGGGCGCTCTTGATGCTCTCGGGAAGATTCGGGGCGATCTCGAGGGTCTTGACGGCGTCGAGGCCGATGATGACGTGGTCGGCTGCAACGAAGCCCTCGTCGGTGCGGATGCCGATGGCCTTGCCGTCCTCGATGACCACCTCGCGAACCGGGGTGCGGAACTTGACCTGGCCCTCCACCTGCTCGTAGAGCTTCTCACCGATGACGCCCATTCCGCCCTTCAGGTTGCACATGCCCTGCATGAGGGAGAGCAGCATGACGAGGTGCCCCATGCAGATGTTGTCGCTCGTTCCGCAGCACATCATGGCCACGAGCGGGTGGAGCAGGTGGTTTTCCAGGTCCTCCCAGCCCTTCTTGACGCAGTACTCGTGAATGGTCATGTCGTTGACCTCGTGAAGAGCGGAGAAGTCGGCGTTCTCGAAGTCGAGCTTCTCCTTGTATCCTCCGACGTCCTTGAGGAACTGGATGCCCTGGACGTAGGTGCGCATCGGCAACGCGGAGAAGAAGAACTTAAGGACGCTCGACACCGTGCCCTTGCCGCCAAAGCGCATGATGCGGGGCTTGCCCTTGGTGTAGGTTCCTATGCCCGACTCGCCCGCCTGCTGCTGTACGAGGTCCATGATGCCGAGCTCATTGAGGTACTGGAAGGTCGTGGCCCACTGCGGCTCAGTGCTGCCCGCGCCGACGAAGAACTCGTAGCCATCGTCGTAGTCGTTGCGGCACCGGCCGCCGACGTGACTGCCGGCCTCGTACACGTCGGCTATGACCCCTGCCTTCTTGAGCGTGTAAGCGGCAGACAGACCCGCAAGACCGCCGCCTACCACGACTACTTTCTTCTCTTCGCTCATAGTAGACCTCCTATCTCGGTTTATATCGAAAGCGATATAGCTGTAACGATATATTATGGAGGCGAAGGAGGGGAGTCAACCCTCAATGCGTCGTCCGCCCCGCCCCCTGCGCGAAGCTAGCAGCTCGTATGGTGACCATAGCGTGTGCCTTACTTGCTGGGTGTATGCTGTGTGACCCAGCAAGCTGGTGGGGTTTCTCTCTTTTCGAAAACTTGAGACATTTATGAAGTCTTGAGAAACGTTCATAATTATTTACAAGGCTTCTAAACCCTTAGTAGAAACCAAAAGCTATGATCAAGGAGTTCGGCATGGCTAAACGCACGCTCATCATCAACGGGTCCCCTCGTCCTCACGGCAATACCGCCAGGCTTGTCGAGGAAATGAAGAAGACGCTTCAGGGGGAAGTGGTCGAGATTTCCGCCTATCGCTCTAAGATTGCGCCGTGCGTCGACTGCCGCGGCTGCTCGACCACAGCGCGTTGCGTGGTACGCGACGACATGGACATCATCTACGCCGATGATTTCGACAACGTGGTGGTAGCAAGCCCGGTGTACTTCGGCACCATGCCCGGGCCCATGCTGAGCCTACTCAGCCGTTTCCAACCCCAGCATGCCGCTATGTTCTTTCTCGATATCGATCGAAACATCAGCCCCAAGAAGGCGGGCCTCATCATGACGGCGGGTAGCCGCAAGAACGAGGCAAGTGCCCTTCATCACGTGCGCTGCCTGTTCAACATGGTGAACGCCCGCGGCTATCAGGGCTATGAGGTTATCTCGAACAACACCGATGAGGTGCCCGCCGACCAAGACGAAGCCGCCTTGGCGGCGGCGCGAAGGCTGGGAGAATATCTCAACGAAGATTGGCCCGAGGACGCCGATCTGCGCGATTTGTGGGATATCAAGCGCGGCAGGGCATAAGAAAGCCTCGTCAGAACATAAGAAAGCCCCGCCTGCTTTGCGTGTGAGCTGCAGGCGGGGCCGGTGATTGAGAGACCAAGAAGGCTGGCGGCTTAGGCCGAGCTGCGACTATTCGCTTCTCAGGGCCTCTACGGGATCTTTGCGGCTTGCGGCGCTCGAGGGGATGATGCCCGCAACGGTGGTGAGCACCACGCTGATGATCACCAGGATGACCGCCGCCTCCCAAGGCAGGCTTGCTATGTTGGGCACGCCGAAGAGAGATTCGATCAGAGCGCTGATGGGTATGCAGATCAGGGCAGTGATGCCTACGCCGAGCAGGCCGGACACCAGGCCTTCGATGACGGTTTCGGCGTTGAAGACGCTCGAGATATTGCCCTTGCTTGCACCGATGGCGCGCAGGATGCCGATTTCCTTTTTGCGTTCGAGAACCGAGATGTAAGTGATGACGCCGATCATGATGGAGGAGACCACCAAGGATATGGCCACGAAGGCGATAAGCACGTAGCTAATCATGTTCACGATATCGGTGACCGAGCTCATCAGGGTTCCAACAAGGTCGGTGTAGCTGATAACGCTGTCTTCCCTGCCTTCGTCTTCCATGCGCTTGTTGTAGTCATCAAGGATGTTGACGACTTCTTCCTTGCTCTCGAAGTCGATGGGATAGATGTCGATGCCGGAGGGGGTGTCCAGATCGGCGTAGCCGAGTTTGGAAAGGTTGCCTTCGTAGGTTGAGGTGCCCGAGGTTAGCATGGATACGATAAGCTCGCCGAGTTCGTCTTCGGTCATGTTGAATTGGAAGGCATTGGCGAAAGCGTCGGTGTCAACGCTGAAGGCACTTGCCATGTTGG
>CAYZCY010000020.1:0-18861 GCA_964477115.1 uncultured Eggerthellaceae bacterium | reverse complement strand
ATGTTTAGATTGTTCATACCTTCGGCCAGCTTGGCGGTGTCAAAGCTAAAGGCCGATTCCATGGCGCCCGTGTCGAAGCTGAACATGTTGTCGAGGCCAAGTTCGCTTTCGTCTTCACCAAAGGCATTGCCCGTAAATACGTTGACGCTGTGATCTGCCAGCTGGTCTTTTACAATTTGGCTCTCCGCGGCGACGTCGATGACGTGCTCGGTAAGGGAAGCGGGGTAGTTGATGCCCATCATGAGCATGGTAGCCGTGGCGTCTTCTTTGGGCTGGACTATGCCAACGATACTGAGGTCCTCGCCTTGGCTTACAAGACCGCGCATGTAGTCTTCGTTGTCCTGCTTGTCCACCCAAACCCCGTGCTCGGCGTCATAGGCGTAATAATCGCAGGCGTTCACCAGCTTGAAGGTGATCCCTAAGATTTCATCGTAGCTGTAGTCGCGTATGCCCTCGGGCATGGTTACGTTTTCCTCTGCGGCAAAGCTTTCAACCATATCATCGAGCTCGGCTGAGTCACGCAAGCCAAGCGTATACAGCATGAAGTCGCTCATGCCGCCGAGCGGAGTGAGGACCAGGATGCATTCGTTGTAGCTTTCGGGCCAGCGGCCAGCCACCACGTCATACTGGGTCTCGTAGAGGGATGCGTCGCTTGGCATTTCGTAGAAGACGTCGGTGGACATGGTCATCGACATCAGGCTGTTAGTTGAAACCGTGGATCCCAGACCTAGGGCAGACATCGATTTATCCGGGTTGACCTGGCGAAGCGTCTCGGTGTTGCTGCTAAAGATCTGCGGGGTGACATCGTAGGTGTATTCGATGGTCTTGACGTAGGGCTCGATGCCGCTTTCCCCGCTGTCGAGGTATTCCTTGAGCGAGGCGAGGTCGTTTTGCCCGACGCTTGAGAACATGCCCGAGATCATGGGGACTACCCTTACTTTGTTGCTCTCTTCGGATTCCGAGGCCGCATCCGCTGCATTGGAGGCCTCATCTTCTGAAGACTTGGCTTCGTCCTGCGAATCATCTGAGTCATCCGATGCGGCTTCGGCGCCCTCTGCTCCCACCAGCATGGCCGTCATGTCAAAGCCGGAGCTGGCAATCTGCAGCGGGTATTCGGAAAGGGTTTCCTCCTCGATGGTTTTGATGTAGCTGTTGACGCCGTTGGCAAGCGACAGAATGGCGGCAATGCCGATGATGCCGATGGACCCGGCGAAGGCCGTCATGATGGTGCGGCCCTTTTTCGTCATGAGGTTGTTAAAGGAAAGCGAAAGCGCCGTGAGGAAGCTCATCGAGGTGCGGCGCACTTCCTTGTTGCTCAGGCGCATGTCCTCCGGCGTGGGCTCGAAGGGGTCGGTGTCGGATACGATCACACCGTCGGAGAGGTTCACGATGCGCGTGGCGTACTGGTCGGCGAGCTCGGGGTTGTGGGTGACCATGACAACCAAGCGGTCCTTGGCGATTTCGGTGAGCAGGTCCATAACCTGGACGCTGGTCTTGGAGTCAAGGGCGCCGGTGGGCTCGTCGGCGAGCAGAATCTCGGGGTTGTTGATGAGGGCGCGGGCAATGGCCACGCGCTGCATCTGTCCGCCGGAAAGCTGGCTGGGCTTTTTGTGGGCATGCTCCGCGAGGCCGACGCGGTCGAGCTCTTCGAGCGCACGCCTCTTGCGCTCCTCGGCGGACACGCCCGAAAGCGTCAGCGCCAGCTCGACGTTGGCGAGAACCGTTTGATGCGGGATGAGGTTATAGCTCTGGAAGACAAAGCCGATACGGTTGTTGCGATAAGTGTCCCAGTCGCGGTCTTGGTATTGCTTGGTGGAGACGCCATCGATGATGAGGTCGCCCGAGTCGTAGTGGTCAAGGCCGCCGATGATGTTGAGCATGGTGGTCTTGCCCGAGCCCGAGGGGCCCAGGATGGCGACGAATTCGTTGTCGCGGAAGGATACCGAGACATTGTCGAGTGCGGTTTGCGTGAAGGCGCCGGTGGTGTAGGACTTGCAGATTTGCTTAAGCTGAAGCATTGGGATGCCTTTCGAGTACGTCTAAGCTGCGTTTTTTCATTTGTGCCACAGGACATTTTTTAGTTTGCTGGGGGCAATCCGCGAAGGGTTGGGAAAACTACACAGAACTCATACAAGATAGACCCCGCATGGGGAAAAGTTACAGGGCAGTACGTCGCGCTTTTGAGTAGTTTTCCCCAAAGGCTTGGCAGAGTGCCGCTTCCCGCGCGACACAGGCGTTTTCCCTGTGTGCGCAGACCTTGATCGGCGCAGCTATCGCGCGCATGTCGTATCATGGACGCATGGCAAACGGACTAACATACATTCGTAAGACCACGACCCCCGAGGCTACCAAGCAGCTGGCGGCTACGCTGGCGCCTTATCTGCGCCCAGGTGACGTTGTCTTGCTTTCGGGTGACCTTGGCGCGGGCAAGACCCAGTTCGTGCAGGGCGTGGCTGCCAAGCTGGGCACGCGCGCTGCGGTGACCAGCCCGACCTTCAATATCCTGCTCGAGTACACCGACGGTTCAATTCCCATCTACCACTTCGACCTCTATCGTTTGGATGACCCGGATGAGCTGGAGGATATCGCCTACTTTGAGGCGGTTGACGGCGATGGTGATGGCGTTGCCTTCGTCGAATGGGGTGAGAAGTTCCCGAACGCCATGCCCTGCGACTATCTGGAGGTGCAGATTACCTCCGACGCGTCGGGCGATCGAAAGATTCGCGTGCATTCTTTCGGAGAGCGCTCAAGGCAGCTTTTGTTCGTGTGGGCGAAGGATTCAAAATCTCGATTGATGAAGACAGCGGGAGGTTCGCGTTGATGGCGAAATCGTCGTACGTTCTGGCTTTCGATACGGCCAACGAGGTGATCGCCATCGGTGTGGGAAGGCTCGACGAGCAAACGCGCTCGGTTGAGGTTCTGCGCAGCGAGGTCATTGCCGCCCGTCGTGCTTCGAACACCAAGCTTCTTCCAAACATCGACGAGGCCGTGCGCGCATGCGGCGTGTCTCGAGACGACATTGCCTGCGTTGTGGTCGGCCGCGGCCCGGGGTCGTTTACGGGCGTGCGCATTGCCATGGCAACGGCCAAGGGCATCGCAAGCGCGCTGGGCGTGCCGCTTCTGGGCGTGAGCTCGCTTGATGCCGTTGCATGGAACGCCTGGCAGGCGGGCGTTCGCGGCGAAGTTCTGGTGGCGGCAGATGCCATGCGCAAAGAGGTGTACCCGGTTGATTTTTCGCTTGGCGAAGATGGGCTTGAGCGCAAGAGCGGCGATCGCGTGATCAAGGCAGCCGAGTTCTGTGAGGCCCTGGCCGATGACGTGCGCGCGCAACAGGCTCCCGCCGCGCCGAGCCTGCAGATTACGGGCGATGCTTTGAACAAATACGCGGATCTGTTCAATCCCTTGGGTGATTTGCTTGACGAGTCCCTATGGACGCCGACGGGCGCCGGTTTGCTGCTTGCCCTGCAAGACGCATGGCGCAAGGGCGAATGCGACCCCTTTGACGCAGTGCGTCACAATCCCGGACTCATTTTGCCCGTGTACACGCGCCTTTCCGATGCCGAGGAGGCAGAGAAGCTTCGCTTGGCAAAGAGCGCCGAGGAAACTTTGGCGCGCGACAGCAGGCATGTAACCATGAACGACACCGCCGTTCCCAATGCGCGCGGCAATGCGGAAGGCATTGCTTACAAGCCCCTCGATGCAGCGCACGTGGATGAGGTGGCACGCCTTGAGCGTGAGCTTATGGGCAGCGACGCGTGGAGTTCTGCGCTTGTTGCCGATGAGCTTGGCCGCGCTGATCGCAGCTGGTGGGCGGCTTACGAGGCCGACCCCAAGATGCCCCTTTCGCCCGATGCTCGCATGCTCGGCTACGCCGGCGGTTGGGTGGTTGATGGCGACGTGCAGATCCTTAAAGTTGCCGTACAACACGAGGCGCGCCGCCGTGGCATAGCGCGCGAGCTTTTGGCCCGTGTGGCGGGGGACGCCCGCAACCTGGGAGCCACTACAAGCTCGCTCGAGGTGCGTGCGGGTAACCTTGGCGCCCAGGCGATGTATGAGCGCCTGGGTTATGAAAGCCTGGGAAAGCGTCCGCGCTACTACTCCGACGGGGAAGATGCGGTCATCATGAGAGGCCCCCTGCCGGTTTCTCCGGCGGTTCTTGGCGAAAATGCGCAGTCCGCGCAGGACGGTTCGGGTGCTTTCAGCGCCGCCTCCATTGCGGGCATGGCTTTGCAGGTGCAAAACGAGATGCTGGCGACGAAGCCTGAGCGCACACGCCCGCTGATTTTGGCCATCGAGTCTTCTTGTGATGAAACGGCTGCAGCCATCGTGGACGGATCGGGTGCGCTTCTCGCTGACATCATTGCCTCGCAGGTTGACTTTCATGCGCGCTTCGGCGGCGTGGTCCCCGAGATTGCGAGTCGCAAGCACATCGAGGCCATATGCGGCGTATGCGACGAGTGCCTTGAAGTGGCAGGTGCAAACCTCGGTCAAGAGGCTCTGACCTGGCGTGATCTGGATGCGATTTCGGTGACCTACGCGCCGGGTTTGGTGGGAGCGCTGGTTGTCGGCGTGGCCTTCGCCAAGGGTGCTGCCTGGGCACTCGATATCCCCTTCATCGGGGTGAATCACCTGGAAGGCCATCTGTACGCCAACAAGATCGAGTGCGATGATTTCGCTCCGCCGGCCGTGGTGTCTCTTGTGTCGGGAGGAAATACCATGCTCGTGCACATGAAGGACTGGGGCGACTACGAGATCCTCGGTGCCACCATTGACGATGCTGTGGGCGAGGCCTTCGACAAGGTGGCCAAGGCCTTGGGCCTGGGTTATCCTGGCGGCCCCGTGATCTCCAAGTACGCCGCGCAGGGAGATCCCGACGCCATTGCATTCCCGCGCGCCATGATGCATTCGGGTGATTTGCGCTTTTCGCTTTCGGGGCTCAAGACCGCCGTGGTGCTCTACATCAATCAGGAGCGCGAAGCGGGGCGCGAGCCGAACGTGGCCAACGTGGCCGCAAGCTTCCAGCAGGCTGTCGTTGACGTGCAGGTTTCCAAGGCGAAGAAAGCGCTCGAGCAAACGGGTGCGCGCACCTTCTGCCTCGGCGGAGGCGTAGCGGCAAACCCCGTGTTGCGCGAGTCTTACGAGAAGCTGTGCAAGAAGATGCACGTGAAGCTGGTCATGCCGCCTTTGCGATCCTGCGGTGACAATGCGGGCATGATCGCGCTCGTGGCGCTTGACCGCTTCCGCGACGGGAGGTTCTTCGACCTGTCGGCCGACGCCTTCGCTCATGTCGACCTGGAGCAGCCCTACTAGCTTGACGGGATGACGAGCGCGGTCAGTCGAGGGCGGAAAGCACGTCGTTAGTCCTCGCTGCATAACGAGCTAGTTGGATGCAGCTGCGGAAACACTCCTTTGCTTTCCGCCCTCGACGGTGCTTCGGAGCAACTTCGACGGGGTGGCGAGCTTAGGAGCGATTCCGCAGCCGCATCATATGCAAAACGTTGCGCGGCGATGGCCTTGCGACGTGCTCGCCATCCCGCCGGAAACGCTCCTTTGTCTTCCGCCCTCGACTGACCGCGCCTCAAGCGCGCTTACTTTCTCCACTTTTTGTCACGTGCAGGGTAGCAGATCCATGCGACGCCGTAGGCAATCACCATGAAGGCCATGGCGCACACGATGGCCACGGTGTAGCCCATGGCGTCGTTGAGCATGCCCCAGATCACGCAGACAATGCCCACTCCCACGTCAAGTGCCAGCAGGTACAGCGCGTTGGTGGCGCCCCAGCGCTCGGGCGGGGTGTTTTTCACGGCGACGGTTTGGTTGACGGGCATCATGACGCCCAGGAACACGCCGTAGGGAAGACCCGCGATGCAGAAGATCCATTCGGTTGCGGCGGGAGAAAGCACCTGCAGGCTTGCGATAGCCAGCATGCCGAAGCCGATTAGGCCGAATACCGTGGCAAAGGTGCATAGCTTGATGGGCGCAACCGTGTCCATGAACTTCTTCGAGCTCAGACGAACGATGATCATCGACACCGCCGATAGGGTGTAGTAAAGGCCCGCGTTGCTCGCTCCGATGGAGGATCCCAGCACGCCGGCGAAGTAGATGCTGAAACCGAAGGCCGGCGTCATTACGAGCATGGGGATAGTGCCGGGTAGGGCTCGCTTTTCGAAGAAGGAGTTGAAGGTGAGGCGCTTCTTTTCGGGGGTGCTTGTGCTTGTGCTTGCCGCGGCGCGCTCTTGGCTCAGGCGCTGCTCTTCCTCCCAGCGCATGCGATAGGCTGAGGTTTCGGGCAAGCGCGAGGGCTTCTTCTCGTAGCGACACAAGATGGAGAAGATAAGCGACAGGATGGCTGCGGCGGAAAGGCCCAGGTAGAGGTTTTCCGCGGGGTCGGTGTGTACGAGGAAAAGCGCCAGCGCGGGGCCGATGGCCATGGAAAGGGCCTGGCCGAGGCCGTAATAGCCGATGCCTTCCCCAAGGCGCGACATAGGCAGGATGTCGGCCGCCGCGGTGGCGGACGCCGTGGTCACGGCAGCAAACCCCACGCCCTGCATGAGACGCCATGCCATGAAGAAGGTGAGGTCGGTCACGAAGACGGGGCCGAGGGTGCCTCCGATGAGGAGCGCGCCGCCGAAAATCATGACGATTACGCGGCCGCGGTTGTCGATGACGGGGCCTGCGACAAGGCGCGTGAGCGCAGCTGCTCCGGAAAAGGCCGCAGCGCCGATGCCCGCGAGCGTAGAGGACCCGCCGATGATGTCGACGTAGACCGAGGTGCCGGCGTTGGTGCCCTGGCCGACCATGAACGCGCACAGGGTGGCAACGATGATCATGACGAAGAGGGGAGTCCACAGACGCGGCTCGGCTGCGCTTACCTTCTCCGCCTTTTTGTCATGATGCTCCTGTTCGCCCTCCAGAGCGGTTTCGTGTTTCATGGTTTTGGCTCCCCCTGAAGCTCAAAGTGTGCCGCGTAGCGTAAAGTTGTAGTGTAACGCTTTTGTTAGTTTGCACTAAGTCGTCCCGCGTTTTGAGAGGCTGACCATGGATTATTTTGCCGCGCGTGTTCATCCGGATTCGTTTATTGCCCGCAACGCCACCATCGTCGGTGAGGTTGAGGTGGGCGCAAATTGTACTATCCTCTACAACGCCACTTTGCGCGGTGACTGCGGTGGGCGTGTGGTGCTTGGTGCGGGCAGCAACGTGCAGGAGGGCGCATGCGTGCACGTGCCCATCGGGGGTGACACGCTTATTGGCGAGAACGTCACCGTGGGACACGGGGCCATCGTGCACGGCTGCAGCATCGGGGACGGGACCATCGTGGGCATGGGCGCTATCGTCATCGACGGTGCGCGCGTGGGGCGCAACTGCCTCATCGGCGCGGGCGCGCTGGTGACGGGCAAGGCCGACATTCCCGGCGGCATGCTGGTGGTGGGATCGCCCGCTCGTGCGGTGCGGCCTCTGACCGAGGATGAGCTGCGCGGTACGCTTGCGTCGGCTGAGGAGTACCAAAAGGTGGGCAAGGACCTTGCTGCGCAGGGCCTGCTCGCGTATGGCAGCGAGGTGTCAGGCGCCTGGTGCGCAGGGCTCGCCGAGTGATTTGCTCGTATGGAGATTTGAGCCGGGTTAATTTGCGCGAAGGTGCTGAGCGAGCAGAGGGCTACTCGGGCTTTTTGGCCACATGCACCGCGGCGATGCCACCCGTGTAGTTTTTCCAGGTCACCTCGGAGAAGCCGGCCTTCTTCATCATGGCGGCCAGGCCCTCCTGGTTGGGGAAGGCCTTGATCGACTTGCTCAGGTAGACAAAACCCTCGCGGTCGCCCGTGATAAGACCGCCCCAGAAGGGGATCAGGTGCTTCAGGTAGAAGTTGTAGAGCGCGCGCCACACCGCGTTCGGCGGGGTGGAAAACTCGAGGCAGACAAGTGACCCGCCGGGTTTCAGCACGCGGAACATCTCGGAAAGCGCGAGCTCGCGCTGGGGCATGTTGCGAATGCCATAAGCCATGGTGATCACGTCGTAGCTTGCATCGGCGTAGGGGATGGCCTGCGCGTCGACCACCTCGAAATCAACGGGAACGCCCTCAGCCGCGCCGTCGGCGTAGTGCATCTTTGCTACCTCGAGCATTTCGGGAACGAGGTCGGTGCACTGCACATGCGCGGGCTTCTTGGCGCGCGCCATGGTGAAGGTGACATCACCCGTGCCGCCTGCAATGTCGAGCACGTCGTGATGCGCCTCGATGGGAGCCTGCTTCGCCATGCCGGCAAGCCACAGCTTATAGGCGCCGAAA
This sequence comes from uncultured Eggerthellaceae bacterium, assembly GCA_964477115.1. Lineage (GTDB taxonomy): Bacteria > Actinomycetota > Coriobacteriia > Coriobacteriales > Eggerthellaceae > RGIG3135. Next base: position 10,579 of record CAYZCY010000020.1, on the reverse strand, counting down.
CTCGAAACCGCATTAAAGCGCTCGTATTTTTTCGCGATAGCCGAGAAGATGCTCTTGACTCGTTCGGACGAAAGCTCAGCCGGGGCTTGATCGCCCGTAGCGGTGTCGATCGATTCGATTACGTCGTCAAATACTGCTTCTGCGTTCATGTCTCTCCCGTAGCTTGTCGGCTTTGTCTGAGCGGTTTTGCTGGCGAAGGTAAGCGCTCGCGCCTTGGCTATTTGTATGTCGGCGTCCGTCGCAAAGGGGCCATGGCGCCTTTGCGACACGTGGCGCACGAGCGTTTACTCGTCAATCTTGGTGTATTTTCGGCTCTGGCGCTGCTCTTCGGCACGCTTGGCCTGTTTGGCCTGCTGAGCGGCCAGGTCCTTCAGGGCTTCGACGCCAAAGGTGATTCCGACGCGCTCGGGCTCGCCGGTCGTGGGCTGCGCGGGCTTTTCGATTTCGGTGATCTCCTCAATGGTGATGTAGCCTTCCGCCTTGCGACCCGATTTGGAGCCGCCCTTGCCGCTCGACTGAGAGCCGCCCTTGCCTCCCTTGCCGCGAGCACCGCCCGTGTGACCTGCGCCGCTTGCGCCGTCGACCTTGCGATCGCGCAGCTTGTCGAGCTTGCGGGCTTCGCGCGCACCCTTGGCGCCACCAGCGCCCTTCAGGCCGCTTGCGCTGCCGACGACAGAGGACCTCATCTCGCCGCGGGCCAGGGCTTCGGCGCGCTCGTTTTCGCGTTCCTGCTCTTCGGCCATCATCTGCTCGAGCAGCGGGTCGCGCTCCACGGTTGCCTGGGCGTGCGCGAGAATTGCTGGCGCGGCGCCGAGCTCAAAGGACGTTCCCGCGCGGCCAACCTCAAGGTCGGCGTTGTCGGCCGAGAAGGCCTCGTTGGTGTTGGCGCGCGAGAAGCCAGGTGCGACCACCGAGCCGAAGGCTGCAACCTGCTCGCCGTGCTCGTCGGCAAGTGCGCGGCCGTCTCCCATGCCGTCGGTGACTTCGCCCTTGAAGCTGCAGTTGGCTGTACCGTCTGCGTTCCATGCGGGCGCCTTCACGCCGTTGATCTGGTCGGGGTAGTCAAAGCCCGATCCGGCAGAGCGAGCTTCGCCCTTGAGACGCGCCAGGTAATTGGCCGGCTCGTTGGTCAGCCACAGCTTGGCCAGGTTCTTCGCATGCACGGGCTTGACGTCAAAGGCCCAGTTGAGTTCGCTCTTTTCGGCAACGGTGCTTTCGGAAAGGCGCTCGAACTCCTCCTTGAGCGAGGCCAGGCGAGCGTCGATGCGGCCGGTGCCGTTGTAGAGCACATCGTCGAGGCGGTTCATCTGCTCGCGTGCCTCGCGGATGCGGCGGTCGGTGGCGGCGGCCATGGCGGGGTCTAAGATGCCGTGCTCGCCCTTGATGCGGTTGAGGTCAAGCGCAGCGTCGTAGGTTGCGTCGACCATCTCGTCGTTGCTCATGTAGACGCTTTCGTAGTTCATGATGTGCTTCCAGGAGGGAAGGATCATGCGCTCGCGATGCTCCTCAAAGGTGCGGGCGCGCAGCTTGTAGCCGTATGCCTCCGGGTTGTCGAAGGCGATGGATCCCACGTCCAAAAACGGGGCCATGGGGCTGGTGAGCACCACAAGGCGCGGATCGTAGTTCACGCGTTCGTATAGGTGCTGCACATAAGCGCCGGTTTCGCGCACGCTTGCGGCGGTTTGCTTGGGGATGCCCGTCATGAAGTACAGGTCGAAGCGCTCGCAGTTGGGATGCGAAAGCGCGTCGACAATGGTGTCCTCAAGCTCGCGCATGCTGTAGTGGCCCTTGCCGAAGGCCTTGCGCACGTCGTCGTCGTGGCTTTCCGCGGAAATTTCAACCGACCAGCTCTTCAGGTTCTTGTCGAGCATGGTGTAGAAGTCGTTGCCTCCGGGCGGCGGTCCGAAGAACTCGAAGCCGATGGGGTTTTGCACTTTGCCGCGCAGGCCTTCGATGAACTCGCGCGTGTATTCAGGTCCTGCTTGCAGGAAGTCGTTCAGGACGAAGATAGGCCCCCAAACGTGCTCCTGAACATGCTGGATGTCTCGGATCAGAAGCTTCGGGTCGCGCCATGCAACGCGACGGCGGCCGAAGTGGTTCTTGAAGGCGTAGGCGCTGCCGCCGCAGGTGGCGCAGTTGCGCGCGCAGCCGCGGCAGGTGAGGCTTGCCGTGACGGGGTAGCTCAGCCAGCCCTTCATGGGCAGGTAGCTCGTCATGTCGTGATGGCGCAGCACTCCCTTCATGGGGTAGTCGTAGTCAAGCGAGATGGCGTTCATGTCATCGGGCACCCACGACAGCGGGTTGATATGGATGGCGCCCGTTGCGTCTTTCCAGGTCAAGTTGGGAATATCGGACAGGTCGCCGAGCGGCGTGTGGGTGCGATCGGCGCGAGCGATGCGCTCGACCAGCATGCGCATGGGCTCCTCGGTGGAGTCGCCGCGGAAGACGTAGTCGATGCAGTCGTACTTGATGAGGTCCTCGTGGAAGATGGTCGAGGACAGGCCGCCAAAGCTCACCGGCACCTTGGGGTGCAGGCGTTTGAGGATCTTGGCCACCTCGATGGAGCCGTGGCAGTGGGGCATCCAGTGCAGGTCGATGCCGAACATGCGCGACTGCAGGCGGGAGAGGTTCTTCTCCACGTCGAAGTTTCTCTTGTGCAGCATCATGGACGCCAGATTGTAGATGCGCGCACGCAGGCCGTGGCGCTCGAGGTATTCGCACAGCGTGGTGAGGCCGAGCGGGTACATCTCGAAAATCGGGGTTGACGGAACCATGTCGGAGACCGGTCCGTACATAATGGAGCGCTCGCGGAAGTCATAGGTTGCGGGCGCGTGAATGTATGTCATGTCCATGATCTGCATGCGAAGACCATCCTGTACTGCTCTGAAAAAACGCCAAACCTCATTTTCTCATGCCTTCGATTGATTGCAACCGAAGCGCCGAAGAACTGCCCAGCTTGGCGTGTGGAGGCCATCTGCGGGTGGCAGCTGCAAGATGCCTGCGGGTAGTTGCCATCTGCAGGTGGCGCACATCAATGAAGAGGGTGGGGAAGGTGGGCGCTTCGCTCTCGGCGCAATCTTTTCCGCTGCGCCCATCCCGCTCTGCCGCCCGTCGTTTGACAAAAACGCACAAAGGCGGTGTAAGGCAAGCGTTTAGGCGAGCGTGGTATCATGGGCGTTTGATATACGAACCCAAGACTCGAGCGAGGTGCCCATGCTTCTCTGTGCGCAATATGTCCTGCCTGTCTCGTCCGAGCCCCTGCGCAACGCTGCCGTCCTCGTGCGCAACGGTCTCATTCGCGACATCGGCAAAGCTGACATGCTCAAGCTGCGCTACCCGGATGAGGAAGTACGCGATTTCGGGCTGTCGGCCATTATGCCGGGTCTGGTTGATACGCATACCCATCTCGACAACTCCGTCATGCGCGGCGTCGTGCACGACGTGCCCTACACCACCTGGGTTGAGTCCTTGCTCGAACAGGGCGCCAAGATGGAGACGGCGGACTGGTTTGATTCCGCTATCATCGGCGGCCTTGATGCGCTGTCTAACGGCATCACCACCATTGCCGACATCACCACCACCGGCGCATCTTGCACGGCAACCCAGAAGCTTGGCCTTCGTGGCGTCATTTACCGCGAGGTGGGCGCAATGGACAAGCGTCGTGTTGACTGGGCCATGCGCTCGGCTGAGAAAGATATCCTCAACTGGCGCTCGGCCGTTGACTCTGACCGCGTGACCATCGGCATTGCTCCGGCAAGCCTGTATGCCGTTCACCCTTCGGTGTTCAGGCGCGTGTCTGAGTTTGCCCGCAAGGAAGACATCCCGGTTGCCATGCACCTGGCCGGCAGCCGCGAAGAGTACAACTTCGTGCGTTACGGATCATCTCCCTTCTCGGTTCACGGCATGGATGACAAGCGTGGCTTCGTGGAGATTCCGCCTTGGCTTCCCACGGGTGTTACGCCGGTGCGCTACGCCCTCAACTGGGAAGCCTTTGAGTCGCCGCGCGTTCTGGTTATCCACGGCGTTCACGTAAACGACGACGACATCATGAAGCTCAAGGAGTACAGCGTCTCGGTTGCCGTGTGTCCGCGCTGCAACGCGCAGCTCGGCATGGGCGTTGCTCCCATCACCAAGTACCTCAAGGCTGGCATCAGCGTTGGCTTTGGCACCGATTCTCCTGCGGCGACTGATTCAACCGACATGTTCAACGAAATGCGTCTGGGCATGCTCATCCAGCGAGCCGTCAACGTGGGCGAGTTCCTCGATTCCGCGACCGCGCTTAAAATCGCCACTATCGGCGGCGCTCGCGCGCTTGGCCTTGAGGATAAGATCGGCACGCTTGACGTGGGCAAATGCGCCGACATCATTGCGGTTGACCTGTCAAGCTCGCATCAGTCGCCGGCGACGGACGTTGTTTCCGCAGTGGTGAACACCTGCAACGGCAACGACGTGCTTATGACCATGGTCGACGGCAAGGTTCTCTACGAGAAGAACAAGTGGAATGTTGACGTGGAGGTGGCGAAGAGCATCGCCCGCGTCATCGAGATTCGCAGCAAGCTCAGGTTTTAGCCCGAGCCGTTGTTGCGGCATATAGGAAGCAAGGTCCCGCAAGGGAAATGGGAGGAAGTGACATGGCAGAGAAGTCCGGCCATAAGCAGCAGAAGATGAGCGCCAAGCAGAAGGCGGCCCGCATCGAGGCTGCGAAGGAGCGTGATCGCAAAGCAAAGGAACAGGAAGAGAAGGCGGCTCGTCGCAAGCGCCTGTTCACCATTGCCGTGTGCGTTATTCTCGCTCTGGCGCTGTGCATTCCCACCATGGCCCTCACTCTTTTCTCCCTCTAGCGGCTGGCGATTCTAGCTGTTTAGACTAGGTGGGTTATGCGAATGAAGGGCCCGCGCGGTAGGTGGCAGGGCCCTTATGAGATAAAATGATGCGGTTGTGTGAGTTTTGGCACGCCATGCTGTGATGAGGGGATCACATCGTGGCGTTTCAAAATGAACCGTACGGTCATGCTGGTGTGCATGCGCGCGCCGGCAATGGTGAGACACGAGAAAGCAAAGGGGTTTAACTTTGTTTGGCATCGGTGGATTTGAGTTTTTCCTCATTCTGCTGTTCGGCTTCCTCATTTTCGGTCCCGAAAAGCTGCCCGAAATTGCGAAGACGGTTGGCAAGGCCATTGCCAAGTTCCGCTCTGCGCAGGAGGAAATGAACGGCGTACTCAAGGGCGAGGTTTTCGACAAGGACTCAGACGAGCCCTTCAAAAACCCGCTCGATATGATCGACAACGCGGCTGCGAAGGCTAGCAAGGCCTCCGACTCCGCGAAGAAGACCGCGACCCAGGTTGCCGAGAAGGCCGAGAGCTTCTCGGAACGCAAGGCCCGCTATGACCGCGAGCGCGCTGCCAAGAAGGCCGCCGAGGCCGCTGCCGCCGCCGAGGGCGAAGGCGCGCAGGCCGCCGAGGCCGCTGCCACCGCTTCAACTGAGAAGCCGCGACCGAGCGCTGCCGAGCTCTACGGTACTGCGCCAGCTGCAAGTCCGGCGCAGGCGAAGGCCGCTGATGAGCCGGCGGTTGAAGTCTCTACTGAGGGAAAGGGGGAGTAAGCCATGCCTATCGGACCGGCGCGAATGCCCCTTCTCGATCACCTTGGCGAGCTTCGCATGCGCTTGGTGCGCATTGTGGTATGCCTGGCGATCGCAACCATCATCTTCTACCTGGCAACGCCCACTATGGGACAGTTCCTTTTGATGCCCATCTCCGAATTCCTGCCCACGGACGCCGAAACCGGTATGGCCTCCCTGCAGGCGATCGACCCCTTCGAGGCCTTCACGGTGCGCTTTAAGATAGCGCTGTGGGCGGCCATCGTGGGCTGCTCGCCCATCATCATGTGGCAGCTGCTTGCCTTCTTCCTTCCGGCACTCAAGCCCAAGGAGCGCAAGTGGTTCGTGCCCACCTTCGCCATGGCGGTATTCCTGTTCGTGTTCGGCACGGTGTTCTGCTATCTGGTCATCCTGCACCCCGCCTTCGAGTGGCTGACCAACCAGGCGGCGGGCCTCGGTACGGTGTCTCCGCGCATGAGCACCTACGTGGACATCATCATCAAATTCGAACTCGGCTTCGGCATAGCCTTCGAGCTTCCGCTTGTCGTGTTCTACCTGGTCATCTTCGATGTGGTTCCCTACAAGAAGTTGCGTGAGAGCTGGCGCGTGGTGTACGTGGTGCTTATGGTCCTGTGCGCCATGGTTACTCCGGATGCATCTCCTGTCACCATGTTGCTCATGTTCGCGGCCTTGATTGCGCTGTACGAGGGTAGTTTGCTCGTTGCGCGTATCGTTTTGAGAAAGCGCATCCAGAAGCAAAGCGAAGAACTCGCTTTAGACGAGGACTAGCATGCACGAACTCGGAATCATGACGGGCGTGCTGGAGTCTGCGAAGACCGCCGCTCACGACGCGGGTGCCACGCGTTTGCTCAAGGTGAGCCTCAGCGTGGGAGAAATGACCGAAGCGGTGGATACAGCTTTGCAGTTTGCCTTCGAAGCGCTTATCGAGGATGACCCCTTCACCGAGGGCGCCAAGCTCGAGGTGAGCATGGTGCGCCCGAGAAGCAAGTGCCACGAATGCGGCGCCGAATTTGAACACGACAGGTTTAACGTGTTCTGCCCTGAATGCGAAGGCTTCATTACCGAGCTCATTGCGGGGCGTGAGATGCAGATTGACTCAATAGAGGTAGATCTTCCGGAATAGCGCTGGGGCGGTCAAAGCCCTGAGGCGTTGAGGAGAGGATAAAGCTATGCGCATAGATATGAAACAGCCCATCTTGGCTAAGAATGACAATCTTGCCGCTGATCTGCGCAAACGATTTGCGGAGCACCATGTTTTCGTGCTCGACATTCTAGCAAGTCCGGGTTCTGGCAAGACCTCTACCATTTTGGCCACCATTGACGCTTTGCGCGATGAGTTCAACATTGCCGTTATCGAGGGCGACATCGCCTCTAACGTTGATGCGGAAAAGATCAAGGCTCAGGGCATTCCCGCCGTGCAGATCAACACGGGCGGCGCCTGCCACCTGGAAAGCGCCATGATCAAGCGTGCGGTTGACGTGCTCGACCTGGAGAGGCTTGACCTCATCATCATCGAAAACGTCGGCAACCTTGTTTGCCCGACTGACTTCGATCTGGGCGAGAACGCCAAGGTCATGATCCTGTCGGTGCCCGAAGGCGACGACAAGCCGCTCAAGTACCCCGGTGTCTTCCAGATCGCCGAAGCGGTCATCTTGAACAAGGTGGACACCATGTCGGTGTTCAACTTTAACAACGATGCCTTCGTGGAGTCGGTTACGCGTCTGAACCCGCAAGCGCCCATCTTCCCCATTGCCGCAACTACCGGCCAGGGCGTTGAAGAATGGGCCAGCTGGTTGGCTGAGCAGATTCGCAGCTGCTAGGGTATTTGATATTGCGATCGCGCCTGCACTGCGGGCGCGATTTTTTTGGGAGTGTGGAGGAGGATGTAGGTGGCAAGCTTTGAAGCCAGGCATCAGGTGATGTACGAGGCCTGCGCCCACGCGCTGCGGGATTTCGTGCGCGGCGCTGGTTTTGGCGATGTGGTCATCGGGCTTTCGGGCGGCATTGATTCGGCCGTGGTTGCCGTCATGGCGGTGGACGCTTTGGGCGCGGATCACGTTCACGGTGTCTTGCTTCCCGGTCCGTATTCGAGCGATCATTCCGTTGCCGACGCGCTCGATTTGGCTGAACGCCTGGGCATTGAGGCGCCCATCGTTTCTATCACCGAGGCGTATGAGGCCTTTGCGAAGGCTCTTGCACCTGCTTGCGAAGGTGGGCTATCGGGCCTTGCCGCTGAAAACACGCAGGCGCGCTGCCGTATGGTGGCTATCATGGCGCTGTCGAACGCCTACGGCTGGATGATGCTCAACACGGGCAACAAGAGCGAGGCCATGATGGGTTACTCCACCCTGTACGGTGACACCGCGGGAGCTTTCGCCCCTATGGGCGGCCTCTATAAAACCGACGTGTTTGCCTGTGCGCGCTGGCGCAACGCTCATGCCGAGCAAGCGGGGCTGACCGCTCCTATCCCTGAGAACATCATAAACAAGCCGCCGAGCGCTGAGCTTGCGCCCGACCAGGAAGACGAGCGCAGCTTAGGAATCGATTACCCCACGCTCGACGCCATTTTGATTGAGGCCATGGAGCGCGGTGTCGATGCGCAGGGTGTATCCGAGAGACTCAACCTTCCCTTGGATCAGGTCGAGCGCGTTCTGACGCGTGCGGATTCCTATGCTTTCAAGCGCGCTCTCGAGCCGCCCTATCCCCAGGTGAAGTTTTACTGAGTCAATTAAGCGTCGAGAAGGAGACGATCGTGAAGGTACTGCTGGTAAACGGAAGCCCGCATAAGAACGGTTGCACGAACCGAGCTCTTGAGGAAGTGGCAAACGCGCTTCAGGCGGAAGGCGTCGAAACCGAGATCTTCTGGATTGGCAACGAGCCCATTGGCGGTTGCCTGGCTTGCGGCGCCTGTGCGAAAGACGGCGTCTGTACCTTCGGCGGTAGCGTGGTTGAGTTCCAGCAGAAGGCGCGCCAGGCGGATGGCTATGTGTTCGGAACCCCGGTTCATTACGCAAGCGCGTCGGGCAACATGACGGCCTTCATGGACCGTCTCTTCTATTCCGAGTCTCGCGCCGAAGGCGGTACCACTTTCCGCCTGAAGCCTGGTGCTGTGGTGTGCTCGGCTCGTCGTGCTGGCACCACGGCTGCATTTGACCAGATGAACAAGTGGCTCACCATTTCCGAGATGCCCGTTGTTGGGTCGCGTTACTGGAACATGGTGCACGGCAATAACGCCGAGCAGGTTGAGCAGGATGAAGAGGGTCTGTGGACCATGCGCGTGCTGGGTCGCAACATGGCTTATCTCCTCAAGTGCCAGGAGGCGGCGAAGGCTGCAGGCATCGAGCTTCCCGAGCGAGAAACGGGCGTTTTCACCAACTTTGTGCGCTAGCTAAGCGCTATCGTCGTCCTATATTGCGAAAAGCTGTTGCATGGGGCGCCGTCATTCGCGGCGCCTCTTTTGTCGCGTCTGAGGGTCCCCGCAGGCTTTACCTACCTGCGGGAACCCTTAAGGTTAATTGTAGATGGTGCTTCGATGGCCTATTTCGAGGGCGAGGACGATCAGCTCATCGTCTTTGATTTCGCAAAGGACTCGATAGTTGCCGATGCGGTATCGCCACTGCCCGCTTCTATTGGAGCTCAGTGCTTTACCGTGGGCTCGTGGATTGTCGCACCCATCGATATTTTTCAGAAGCCACAAGAGAATAACGCGTCGAACACCAGGGTCCATTTTCGAAAGTTGCTTATCAGCTCTAGCCGAAAACCTCAGGCGATACATCAGAGATACTTTCGCGCAATTTCTTCGGCGGAGTAGCTCACCGGGTTATCGTCGTATTCCGCCTTCGCGTCATACCAGGCGCGCAGGTCAAGTTCTTCTTCGATGCGTTCAAGCGCGGCCATCCTCATGAACTCGGAGGCAGTCATGCCAAAGGTTTTGGCGTAGTCACCGATCAGAGCTTTGTCGCTCGAGTCTATGCGTATGGTCATCGTTGCGGCTGCCATGCTGGTCTCCTTCGCTAGGATAAGTTGTAAGACATTGTAACACGTATGCTCAGATGGCAGCTAATGGAGTTAGTTAACAGTTCGGTCGGTTTCTTTGTTAGCGTACGCATACTCAACGCTTTCATGGGTGATGTAAATGCGGTCTTTGTCGGCGGGATTGACCGATACGCTCACGTCAAAATAGTAGTCGCCCGGAACCGCAACAAGCTTGCCCTCTTTGAGTCCCTGCAAGATCTCGTCCTTGGTCTGCATGAAGAGCTCAAAGTCATCGAGCACGTCGACCGTATAAACCTCAATCCAGGTCATGTCATAGCGCGAGTCGAAAGAGTGCCCAACGCCCATAGTGAGCGCGTCGTATTCCGCCTCCACGCGAAGAGTGCCGGCGGGCAGCGATTCGTCCAGGTTCAGACGGTTTGCGGGAACGTAAACGCTCTCACCCTCGGCCATTTCGTAGGTGAACTCCTCCACCTCATGCGTGCTTTCCTCAATAAGGGCACTGTCGTCATATTCGAAACCCATGTACTCGGCAAAAGCAATGCCGCTGCCAAGTCCCGTTATCAAAACGCCGCCAAGCAAACCGGCAAGCAGAAGGCCGTTAACTTTATTGAACACGCGATTCATCTAGATCACCTCGTTTGCGGGAAGATAGGGAAGGGGCTGGGTGGTCGCACGGGCGTCGGGGATCACCGGGTCAGCGGGGCGTGCTTCGCTCGATGCTGCAATGCCAGCGTTCAGAGTGCTTACCTTCTTCATCGCAAAAAGCCTCACCATCAATAAGGTGCCAAAGGTAAGCGCTACGGTGCCTCCAAGCAAGGCAATGGTCACGCCGATGAGCGGGTAGCCCTGCAGCATCAGCACTACGCAGAAGCCAAAGCCGAAGAGCGCCAGCACCGCTGTGCAAAGCATAGTCAGGGCGACGCATGCCACAAAGGCGTTCCAGCACCAGCGAATGCAGGTCTTC
>CAYZCY010000019.1:19702-30113 GCA_964477115.1 uncultured Eggerthellaceae bacterium | reverse complement strand
TCGTTGCCGAAAACCGCAATGGTGAACTCTCGACCGGCGATGAACTTCTCAACCACCACGGTGTCATCATGCTCAAAGGCGCTCGCGATGCCGGGGGCAATCTCGGCGGCGGTTTCGGCCATGTAGATGCCGATGGTGCTGCCCTCATTGGCGGCCTTGATAACCACATGCTCGCCCATAGCGGCAACAATGGCGTCAACGTCGACTTCGTCACCCTTGACCAGCGTGAACGACGGCGGAGTGGGAACACCTGCGGTAGAGTAGGTGTCCTTGGCCATGGCCTTGTTCATGGCAAGCGCACTGGCAAGAACGCCAGAACCCGTGTAGGGCAGGTCGATGAGCTCGAGGAAGCCCTGCAAAACGCCATCTTCGCCATAACGACCATGCGTAACAAGGAAGGCCACATCGAAGCCGCCGTCAACGAGCTTCTTGAGGTCGTCCTTCTCAGCCGGATCGAGCATGGTTACCTGGAAGCCCTCTTCCTCAAGCGCTGCGAAAACGCCTTTGCCGGAAGTCAGAGAGACCTCACGCTCGCCGCTGCGGCCACCGGCCAGCAACGCAACGCGGTAATCCTTCGGATTGAATTCCATCAGTACATCCCCTTTTGTACGGGCGCGCGATGCGCGCGGGCCAACGAGCCAGACCATTCTACCAAACACTGCATGCCTTTTACGGGGCAGGCGGCGTTATCCCTGTGCGTGGGCGTGGTCATGCGCGCGGTCGCGGTCATGGCCGTGGGCGTGCCCATGATCGTGCGCGTGGTCATGATCATGCGCGTGATCCGCGTGGTCGTGCGCGTGGTCATGTGCGTGGGCGTGGTCGTGCGCGTGGGCGTGGCCGTGGTCGTGCGCGTGATCGTGATCATGACAGCCGCAACCGCAATCTTCGTCATGCCCATGCTCGAAAGCACCCGGCGCCTCCACCTTCACCAACTCGATCTCGAAGTTGATAGGCTTGCCAGCCAGGAAATGATTGTGATCGAGGTACACAACACCGTCCTCAACCTTGGAAACAAGCACCTGGATCTGCTGGCCGCCCTGCGCCTGCAGCACTACGGGCTCGCCAAGGGGAAGGTCCTGCCAGTTCGGCAGAAGCTCGCACGGCACCGCCTCCACATAGTCGGCGCGCCACTCGCCATAAGCCTCCTCGGGCTCAAGGCGCACGGAGCGCTTCTCGCCAACTTCCATCTCGGCAACCGCATGGTCAAAACCCGCAATCATGTGACCGCCGCCGATCACAAACTCGAGCATCTCGCCCAGCTTGTAGCTGTTGTCAAACTCCCTGCCGTCGTCAAAGGTGCCGATGTAATGAACCGAAACCTTGCTGCCCAAAGCAACCATGCGCATCCCTTCTCGAAAAACGGTTTCTCACATAGTACGCAAAATGCCGCCCCAAAGCGGGACGGCATTTCAAAATCAGGTGGAGAAGGTAAGCTCTCGGCAAGCTTGGGCTAAGACCTAACACCCGCGCCAAGCCCCAAGGCCCAACGCCCGCGCGCAAAACCCGCGCGCCGGCATTTACTGCGCGGAAACCAGCTCGATCTCGAAGGTAAGCGCCTTGCCAGCGAGCTCATGGTTGGTGTCGAAGAACAGCTTTTCGTCCTCGATCTTCAGGCAGGTTGCCTGCATCGGGCCGTAGGGGGTGGACAGCATGATCGGCACGCCAACCGGAATCTGCTCCCAATTTGGGAAGTTCGCGCACGGAATCTGAAGCACGCGAGCCTCATCATACTCGCCGTAAGCCTCTGCCGGCTCAAGACGCACGGTGCGCTTCTCGCCGACTTCCATCTCGGCAACGGCGGCATCGAAGCCGGGGATCATCTGGCCTGCGCCCACAGTAAAGCCGAGCGTCTCGCCACGATCGTAGCTGCAGTCAAACTGCGTGCCGTCATCGAGCGTACCGCGATAGTGCACCTCGACCTTAGTACCCTTTGCAACCATATTTTGTCTCCTTGCTGCACCCGCAGGCGCCATAAATTACGTTCGCGAATCAGGATAGCGCTTTTCGCTACTTCCTCCAAATCGCGCAGTTGTTCGGCGTCTCGTACATGTCAACCTGCGACACCAAAAGCCCCTGCTCCGTCAGGCGCTCCGCAAAGTAACGGGCCAGGTTTTCCGCCGTGGTGCGGAAGGGAAGCACCAAAAGCTCAAAGCCCTCGCTCTCAAGCGCCTCGATGGTCGCCTGCTGCAAAGTACCCTCCTCAACTAAGAAGGTATGGTCAAGCTCTTCAGCCAAATCGCGAACCGCACGCTTGAACACGCCGAAATCAAGGACCATGTCACGCATGGTGCCTTCGGTTTGAAGGTCCTCCTGCTCCAAGTACACCACTACGCGCCACCTGTGGCCATGCAGGTTTTCACACTTACCGTAATAGTCAGCCAGAAAGTGAGCCGAATCAAAAGCGCTTTCGGTTTTGAGTCCGTACATTCAAAGCCTCCTCGAATCTCATATGGGCAGCACGAGCGCAAAGAGCACTCATCTTAAGCACAAGCAGCACGCCGAGCAGTTAAGTCAACAAACAGATTACACTTCCCAACCCGCTCGTCAACGCGAATTATAATCGCCTCAACGCAAGCCAAGCTGCGTGCAGGCGGTCAACAGAAGCGACGGACGAAGAAATCGACGGCCGTGGCACAGGGCGCCAACACAAGCCGGGGGAAAGAACATGAGCCGCAGGACAATACTCACAACCGCCATCGCCTTAAGCATAGCCCTGATGCTTTCGGGAAGCTTGTACTTCCGCTTTGTCGAGCGCAAGATCTTCGAAGAAAGCACCAGCCACCTCACGGAAATATACGCCCAGGTCAATTCGTCCTTCAACGCGCTTGTATCGCAAAACTGGGGCCTGCTCGACGACTGGGGCCACCTCATCAGCCATCTCGCCACGACTCAGGACAGCCGCTCCGACGAACTGCAGTCCTTCCTTCTCGAAATTCAGAAGACCTGGGGCTTCACCGACTTCTACTTCCTCGATGGCGAAGGCAACTACATCACCGCCGAGGGAGAGCAAGGACACCTCGACCTCGGACCGCAAATCGAAGACCTCATGGTGAAGCGCGAGCACGTCGTCGTCGACGGAACGCTTCCCGAAGGCGAGGCTCTCACCGTCTTCGCCTCCCCTGCCGCAGACGGCGCCTACCAGGGCTTTCGCTACAGCGCGATAGCCATCAGCTACAACAGCGTCGACATGTCCAACGCCCTCGACGTAGCCTCCTTCGAAGGCGAATCCGAATGCTACGTGGTCTACCCCGACGGCCGCGTGCTCATATCGGCCAGCAACTACTCCGACCAGCCCTACAACTACCAGGTCTACCTTGCGCTCAACGCCGTCACCACCACGGTTGACATGGACCAGGTATGGGCGTCTATCGCCAACGGCGAAACTGGCATCGTCGAGTACTACATAGGCAACACGAGCTACTACCTGTCCTACCAGCCCGTAGGCCTGCACGACTGGGCGCTTCTCGGCATAGTCCCCACCGACGTGGTCAACGCCAGCATGAACCAAATCCAGTGGACCACCCTAGCCGTGTTCGCCGGCACCTTCGCCCTCATCAGCGCCGCGGGCATCGCCTTCATGGTGCACCTCAACCGCCGCAAGCTCGACACCAAGGCCACAGAACTCAAATATCGCGAAGAGCTCTTCGGCGTACTTGCCGACAACACCAACGACATCTTCGTCATGTTCTCAAGCGACACGCTTGCTGTGCGCTACATAAGCCCCAACGTCGAGAGGCTCATCGGCATCACAGCCGAAGCAGTCAAGCAAGACGTGCGCATCATCTCCCGCACGGCGGTCGACCCACGCTGCAACCTCATCAACGACGACATGCACGCCATAGCCATAGGCGACTACGCCCAAACCGGCTGCGAGCGCATCCACCAGGGCACGGGCGAGCGGCGTTGGTACCTCGAGACGCTCTACCACCTCTCCATCGACGGCACCGAAAAGTACATCCTGGTGCTTTCCGACCGCACCGAAGAGCGCCTCGGCAACCAGATCCTCGAACAAGCGCTTGACCTCGCAAAAAGCTCCAACGAGGCAAAGGGGCGCTTCCTCGCAAAGATGTCCCACGACATCCGCACGCCCATCAACGCCATCACCGGCCTCACCGCCATCGCCCAGAAAAGCATCGGCGACGACGCGAAAATCGCCAGCTGCCTCGAGGTCATCGAGCGCTCCACCATCCACCTGCTCGGACTCATCAACGACGTCCTCGATATGTCGAAAATCGAAAGCGGGCAGCTCTCGCTGCGAGCACAAGCCTGTTCCATCGACGAAATCCTCGAGGACATCGAGCCCATCATTTCCCCGCAGGCTCAGGCCAAAAACCAAATTCTGCGCATCAAGGCCCTGCGCATCCGCCACCGCGCGCTCATGTGCGACAAGCTGCGCATCTGCCAGGTGCTGCTCAACCTGCTTTCCAACGCCGTGAAGTACACGCCGGAAGGCGGCAGCATCTCGGTCACCGTCACCGAGCTCTCGCAGGAAAGCCCGCAGCTTGCACGCATGCAGTTCACCGTTTCCGACAACGGCATCGGCATGCCCACCGAGTTCCTCGACAGCATTTTCGAGCCCTTCGTGCGCAGCAGCCAAAACGACGTCGCCAACATCCAGGGGTCTGGCCTCGGCATGCCCATCACCAAGGCAATCGTCGACGCCATGGGCGGTACCATGGCAATTCGCAGCGATGTGGGCAAAGGCAGCACCTTCACCGTGACGCTCGACCTCCCCATTGCCGACGCCACTCACGCGCCAGCGCTCGCCGAAGAAACCCCGGCCGCACCCAGCTACAGTTTCGCAGGCAAGCACTTCCTCATCGTTGAGGACAACGAGATCAACGCCGAGATCTTAAAAGAGCTCCTCGCGCTTGAGGGCGCGGCTGCCGACTGGGCGGAAAACGGCCGACTTGGCGTTAAGGCTTTTGAAAGCAAGCCTCCCCACTACTACGACGCCGTGCTCATGGACGTCATGATGCCCGAAATGAACGGTTACCAGGCCGCTCTAGCCATTCGAGATCTTGCTTGCGAAGGTAAGCGCCCCGATGCCGCGAGCATCGCCATCGTGGCCCTGACCGCCAACGCCTTCGCCGACGATGTCCAGGCAGCGCTCGAATCGGGCATGGATGCCCACGTTGCCAAGCCAGTCAGAATGGACGAGCTTGGCAGGACGCTCGCGGAAGTTTGCACGGAGAGGCTATAATAGACACGCTTTCGCCAAGGCTTTAAGACCGAGCGAGGCAAAGATCCTGACGATAAACGTAACCGATTGGATTACCCATGATCAAAGAGCTCATCACCGACGAGGAATTCCTGAAACAGCCCTCCGCTGAGGCAAGCATCGAGGACGCAGCCATAGCGCAGGACCTCATCGACACCATGAAATCTATGTCAGACAACTGCGCCTGCCTTGCCGCCAACCAGATCGGCGAGCTGAAGGCCATCATCGCCTACGAGCACAACGACAAGATCTACGTCATGTACAACCCGGTCATCAAGCAGGCCATCGTTCCCTACATGGCAACTGAAGGCTGCCTGAGCCTCAACTACGACACCGAATCCAAGCGCTACAAGCGCATCACCGTCGAGTTCCAGGCCATCGAGGACGGCAAGTTCGTCACTCGCAAGCGCAAGCTCACCGAGTGGACGGCGCAGGTTGTCCAGCACGCGATCGACCACTGCAACGGCATCCTGGTCTAAACGCAGCACGGGTTTTTGAGCTTAACCCTCCATGATGCAGGCGATGAGCATCTCGCGCAGCTGCTGAGGAGCGCAGTTGCCCTTGAGCTTTTTCATACACTTGCCGAAGAGTGGGTTGATGGCCTTCTCGTTGCCGGCGCGGAAATCGTTGGCATCCTTTTCGTTGGCCGCCACGATGGCGCGAATGACGTCCATGACCGCATCGGTGTCGTTGGAGATGATCATGTCGTTGGCCTCGGCATAAGCCTTCGGATCAACGTCGTCGGCAAACATGGCCTCCAGAATGATCTTGGCGTTGGCGTTGCTCACCACACCATCCCCCACCAGCTTCACGAGCTCGCCGAGGCGCGTGCCGCTCAGGGTGAGGTCGTCCATGGTCTGGCCGTTCTTCTTCAATACGGCCAGGCAGTTGGTGGCAATCCAGTTTGCACACTCCTTGGCAAGACCGCTCACAGCGAAGGCCTCGTCGAAGCAGTCGCACAGCACGCGGCTGGTAACGAGCAGATCAGCGTCGTACTCAGTCAGGCCCTGTTCCATAAGCGAGGCCTTCTTCACCTCGGGGAAAGGCGGCAGCGTAGCCTTGATGCGGTCGTACCACTCGTCGTCGATCACGATGGGCATCACGTTGGGATCGGGGAAGTAGCGGTAATCGCCAGCGGTTTCCTTGTTGCGCATGGCGAAGGACATGCCCTTTTCGTCATCCCAGCGGCGGGTTTCCTGAACCAGCTCCTCGGTGCCGTTTTCCAGGGCATCGATGTGGCGGTCCACCTCGTAGGCAATGGCGCGGCGGATAGCCGAAATGGAATTCATGTTCTTCATCTCGGTGCGCACGCCGAGCACGTCGGAGCCCTCGGGGCGGATGGATAGGTTGACGTCGCAGCGCATGGTGCCAAGCTCCATGCGGCACTCGCTTACCTTCGCAAAACGCAAAAGCGAACGCAGGCGCTCGAGATAAGCGACAACCTCGTCAGCGCTCGAGAGGTCGGGCTGACTCACGATCTCGATCAGCGGGACGGAAGTGCGGTTGAAGTCGACGAGCGTGGTGTTGGTTAGCGTGTCGTGCACCAGCTTGCCGGCGTCTTCCTCCATGTGGATCTGCTTGATGCGGATGTCTTTTTGCCCGGCCTCGGTCTCGATGCGCACGGTGCCGTTCACGGCAACCGGGGAGAACCACTGCGTGGTCTGATAGGAGCACGGCAGGTCGGGATAGTAATAGCTCTTCTTGTCGAAGGTGGTGGTGCGATTGATGTGGCAGTTAAGCATCATGCCCGCGGTCATGCCCAGGTTGACGGCCTGCTTGTTGGTGACGGGAAGCATGCCCGGCATGCCGCAGCAGGCGGGGCACACGTGGCTGTTCTGCTCGTCGAGCGAACGGTTGGCGCAGGAGCAGAAGATCTTGGAATCGGTAGCAAGTTCAACGTGAACTTCCAGACCAATGACGGTTTCGTAACGCATTAGCGCACCTCCTCGGCGGATTCGAACTGCGCGGCAAGAGCCAAAAGCGCAGCGTCGGAGAACGCAGGCCCAATGAGCTGCACGCCGCCGACAACCACAGCCGGCATGCCGGAAATGGAGGCAACGGCGGTGCAGGCGTTGTCCTTGAAGCAGAGGAACTTGTCGGCCTCAAGATCGGCAGGCGTATAGGCGGACTTGCTGCAGGCAGGCAGCAGGATAAGATCATATTCGGCGAAGATGCGCGCAAGCTCCTCCACCACTACGCGGCGAACGCGCAGGGACTTGTCGTACATCTTGTCGTAGTTTTCCTCGGAAAGCATTTCGGAGCCGTAGAGGATGCTTGTTTTGAGCAGCTCGCCGAAAGCTTCGGTGCGGCTGTTGGTGTACAGCTCGTCGATGGTCTCATAGGTGGCGGAGCGGTAGCCGTACTTCACGCCGTCGAAGCGGGATACGTTGTTGCAAAGCTCGGCGGACATGAGCACGTTCCAAGCGGGACGCGCTGCCGCCAGGATGGCGTCGTCGATTTCCTCAACCGCAAAGCCCGCCTTCTCGGCAAAGCCTGCGAACTCAGAGACGGCGGCCTTCGTGACATCGTCAGCGCCCTCCACGAAGCTCTTGGCCAGCGCGATCTTTCTCTTGGGCATCTCGACAGCGACCTTAACCAGATTACAGCGCTCCTCAGGCAAGCTGGTGCCGTCCTTGTCATCATGACCGGCGATGGCGGAAAGCAGCTCCTGGGCATCAGCTGCGGTGTTGGCGGTGACGCAAACGGCTTCGCCCGAGCAGGCAACGGCAATGGTGCCGAAACGCGAAACGGTGCCGTAGGTGGGCTTCACGCACACCTGGTCGGCAAGGGCCGCGGCGCGGCGCTGGGTACCGTTGACGTCGAGGCCCACGACGGCTTCGACGTCACCATCAGCCAAAAGAAGCGAGGCGGCGGACTCAAGCTCGCCCTGCTCGTTTTCGCAAGCCCCGAAATAGGAGGTCTCGCCGAGCAGGTCAAAACCGAACTCGCCGATGTTTGCCTTGCCGGCAATTTCATAACCTGCAGCTTCAAGCTTGCCGACGACAGTGGCGTCGAACAGGCTCATGAAGCCCTCGAGCATCTTGGAGCCGCCCGTGGTGGGAAGCGCGGTGGTCAGGACCAGGTCCTCCAAGGCAACCGACTTGCCTGCGGTTTCCTGGGCGCGATTGATAAGAAGCGTCATGTTCGATCTCCCTTCGCCTAGTCAACCGTACGCGGAACTTGCCAGTAGCCGTCATCTGCCTGCGGAGCGCCCGCCTGCAGATCCTCGCGGGAGAACGGCTCGTCGGCGCGGTCTTCGCGCAGCACGTTCTCAAGCGGCATCACGTGGACCATGCGCTCCACGTCCGCCGTGTCGATGGCGTCAAGTTGAGCCATCTCGGCCTCGCGCTCAGCGAAAAACGCGAGCTGCTGAGCCCTCTGCTCTTCGGTCAGGCGAAGCTGGTTGAGCTTCTCCAACCTGACGAGAATATCCATATTCATAGGTTCCCTCTCTAGGCGTCCTACTTGCTAACTCAACCCTTGCATTATACGCGAGCGCTCCCTGCCACAAAATATGCGCACACAGGGGAAACGCACTTGAAACCCTTAAAGTGCGATCGGAAGTTAAGGGGGCGGCAAGGATGCCCGCAAAAGCGCGCAGCAACGGCGTCCTTGCAATAGAGCCCTGCAAAGGTACGCGGCAAATACTCCCGACAAGGTCGCGCTTAGCTTCTACACCTCGATCTTGAACTTTGACTTGCTGATCTCGGTACGCTTGCCATCGCGCAGATCGCGAAGCTTCTTCACCTCGTAGGCAACAAAGCCGGCCGTGAACACAACCGACAGGATATCAGCGGCAGGAACGCAGGTGACCACGCCGAACAGCTCGCTGTAGCCGAACCACGATGCAAAGATGGGCGGTGCGAACATGTACAGCGGAATGAGGAAGAGCACCTGCCTGGTCAGGCCGAGCACGGCAGCCTTGATGGGCTGGCCGGACGCCTGGAAGTAGTTGGAACCCACGATCTGGAAGCCGACGAGGGGCAGGAAGGTGGACATGATGACCACGGCGCGAGAGGCGTAATCAGCCAGTTCGGCTTGCAGGCCGAAGAGCGAAACGATGAGCTCGGGCGCCAGATGACAGAAGGCGAAGAAGAAAGCGCCCAGGCCAACACCGAAGATGGTCGCCAACTTGAACAGATCAAGCACGCGCTGCCAATTGCGGGCACCGTAGTTGTAGCCAAAGATGGGCTGCGCGCCCATGGTGATGCCAATGAGCGGGCAGAAGGTGATCATCATGGAGCGGAAGGCCACGCCAACGGCGGCCAGCGCGCCGGTAGCGCCGATGGGATCAAGCGCGCCGTATTTGGTGACCACCTCGTTGAAAACGAGGCTCGTGATCACCTGGGCGCACTGCATGGCGAAGGAGGCTAGGCCAAGTGCGCAGATCTTTCCCATCAGGCTCAAATCAGGCCTGCAACCGGCAAGCCTCAGATGGAAGGGCGCGCTCTTTGCCGCTATGAAATACCAGAGAACGGGAATCATGCCGCAGCACTGACCAAGCAAGGTTGCCACCGCAGAGCCCGCAACGCCATAGCCCATCTGAATAACGAGAATGTAGTTGAAGACGATGCACATCACGGTGCCAAGGACGGAAGCAGCCAGGGAGAGATTGGGCTTGCCCGCCACGCGCAGGAAGTTGTTCAAGCCCATGCCCAGGCATTGGAACACGCTGCCGACGCAGATGATCTGAACAAACAGGCGCGTTACGTCTCTGATCTCATCAGGTGTAGCGAGCAGGTTGAGCAGAGGCTCGATCAAAAACCATGCCAAGACGGCAACAACCGCTGCCATGCCGACCAACAAGACCGTGGTGTTGCCGAGAGTCCGCTCAACGATATTGCGCTCTCCCTTACCAAGCTGAATGGCGCCCAAAGCGCTTCCGCCCTGGCCAGCCAGCATGGGAAAGGCCATCAGGATGGTCATGACCGGTGTTGCCAGAGTGACAACCGCCACACCCGATCCGTCGGGTAGCGCCCAGCCCAAAAACGCGGTGTCCACCACGTTGTAGAGCATGTTGAAGACCATCATGATGATGGCCGGAATTGAGAATTCTAGAAGAAGCTTGCCGAGGGGCTCAGTGCCCATACGATCTGGATCGGTGTTACGTGCCTTTTTCGAAAACGCCATGCCTGCTCAACCTCTAACGATGCGCATATTTGTCCAAAACCCATTGAGTATAGCACTGCG
>CAYZCY010000019.1:6796-19602 GCA_964477115.1 uncultured Eggerthellaceae bacterium | reverse complement strand
CTCAACCTCTAACGATGCGCATATTTGTCCAAAACCCATTGAGTATAGCACTGCGAAAAAGACACGTATGCCGCCATGATCCCATCGTTGCAATTCCTTCATGCATCGTGTCATCAAAGAAGGCACGTGTCATCTGGCCAGCCACGCAGGCAAGCATCTGACAATAAGCCTTTGGCCTGCGATATCATCGGACGCCGCAGGCCAATTACGCCAAAGGAGCTATGGAAGCAGATTACAGCCCCACGTAAGTTTTGATCACACCGAGGGCCTCGTCGATGGTGTCGACACCGGACTCGTAAAGATCGCTCAAGCCAGCACTATCAGCCCAGGCATGAGCCTCTTTTACCAGCTGATCCTTTCCAAGCGTTTGCAGAGGGGTCGACATCTCTCCCGCACCAATGCACTTTGCGGAGTACAAAAGCCCCACGATGACATCCTCGCTCACAACGTCATAGCGATTTATCTCAGCAAGTTTCTCAGGATAATTCACCAGAAGCATGGAATAGGTCATAACCAGGCGCATTGCCGGAGTGAAGGCGCTCGTGGGCTCAACTTCTTCGAGTTCCTTCATAGCCTCCTCGATGGCAGCCTTGGTATCGGAGTCAACGACCTCGGGCGGTTTGAGCACGTCAAGGTTCGCGTAGCCGAGCAGCATGACCTCTTCGAGCTCCTCTTCCGTCAGCTCACCGTTGAGAACCGTGGGGTCTTCGCCCTCTTCGTCAGTGCATTCAACGTAAACCGCATTTTCATCGGCTGCCTCAGGGTGATCAGCGGAAGCCGAAACCAGCTCACTGGAGCGCAGGCTCTCTTCATGGCAGAAGATGAACCTCATGTAGCTCGAGAGGTCCGACAAGGTGCCAACCGTAGCCCTGCTCTCCAGCTTGACGTAGGATGTCCCGACAGGAATTTGAAGATCAACCGAGTCGTCATCAGCCAGCACAACGCGCGAGTTTTCAACAGAGCTGAAAAAGCCTCCGAAATCAGAGCCGCTCAGAGACACGCGCGCATCGCTAATCTCAGCACCAGAAGCCTCGAAGAACCGGATGCTCAAATAACCATCAAGGCCATGACCGCCTTTCAAATCATCAAAGGATGCATAGAACTCGTAGAACGCGATTCCATCGTCAATGGATTGACGGGCGTCCGCACCGAAGAATATGGTCATAGTGGCTCTAAGGTCAGCCATGCCCTGCGCAGTTGCGTCTACGGTGCGGCTCATGGCGTAGTGCCCCGTTTGGCCACTGCCGGTTTCAAAAGTGCCTGTACCAGCGAAGCTGTCAACGTTATAGGCCACATTGTTACCGTTGGCGGAGTCGACACCCGCGGTGCTGATAGCCAAGGTGCCCGTAAGCTCAAGATCGCTGCTCGTCCCAACATGGTTTTTAACCGAAGCCTCAATGCTCACGGTTCCCGCTGGAACTATTCCAGAGCCAGAAAGGGAATGCTGCTGACGCCAGGTGTCATATTCGCTATAAGAATCAGACCAACTGCCCAGCTCAGCGCCCTTTTCGTCATAGAAGATGACCGAACCCGTCAGATCCATGGTGCGACACTCGTCGCAAGAGCCCCAGACATCCATGCTGTAAGTGAGAGAGCCGGCATCGGCCAAGCTCTGGGCGCCTTCGTCCAGCGTGATGACCACGGTGCTCTCCAGGTTTGTTTTGCCGTCTTGTTCGGTGTTCCAGCCCGCAACGGAAAAGCTTTCCGAGCCGTCATCCAAGCCAGCCGCCGTCAGCTGGGCCGTCGCGTCCGCCCACGCCATAACAGGCATCGCAGCACAAAGCGCCAAAAGCACCGTCGAAGCTAAGAGTCTGAGCTTTCTCATGGAAATCCCCTTTCCTCAACCGTTGCGTTCCAAGGATTGTATCACGCACGAAAACGAGCGCCCGCAAACCGAGGCTCATCTTGAGCACATCCTCAACATCACCAAAAATCGCGCGCAGGAAACAGCATGTCTCCTTGCCCGACTGCATCAGCCACAATGCATGGATTAAAGCGACTGCGCGGCATCACCTCAGCGTCGCCCTATCGCGCGTTCATCTTTGCGGCATGGTTCTAGAAAGGACGCGATAGTGACAATCTCTTAGCGTGATCTCTCCGACAACTTGGGGGGTGGACCGTGAGCAAAATAGCGCAAAAGTGCCCCGCCGGTTCACGTTTTGAACTTCGACGGGGCACTGTGCTGCTTGGGTTTACGCTGCGAGCCCTACTGGAATATGCGCGGCTAAGCTTGCGCCGCCGCGCTGGCCGTATTACTCGCGAACGGCGTAAGTCACGTTCGGGCGAGTGCCCTCGCGAGCGGGCAGCTCGAAGATGTGGAAGTGGCTGTCGAGGCAGCGCTTGAGCTCAACGCTATAGGCGGACTCGGGATCCTGATCGTCTCCCCAGGCGATGGCTTTAGTGGGGCAGTAAGACACGCAGTACTGCGGGTAGCCCTGAGCGATTTCCCTTGCGCACATATCGCAGCTCTTCTGGTAGATGGGCTGCCAGTTCATACGCAGGTTGGGGTAGATGCCCTGCGGGCGGTCGATGCCGGCGCCGGATCCGTTGGTACGGACGGTGATGCGGTAGTCGTCGTCGGCCAGGCTGTTTCCCACCTTGCATGCCATGGAGCAGGTCCAGCAGCCGATGCAGCGCTGAAGGTCGATCAAAGTTTTCTTCGCCATGGTTATCTCCTTCCTATGCGCTCTCGTACTTGCGAATGCTGCAGACGGAATCCCAGTAGCAGTCGGTGCTGCCCTGGAGCGTGGACATGGACTCGATGAAGCCGTTGCCGATATGGCCGCAGTCGATCCAGTCGTTCCACCACTTGTCCTCGACGGCGCCCGTGGAGTCGTAATTGGGGCACTGGTGGACCATTTCGGCGTAGGTGCCCTCTTCGAAGTGGCGGGCACGCCAGCCGAACCAAACGTGGATTGTTCCCGCAGGCACGCACTCGTCGATCTCCAGGCGCGTGATAACGTGGCCGCGATCGTTGTAGACCTCAACCATGTCGCCGAACTTCAGACCCAGGGCTACGGCGTCCTTCGGGTTGATGCGCGTGGAGGGCGTGCCGCCGGAGAGCTCAACGGTGATGGGGTCATCGGTAAAGCTCGACTGCATGAAAAAGCGCTGGCGTCCGGTAAACAGCTGGAAGGTGTGCTTTTCGTCCTTGCCCAAGTAGCTGGTCTCAAGGGGTTTGGGAAGGGCGAGGTCGAAATCCTTCAGGCGCTCGGCGTAGATCTCGAAGCGGCCGGTGTCGTTGGGGAAGACCTCGGCGGGGTTCATCCACGGATTCCAGGGGATGGGCGGGCAAGCGCCGCGGATAATCTTTTCTTCCTTCAGGCGCTCGTACGTGACCTTCGGCTGCACGCCGGCGATGAGCGGATACGGGGTGTCAAGCATAACGTCAATCCACTCGCCTACGCTCTTCTGGAAGTAGTCTCCCAGACCAACGCGCTTGGCAAGCTCGGACCAATAGAACACCGGGTCGCGCGGATCAACGCCCTCCGGCGGGGCGATGGCCGGTTCCTGAAGGATGATGTGGCCGTAGCAGGCTCCGCTGATGATGTCTTCGCGTTCGAATGACATGCAGTCGGGCAGCACGTAGTCGGCGATCTCGCCGGTGTCGGTCATCCATACGTCGTAGTCAACGACGAGCTCCATCTGGTTGACGATGTCGAGCCAGCGCTGGCGGTCGGGCTGCTGGTGGACGGGGTTGCCGCCTGCAACAAGCAGGGCCTTGTAGGGGCTGCCCGGAGCCTCAGCCTCGGCGAACCACTGGTGCATGCGGACCGGCTTGGATTTCGCAGACTCAACGGTGCCGTCGGGAAGAGAAACGCCGCGTTCGTTAAAGGACAGCGGCCAGCCCTGAAGCTGCAGGCCCTCGATGACGCCCGCGCCCTGGCGGCCGTATTTGCCGGTGAGGATGCCGAGCAGCATGAACAGGCGGTAGGTCTCGTTGGTGTTGCGATAGCGCAGGCCGTAGCCGCTCAGGATGAAGGCTTTCTCCACAGTGGCCCAGTCGTAAGCGAGCTTCTCGATGACGTGGACGGGCAGGCCAGTTACCTCGGAGGTTCTCTCCAGCGTATAGGCAGCGGCGCGGTCCTTGAGAAGCTGAAGCACCGGGGTAAGCGCAATGCCCTCCCATTCATAGTGGCCCTCAAGCGCCAGGTTGGTGCTCGGCAGCTCTCCGCCCTTGGGGGCAACAGCTGCGAAGGCGTCGGCGTCCTTGTCGAAGACGATGTAGTTGCCGTCGACGTCGCGAGCAAGCGTGCCAGCGTCGTCGCGGACCATGTAGGCGGCCACGGAACGGTTGATGAGGTACGCGTTGTCCTGGAGGTCGTTCTGCAGGATGTAGTTGATCATGCCCATGGCCAGATCACCATCGGTGGAAGGCTTGATGCCGATGAATTCATCAGCAAATCCGGCGCTGCCGTCGAAGATGAGGCCGATGTCGATGATCTTCGCGCCGTTCTCGCGGGCGCGAACGAGGTTCTGGGCGCAGCGCATCTGGTTCTCGATAGGGTTGCAGCCCCAGATGTAGATCATATCCGCATCAACGATGACCTTCGGATCGATGAGAACGTGATTCGCAGTGGTTCCAACGTGATAAAACTCGGCGTAGAACGGACCGTTGTCCAAGCCAATGGACTCCATGGGATTCGTGACGCCGAATGCGTTGCCGAAACGCTCGGGCATGAGCGCTTCCATGCCGTATGCGGGCGGAACGCCGGCGCGCAGGTTCCACATGCAGACCGACTCAGCACCGTACTTGTCACGCAGTTCGCACAGCTTGTCGCCGATCTCGTCGAGCGCCTGGTCCCAGGAGATCTCCTCCCACTTACCTTCGCCGCGTTCGCCAACGCGCTTCAGCGGCTTCTTGAGACGCTTGGGGTCATAAGGCTGGCGACCAGCCAGGCAGCCCTTCTGGCAGATGTGGCCGTCGACGGCCTCCGGACCCATGTAGTCCACGGCTTCCATGCGTACGATCTTGCCGTCTTTTACGATTGTCTTCAACGCGCAATAGTCGTGATCACCCCAGCCGGGGCACGCGGTGTAGACGAAAGACTCGCCTTCCTTGAGCATGGCTCTCCTCCTCTTTGCTTCGCTTTCGATAAGCTTGCGATGTCGACGGGCAGCTCCAACCCAAGGGGTTTCCCGCAAATCGGACGCCCGCTTGCCAAGAGATTTTAGATACGAAAGGGGATGAAGAGAACTGAGCAAACAGTCTGTTGATATACAACATTTTGTTGTTTAAGATAAGTTTGCGAAGAGGTGTCGACGCAGGGGGTGCCTATGAGGCTCAAGACTTTTCGTTATTTCGCTGAGCTGGCGAATATGGGATCGTTCTATGCCGCATCAAGGAACCTGGGGATCTCGCAGCAAGGTTTGAGCAGGGCTATCGGAGCGCTGGAAAGCGAGCTCGGCGTCGTTCTCTTGGAGCGCAGCGGAAGGGGGGTGTGCCTTACCGAGAAGGGGAAGGTCTTCCTTGACTATGCGAAGAAAATGCTCGCTCTGCAGGATTCGATGATGGGAGAGCTACGGCCCTTTAGAGCTGAAGATGCCTCTGCCGAAAGCAGGATCAAGGTGTACGTGAGCTACTATTCAGCTCAGATTGCGGCTATGGATCCCGACTATGTGAGAATGCTGTCCCAAGGGTCGCTCTACGTGGAGGAGCCGTTCGAGAGGCTCATGAGACGCGCGGTCTCATCCGACGGAAGCGACCTGGTCTATCTCGACGTTCATCCGTATTCGATGCAGAAGCTACAGAGCAACCCCGACGTCACGTACGTGCCAACACTGAAGACCCAGTTCGGGATTCTCTGGAAGGAAGGGTCCGAATTTGACGGCAGGGACGCCGTCAGCTGTTCGGAGGTTGCGGGGCGGCCCATTGCCGTCAATACCTTCCGCGAGATGTCCTACTACGCAGAGTGGCTGTTTCGCGATTGCCCTTTGCAGGACATCAGAATGGGCACCACAAGCTCCAAGATGCTTCTCGAATACGTTAAGACGTCGGAAAACGCTCTCGGAATATTCGATTCCTTCAGCTATTTCCTGGCGAAGAGGTTTGGTTCGGACTCCGTGGCGGGGCTGGGTT
Source organism: uncultured Eggerthellaceae bacterium (assembly GCA_964477115.1). GTDB lineage: Bacteria > Actinomycetota > Coriobacteriia > Coriobacteriales > Eggerthellaceae > RGIG3135. Next base: position 13,523 of record CAYZCY010000019.1, on the reverse strand, counting down.
TTACACCTTTTGGCACTTCGGACGCTACCTGCAGCGTGGGTTTTGTCCTTCCAAAAAAGGCAACGCTGTCAGCAAGGGCGCAGCGCTCCATGCAGCTGCTAGCCGGCCTTTTGGGAAAGAACTGCGAGGAGTACTTTAGAGCGTACCCCTTGGATTAGACGGCTGTGCCATCCTTGACGATCGCTCAAAACAAGCGCATGACCTGCAAAAATAAGAAAAGCCGCCAAGGTGGCGGCTGAGATTTTATGGTCGCGGGGGCCGGATTTGAACCGACGGCCTCCGGGTTATGAGCCCGACGAGCTACCAGACTGCTCTACCCCGCAATGTGTGACGTCGTTTGACGCGAGGAAATATGATACGCGCTGTTTCAACTGATTGCAACACTCAACGCCTCCGAGTGTATCTATCTCCATATTTTCGTCACATTTCTTGAATAGCGAATAAACCCCTCCGAGATGCTTCTAAAACTCGCATCAGCCGATGCCCGCCTGCGAGATTTTGAGATGCTTCCTACAACGGTTCACGCCAGCCACTGCCAGCCCGCGAGTTTTAATCCAATCAAAGGGAGCTTATGCTACCCTTTCAAAGCATAAGCCGCGCTAGCCCAGACCAAGGATCATAAGGACCGCCCCATGACCGTCATCGATTGCCACAGCCACATCTACCCCGAGAAGATCGCAGCCCGCGCATCCAAAAGCGTCGGCGACTTCTACTCCATCCCCATGAACATCGAAAACGCCTCCGCAGCCACCATGCTCGAAACCTGCGCAGATTCCCCCATCACGCACCACGTGGTATGCTCGGTGGCCGTCAAACCCGCAACGGTCGAATCCATCAACGACTTCATCGCCGCCGAATGCGCAGCCCACAGCAACCTCATCGGCTTCGCCACCATGCACCAGGACTACCCCGACCCCGAGCGTGAAATCAACCGCGCCATCGAAATGGGCCTCAAGGGTCTCAAAATCCACCCCGACACGCAAATGGTCAACATGGATGACCCACGCCTCATGGAGGTCTACGAGATAATCCAGGGCCGCATCCCCCTGCTCGTCCACACCGGCGATTATCGATACGACTACTCGCACCCCCGCCGCCTGAAAAACGTGCTCAAGGCCTTCCCCGATCTCGTAGTGGACGCCGCGCACTTCGGTGGCTGGTCCATCTTCGACTACGCCGTTGAATTCCTCGAAGACGAGCGCTGCTTCTTCGACGTGTGCAGCTCAATGGAATATCTAGGTCCCCGCCGCACCGAAGAACTCATCCGCCACTACGGAACCAGCCGCATCATGTTTGCCTCCGACTTCCCCATGTGGAGCCCGGTGGCAGAACACGAACGCTTCCGCAAACTCGGCTTCACCGAGCGCGAGTTCGAGGACATGTGCTGGCATAATTGCGAGCGCTATCTGGGGTTTGAGGTTCGCTAGGACGCACTCAACCGCGCCTACTCCTCTTCTTCCTCCTGGAAGATCTCGACGCGGATCTTGTCGATGCGCAGGCGATCCATGTCCATAACCGTGAAAACCACGTGCGTCTTGCCGTGATCGAGCGGCACCATGTCGCCCGCCTTCGGAATACGGTCAAACAGCGCGAGCATCAAACCGGCGGCGGTCTCGCATTCGTCAGACTCCTCAGGCTCAAAGCCCATGAGCTCCTCAAGCTCACCAACGGGCAGCGATCCCTCGATGAGCAGGCTGCCGTCAGCCAGGGTCACAACCGAGTCCTCGGCTTCGTGCAGATACTCATCGTCAATGCGGCCTACGATCTGCTCCATGATGTCACTCATGGTGACAACGCCCGCGGTGCCGCCGTGCTCGTCCACCACTACGGTGATCTCCGTGCGGTTCTCCTGCATAACCTCAAGCAGCTTCATCATGGGAACCGTTTCGGGGACAGCGGGGATATCGCGAATGATGGTCCATTCGTCCATGGGTGTGCTCGGATCCATGCCGTAAAGGTCCTTTATATGCACAAAGCCAACGATGTGGTCCTTGCTGCCGCGGCACACGGGATAGCGCGTGTACTTGTACTGGCGGATAATGTCGAGATTCTCCTCCAGCGAATCCTCGAAATCCAGGCACACCATGTCGATACGCGGGGTCATGATGGCCAGCGCATCCTTCTCGCCCATATCGAAAACGTTGTCCACGATTTCGTTTTGGTCTTCGTCAATCAAGCCGCTCTCGGTGCTCTCGTCGATGAGCAGCTTAATCTCCTCGCCCGAGTATACCTCGTGCTCATTGGCCGGATCGTGGCCAGCTAGCCTCACGACGAAGTTGGTGATGCCGTTGAAAATCCACATGATGGGATAGGTGAGCTTGTAGAACCACAGCAGCGCCGTAGCCGTGGCAAGCGCGTACTTCTCGGTGGAAAAGATGGCGAAGGACTTCGGAATAAGCTCGCCGACCACCACGTGCAGCGTGGTCATGATAATGAAGCCAAGCGCCACGGCAATAGCGGAAATCAGCGCATCGGGCAGGCCGAAGAGGGCGCATACCGGGCGGATTAGCTCGGAGAAAGCGGGCTCGCCCAGCCAGCCGAGGGCCAGGGAGGCCAGCGTAATGCCTAGCTGGCAGGCGGAAAGGTAAGCGTTGATGTTATCGGCGATGGTCTTGGCGTTCTTAGCGCCCGACTTGCCATCTTCGATGGCCATTTCGATCTGCGACTTGCGCACGCGCACGAGGGAGAACTCCGCCACGACAAAAAACGCGTTCATGGCCAGGAAAAACACAACCAGGACAAGACTTATCGCAACATCCATTAAAACGCTTAAACCTCCTCAGGTAGACAACATGTTCGCGCGCACTGACTGCACAGCCAGAGCAGGACAGCCGGCCAATCTGCACAAGGCAATGGCCTCACACAGACGCGCAACACATAATCATAGCGAAGTTTAAGCTCCGAATTCGAGCTTAGTACTCCTCAAACATAGTTTCGTCAGAACCTTGTGATCCAGTTCGCAGCCCAGACCGCACTCATGCCCCTCTTCGTTGAGTACCACGCAACCGCGGTCAGCATCGTAGTGGGGCTTGGTGATATCGTAGTTGAAATAGCGCGAAACAGCGCCCACATCACCGGGAACCACAATCCCCGGCAATGCCTCAAACGCAGCATGCATACGCTTGGAGATACCCGTGTCATACATGCCGCCCATCCACACCTTGCGACCGAGCGACTGCGCCTTCACGATGAACTCGAGCGCCGGCTGAATGCCTCCGAACTTCCCGATCTTCACCGATATCCAGCTAAGTTCGGGGAAGGTAAGCGCCCGATGAGCTTCGGCGGCGTTTTCGAAGGACTCGTCCAGGCAGATAGGCGTCTTGATCATGCGCTGCAAACCGGCCAGACGCGCAAAGGGATCACTGCGACCGGCGAGCTTCGCCCCGCTCATGTCAAGCGGCTCCTCGATCCAGCCAATGGACAGGCCATCATATGCTCGCAGCTCGTCAATGTTGTTCAGACCGAAGCTCTGGTTGGCGTCAAGCGTGATGAACAGCTGCGGGAAGGCGGCCCTCACCGCACGCACGGATTCGATGCTCTTACCCGGGGCAACCTTGAGCTTCACGCGGCGATAACCCTCGGCCACGCACGCGCGGGCGCTTTCCACCGTCTGCTCAGGCGTGCCCATGCCAAGCACCGCGCCTGCTGCCACTCTGGCGCAGGAGCCCTGCACCACAGCACCCGAAGCGCCAGATGCGCTCCCTCCCAAGCGCTCGTATTCCTCGCGAAGCAACTGCCACAGGGGCTTTTCCTCGATCTTGCCGTACAGGTCCCAAAGCGCCATCTCCATGGCGGCGCAGGCCATGGGATAGTTGGCGGCCTCACCTTCCGCTGCGAAGGCACGACAAGCCTCGCGAGGGTGGAGAAACGCTGTGCGCAGGACAAGCGGCGAGAGCACATCGTGCAGAATGCGGGCATCATCAAGAAGTGTTTCGGGAAGGTACCAGTTAGTCAGGAAGGACACGCATTCGCCGAGGCCCACGCGACCCTCGGCGTCGGTGATCTCAATGATCAGCGAATCGCGGGTACCGAGCGTCCCCCGAGCCGTGGCGAAGGGCGTCTTGAAGGGAACGCGGATGTGATAGAGCGCAACCTTGCACACCTCAATGCGCTTTTCGTAGAGCTCCTCGGTACGCGCGCGGTCGATCTTGCCGATGCCGGAGCGCGGCAGATCGTCAACGATGCAGATGTGCTTGGGTTGGTAGATCTTCGAGAGCACGGGCTTGAGCGCTGCGCGAACCTGCTGGGGGCTCAGCTGGCAGCCCTCGCGGCGCTCGACAATGGCAACGGGGCGCCTCCCCCACTTGGGATCGGGCACGCCAAACACGTGCGCCCCGCTGATGCCGGGCTGGCGCAGAAGGGCATCGGCGATTTCCGCGGGATAAACGTTTTCGCCACCGGAGACAAACATGTCGGCGGTGCGCTCGCGCATGAAGAGGCGCCCGTCGTGGAGGGCCGCGGTGTCACCCGTGAGGAAAAAACCGTCAACGGTGAAGGCAGCGCGCGCGTTGAGGTAGCCCGGGAACACGCCCGGACCCTTAACGGCCAAGCGGCCGAAGCCTTCGGCATCGGGGTCAACGATGCGCGCAGAATAACCGGGCATGAGGCGCAAGCCCCCGGCAAATGCAGGCGTCACGAGTTCGTTGGCTATGTGGCTTGCAGTTTCGGTCATGCCGTAGCTTGCCCACACACGCGCGTTTGCCTCGAGCGCGCGCTCGAGGGTTTGGGGATTGATCGGGCCGCCGCCAAGGAGAATGCACTGGTAGCGGCTGAGGGTTTTGCGGGTGTCATTGGTCAGGAGGTCCTGCAGCATCTTGTCGACCACGGAGATGTGCGTGACAGAATGGGCACGAGCATCCTCGAGCACGCGCTGGGGGCTGAAGCGCGCGTAGAGCCGCAGGGGCGTCCAATTCTCGATGGAGCGCACGAGAACTTGGAAGCCGCCGATATGGTACAGAGGCAAAACAGCCTGCCACATACCGCTGCCGCGTTCGGAAAGCATGCGATTCGAAATGCGCGAGGACTGCGAGAGCTTTTCCCAGGTGAGGGGGACGGCCTTTGCCCTGCCCGTCGTACCCGAGGTGAACATGACGATGGCAGGACAACGCGCGTCAAACAGATGCGCCGAGCGCTCCGCGAAATGAACCACGTCCCCGACGGCATCCTGCTCGACGCCCAGGCGCGAGCGGCTGGCCTGCCTGCCGGCGCCCGACAAAATAGCGTACGCGGAGTTAGTCAAGCGGGTGATGCGCTCAGGATCTACGCGGCAGGCAATGCGCATACCTTCGCGCTCAAGATCAAGCACGCGCGAGATTTTCTCGGAGCTGGTCAGGCGGTGGTTCAGGCACACCAAGGTGAAGGAACCGTACGCCGCCGCCAATGCCAGCAGCACGTATTCAGCGCAATTGGGAAGATCGACTGATACGTAGTCACCCCGATGCACGCCCTTTCCCCGCAGACGAATGGCCATAGCCGCCGCGATGAGGCGAGCCTGACGATACGTAAACGACGCCTCTTTGCCAGAGGCGTCAACGTAGGTGAGAAACACCTTGTTGGGGAATGTTCGGGCCGTGCTTTCGAAGGTGTCGATCATCGGCAGTTTCCTAGGGGAACTTCGGGAACTGCTGGAAATCGGGCTGACGCTTTTCCTTGAAGGCGTCGCGACCTTCCTTTGCCTCGTCGGTGGTGTAGAAGAGCATGGTGGCATCTCCGCCAAGCTGCTGCAGGCCGGCGAGGCCATCGGTTGCGGCGTTGAGCGATGCCTTGATGAAGCGGATGGCGGTGGGGCTCATCTGCATGATTTCCTTTGCCCAGGCCACGCATTCTGCCTCGAGCTCGTCAAAGGGAACCACCTTGTTGATAAGGCCCATGTCGAGCGCTTCCTGAGCGGAGTACTGGCGGCAGAGGAACCAAATCTCGCGTGCCTTCTTCTGGCCGACCATGGCCGCAAGCAGACCAGAGCCGTAGCCAGCGTCAAAGCTGCCGACCTTCGGACCCGTCTGGCCGAACTTGGCGGTTTCAGCTGCAATGGTGAGGTCGCACACCATGGTGAGAATGTTGCCGCCGCCGATGGCGTAACCGTTCACCATGGCAATAACCGGCTTGGGCACCACGCGGATGAGGCGCTGCAGGTCAAGGACGTTCAGGCGGGCGATAGTGTCCTCGCCCACGTATCCGCCGTTGCCGCGAACCTTTTGGTCGCCGCCGGAGCAGAAGGCCTCGTCTTCGTGCGCGCCGCCGTGATTGGCGCCGGTAAGCAGGATAACGCCGATGGACGCATCATCACGCGCGATGGTGAAGGCGTCGAACATCTCGGCGTTGGTCAGCGGAGTGAAGGCGTTGCGGCGATGCGGGCGGTTGATGGTGATCTTGGCGATACCCTCATAGGTCTCGTAGATGATCTCCTTGTATTCCTTGCCGCGTTGCCATTGAATGTCGGTCATGAGGTTCCGGACTTTCTTCCCGCAGGTTCAACATAGCACCGAAAAGCCCCTCAACACACCAAAAGAGCACATCCGAAGACGTCCTCTTCAAAAGCCTTGAGAACCGGCAAAATATGAACCTGATTTGATTATGCTGCGAATAGCTATATATTAACTTTCCCACAAGATTTTGGGTACCCCTTACGGCAAGAGCACAAGAAAATGTGCCCAGCTGAAACGGCGAATGCGGCCAGTTCGACCAGCGAGCGCGGCCCGACGGCTCGACCAAACGCCGCCCCTAAAGC
>CAYZCY010000019.1:3206-6696 GCA_964477115.1 uncultured Eggerthellaceae bacterium | reverse complement strand
CCTAAAGCGTGGCGGCAAAAGCGCCCAGCAGGCGCGCGTACCCTTCCGGCTGCTCTAAGTGCACGTTGTGCCCCGCCCCAAGAACTTCATACGAGCAATTGCTCAGTTTTCGGTAATTATTTTCGGTTTTGCACGATTTTTCGGCGCGATTTTGGCCCACTTCCGGGGCACCATTCAAAGCATCAGAAAAATCAGGGCTCTGACCTGCGGAAACGTCAGGGGCGTTTTTGCGCTTACCTTCGCCAGCATTTTCAAATCGTTCAAAACCGCAATTTTTTGCACAAAAATGCGAATTCTCTCGTATGGAGCTCATGTGGCCAGGCAGCTTGTCGGCGACACAGCGGGCAACAGCGAGGTATTTCGCGTCGAGTTCGCCCGCCACGTACAGCACGGGCACCCCGGCCTCCTGCGCGCGGGCAAGAACCGCCAGGGACTCGGACCGCAAGGACTGCCTATGCTGGCCCGTGCCCTCGAAGCTGCGAGCCAAGGACTCCGCACGGTTCGCCAAACGCCCGGCCCACACCGACGCGCGCTTTGCCTCGGGAAGAGCGCGCTGCGATTCAAACAGGGGCAGGCTCTCCCAATAATCCATGAAGGCCTCGACACCCTCTTCGCGCACGCGCTTCGCCCACGCGCAATTGCGCTCACGCAAAGCCTCGCGCTCGGCCTCATCAGCAGGACCCAAGCCGGCGCTTTCCAAAACAAGTCCCGCAATGGCAAGCTCGGGCGAATTCGGCCGCGACCGCCTTTTGCCGGCAATTCCGGACACCAGCGAGCGCCAAGCTCCCCGAACGGGCACCTCGTACTGAGCCTTGACACCAAAACGTACCAGCGCCTCAAGCGCAATGCGCCCGCCCATCGAATAACCCACGAGCACGGGGCGCGCACCTTCGCGCCGAGCCACCCAATCCACGAAAGCCTTGACGCACGCGCAAGCCTCGTCCATGTCATACGGCGTCTCGGAATCAGGGTGGTCGCTCAGGCCGTGGCCCACGAAATCGAGCGCATACACCGCGCCTATGCAGTCGGGATCGAACAATAGGGGCGCCGCTGCGGCACGCGCGGCACCGGGGGCAGCTTCGAGATCGGGAAGCGCTGCGGCACGCGCGGCACTGGGGGTGACATCGAGCGAGGAGGGCTCATCTTCGCAGCCAGAAAGGAGAAGGCGGGCAACCTCATCCCAGGATGCGGCGCTCTGCGCAAAGCCATGCAGCAGGATAAAGGGAACGCGAGGCAGCGCAGCTGAGACAAGGTCGGCGCTCGCATCGGCTGCATCACCAAAACCGCCTAAGCCAGGGGCGCCGCTAAAACCGCCCGAATTGCTTGCGAAGTCCGAACCGCCCGAGCCACCCGGAGCGACCGCGAAGCCAAAGCCAGCATCAGCCTCTCGCTCATAGCGGCCGAAACCGTACACAACGCCGTTGTGAGCGAAGGAGCCCTCGTGGAACCTGATGCGTGCTGCTGGTTTCATGGCATCGTCCTTCGTCGTATCGGCCGAACTCAAAGCTTGTCCCGCGCAGGCAGCTGATAAGGCGCGTACCGCTCGCGCACGCCGCGCAGAGGAACGCCCACCTCGATCAGGCTGATGCCGGGTTTGCCCAAAAAGCCCTCGTAAGCCGCGGCAAATTCTTCCACCGAAGAAGCGCTTGCATAAGGAACGCCAAAAGCAGCCGCCGCATGCTCGAAGCACACATCCTGCGGCACGAGGAACAGGCGCTCGAAATAGGGCTCGTCCGAAGCCTGCGGAAGCATGTCAAAGATGGCACCGCCCTTGTTGTTCAGCAGCACGATGACGACGGACCGATCAGGCTCGCCCGCCGCAGACCCGTGATGCGCAAGCAGCTCATGCTGCAGGGCGAGCGCGTTCAAATCGTGCAGCATGGTGAAGTCACCCGTCACAAACGTGGTCTGGTCGAAGCGCTGAGCAACGCCAAGCGCCGTGGACACCGTGCCGTCGATGCCGTTTTGGCCGCGGTTGCAAAGCACCGCGAGGGGCTTGTCCTCCTTGACGAGGAAGGTGTCGATCGCTCGAATGGCCATGGAGTTGGCCGAGAACAAGCAGGACCTCTCGGGGATGAGATCGAGCATCTTGCGCACGATAGCGCCTTCAAAGACGAGCTCGGAAGAAGCGGAGAAGGTAAGCGCGCCGGCAGCGCCATCCTCAGCGGCAGCCCCGGCCTCCGCCCCAACCGCGGCTGTCGTGTCAGCCCCGGCCGCCACGCCGTCCCCAGCCTTGGCCACAGCCAGAATGCACTCACGTTCTCCATCATTCAAGCGCACCCATTGATCGAAAAAGTGCTCTTGCACCTGATCGGCACCGTCAAGCCAATCATGCAGCACGAAATCCAAAGGCGTGCACGCCACGAAAACATCCGTCTCGCTGTTGAAATCACGCGTCTGCGCCACGTCGACCACGATGTTGATAGCCGCCCGCTTGGCCAGCCCGAGGGACGCCACCTTAGACACCGGATAACGCCCGAAGCGAATGACCACATCAGGGGTAGGCGCATCTTCCCCACGCAGGATGTTGTCATAGTTGTCGATCACGCAATCATCGCCTAAGCTGCGCAAACCCGACAGCGGATCGGCCAGCAGCGGGTACTTGTGCAACTGCGCCCAATCCGCCACGGCACGAGCCTCCGCGAGCGTTTCGCAGGTACCTTCGCCAGCCAAAACCAGCACTCGCTGGCCAGAGAGCATCATTTCAAGGGGAAGGTAGGCATCGGGTCCGAACGCGGTATGCCCCGCGATAGCGGCAGCACCATGCGGCAGCGCCGGCTTAGCGCCAAGTTCAAAGACACCCTCCACGCTGAAGTCGGGCTTGAGGGGCTCGTCGAAGGGGAAGTTCAGGTGCACGGGACCCGCCATGTAGGCGCAGCCGCGCGAGGCGATGACGCAATGCGCCTCGGCCGCGGATTCCGCGCCTAAACGAGGCTCATTTCCCGCACCCGTGATGTCGTTTTCGCGCAGGCCGGTGGCACCCGGACCCATGGCAGCCAGCACGGCCTCACGGGCAGCCTGGCGCGCAAAGCTCAGATCAACGCTGCGGGCGGAAGGCTCGGGCATCTGACGGAAGGCGCGCACGTAGCTGCCGAAGATCTTCACCTGGTCGCAGGTCTGCGGGGCGCCGAGGCCCTGCAGGCACATGGGCCTATCGCCCGACAGCACGATCAACGGCACGCGCGAGGTGTCGGCCTCCACCACGGCCGGCAGGTAGTTGGCAACGGCCGTGCCCGACGTGCACACAAGCGCCACCGGGCGTCCGGCCGACTTAGCCATGCCCAGCGCGAAGAAGGCCGCGCCGCGCTCATCGACATCGAGGTAAACGCGCATGCGATCGGGGTAGCGCTGCGCGAGCTCGAAGGCGCACATGGCAAGCGCGGTCGATCGCGAGCCGGGGCTGATGACCACCTCGCGCACGCCCCAGCGCGCAAGCTCATCGAAAAACGCGCTCACATAAAGCGCCGTGGTTTGCTGGTGGGTCAGCGCC
>CAYZCY010000019.1:0-3106 GCA_964477115.1 uncultured Eggerthellaceae bacterium | reverse complement strand
TCTTGCTGGCGGATGGGCAGGTCCTGCGACATGGGCAAACTCCCTAGCTGCCGAAGGCGGACAGTACGGTTTTGAGCTTGAGGTCGATTTCGTCGAACTCGGCGTCGGCGTCGGATCCGGCAACAATGCCGCAACCTGCGTACACCCAGCCGATCTCGCCATCGAACACGCCCGTGCGCAGCGCCACCGCAAACTCGCCATCGCCCTTGCCGTCAACGAAACCGGCGGTTCCCACGTAGAAGCCGCGGTTGTAAGACTCGATGCGGCGAATGAGCATTTTTGCCTCCCCCACCGGCGTTCCCGAAGTCGCAGGCGTGGGGTGCAGGTCGTTCGCCAAATCCCAAATGTCAACGCCCTCGAGCACCTTCGCGCGCGCCGGCGTGTGCAGGTGCTGCACGTGCGCAAGCGACATGATGCCGGGCGTGGCAGGCACGTCGACATCGTAGCAAGTGCGCGCAAAAACGTCGCGGATGAAGCGCACCACGTGGTCGTGCTCGGCGCGGTTCTTGGCGTCGTTCATCAGAGCCTCTGCGAAAGCGGCGCGCTCACCTTCGCCATTTCCTGCTGGACAGGTGCCGGCAAGGCACATGCTCTCAACTTGCTGGCCGCGCTTGCGAATCAAAAGCTCGGGCGTGCAGCCGCAGAAGAACACGTCAGCGTAGCGGTACAGGATCACCGTGCCGCGGGAGTCGCCGTCGATCAGGTTGACCAGGAGGTCTTTGGAGGAGAAGGGATGTGCGGCAACAAGCTTCTTGCGACGCGACAGCACCACCTTGCTCACGCGGCCCTCCTCGATGGCGGCAAGCGCCGTGTCCATGGCGGCCTGCCATTCCTCGCGCGAGTCCTGCTCAATCGTGTACGGGATGAGCTCGCGCTTGCGCTCGGGCGCTGTCTGGCTGGCGCGCATGAAACGCTCGACGCGACCGGGGTACACCGGCCCGAGCGAGTTGACCTGCAGCATGGTGCCGCGATCGTTTTCGATGAGGACGATTTCGGGAAGCATGAACTTCAGGCGCGGGAAGGCGCTGAAAAGCTCATCGGCGGGTGCTGGGTTTTCCGCATCGAAGCGGTTGAAAGAGAAGTACACGGGCGGCTGATCGACCTTTGCGCATTCGTAATCCACGCCTTCGAGCGTCGACAGCGCAATGCAGCGGCCAAGGCCCATGTAGCGCACGGGATTGTCCTTGTCGTAGTACACGAACTGATCGGTGAAGCCCTTCTGCAGAGAACAAAAGGCATCGACGATATCGGCCTCAATGAATTTGGTGAGCGAATAAACCTTGGTCATACGGTCGCTTTCCGAGTGAGTGTGCGAATAGAAGGATTGTAGCATTCGCCGCCGCGAGCGCGGCTATACTGGAAGGCGTTGGAATTACACGAACGCCAGGAGGGCATCGCCATGAAGATAATCGACGAGTTCAAAGAGTTCATCAACCGCGGCAATGTTATGGACATGGCCGTTGGCGTTATCATTGGCGCTGCGTTCACGGGCATCGTGACCTCGCTGACTGACGATCTCATCAACCCGGCCATCAAGCTGTTCACCGGTGATGCAAGCGCCGGCATCGCGGGGCTTACCATCCCCGTTCCCGGCAGCGAGCAGCCCATCGACTTCGGCGCCTTCCTGAGCGCCGTGATCAACTTCCTCATCGTGGCCTTCTGCGTGTTCCTCATCGTGAAGGCCTTCAACAAGATGAAGGACATGGGTAAGAAGAAGGCTGCCGAGGAAGAGGCTGCAGAGGCCGCTGCTCCCACCTGCCCCTTCTGCCTTGAGGAGATCAAGGAAGGCGCAACTCGCTGCCCGCATTGCGCTGGCGAGCTATCTGAGCCCGCGAAGGCCGCGGAATAGACGCGGCAGCGGAGACCGCGGGAGCGAAGGCTTCGGAGGCCGCGGTGACGGCTCTTCGCATAGATAGCCCCCGCCAAACCCTGCGAGCGAGCACCCGCACCTTCCGTACATGCGCAAACGCACCATCGAGTCCTACGAACGAGCGCCCGCATCATCCGTGCGTGAGCAGAAACCACGTCGATCCCTATGGGCTAGCCTCCGCACCTTCCGCGCATGTACAAAAACACTGTTGAGATCTACGGGCCTGGCGGAAATGCCGTTGAGTCCTACAAAATCGCGGGCTTGGATTAGATAAGGGGATGTTCGCGCTTGAGGAGTTTTCCGCCTCCCCAGCAAAACCCCAGTTCAGAGCCTTGTTTTATTTTTAGAAGAATTTTTTAAAGAAGAGCAGATCATCCGATGCACAAAAAGGCCTAGGAGTCCTAAGGGTTTGCGCTCACAAGTCGTTCATCCAGTGAGTTTTTCTAGGTTTCGACGCCCTTTTTGTACAGAATCGGGCCTTCGGAGGCCTTCCGGGGAGAGTGCGTTTAGGGCTCGACGGGCTTTTTGTGCAGGAACCGCCCCTGACGTGATGTGTTTGACCAGCGCAATCTCTCGACCCGCGATCGCCAAGCTGCAAACGAGAAACGGCACTAAGACGACCTTGAGATTCGGCGTGTTCACCAGAGCGTACAGAAGCACCGCCGAGGCGAAAAGCGCCGAAATTGCTTTTCGCGAAAGAAGACCGTCCTTCAAGATCAACCTTCCATCATGAACTCAGGCCTTTCGATGGACTCTGGCTGACCGACGATAACCAAGCGAACAAACACCGCCGCCATTGCGACGGCCGCCACCGCCAAGATAAGGGCAGCGATTACCAGCTTTCTCATGACTGCATCCCTCCCCCATCCGATGCAAGATGCTCGCCACCGGAAACGCTGACGTCGGACACAGGGTATTCCCCAATGGGAACGCCGCCATCTGACCAAACCTGTATCGACACCTCTCCACTTGCACCGCCAGACTGCACGAGTTCGAGTGCCTCGTCAAGATCGGCCCCGTTGACGTAACCCCATAGCCCGTCTTCGAGCTCAACGAGAACCATGTCGGAACGATCCAACGAGGGACTGTTTTTAGGATCACCTGCATCTATCGAGAGGAGAATACTCCCGGCCATAACGGCTAACCACAGACAGACCAGCGCAAGGATGATGTAGCCCGACCAACCTTCTTTAGGCCCTGCCGCCACAATGCGATCGTACGCCTTTTTCGCCTTTG
>CAYZCY010000018.1:0-30646 GCA_964477115.1 uncultured Eggerthellaceae bacterium | reverse complement strand
CACCATGAATCGAAAGGGTCACATCTGTGGCCCTTTTTTCATTCCCAAAAGACCCACAGGGATCGAACCCCGCGATAAAAAAAGTGCCCCGGCTCATCAACCGAGGCACTTGATCGCTTTATCCCGTGCAAGGCTCTTGCTTTAGGAAAGCACGCGTTCCTTTTCAGAGTCATCAAGGGGGGCAAAGCCCTCTTCCATGGAGTCCTCTTCAATGAAGGGGGCAAACAAAGGCTCGCCGTTCTGGGAAAGCTCAACCATACCAGTCAGCACGTCGACGTACTGATAGGACTGACGCGCAGTGCGACCACGCTTGCGGTCAACTTCCATGATGAACAGCCGAGGATGAACCTGAGTGAGAACGCCTTCGCTCTCGACGATCTTAGATCGTCCCATGTTGGCACGAACCTTCAGGCGCTGACCGACGAAATCGTTCAGCGTGTCATGAATGGAGTCTACGATCTTTGCTTGCTTAGCCAAATCCATTCTGAATAATCCTATCTTAGGTGTTGCAGACAAATAACAGTTCGGAATTTTACCATGCCTGTCAAGTCTTTGTTAGACCACATCCAACAACCCACAAGGACTACATCGCCGATCGGGGACTTTTCGCCAGAAGACTCAAACTCCACTCAACTCGGATACCCTGCGCCCAAGCCCAGCCCTTTTCTATCGTACCGCTTACCCTGCATTGCGCTCTCCATTGGAGGATGTCACAAATTAGAAACACGATTATTCGTAGGATGTACATACCATTGAATGCAACATACACCCCTACACGAATCATCGCACGAAGAGGAGACATCATGGGTTTTCTTAAGGGCAAGACCGCGATCATCACCGGTGCCGGTTTCGCTGCGCTGAAGGACGGCTCCGCCGGCTCCATCGGCTTCGGCATTGCCACCGCATACGCCAAGGAAGGCTGCAACCTCGTCATCACCGGACGCAACATGGCTAAGCTTGAGGCTGCAAAGGAAAAGCTCGAAGGCGAGCACGGCATTGAAGTCCTCATCGTTCAGGCCGACGTCAACGCCGGCGCAGACAACGCAGCCGTGGTTCAAAGCGTCATCAACCAGACTATCAAGAAGTTCGGCCGCATCGACGTGCTGGTAAACAACGCACAGGCATCCGCATCCGGCGTCACGCTGGCCGACCACACCACCGAGCAGTTCGACCTCGCCATGTACTCCGGCCTCTACGCCGCCTTCTACTACATGCAGGCATGCTATCCGTACCTGAAGGAAACCAAGGGCTCCGTCATCAACTTCGCATCCGGCGCGGGCCTCTTCGGCAACTACGGCCAGTGCGCCTACGCAGCAGCCAAGGAGGGCATCCGCGGCCTGTCCCGCGTCGCTGCCACCGAGTGGGGCCCGGACGGCATCAACGTCAACGTCATCTGCCCCATCGCCTGGACCGCAGCGCTCGAGAACTTCAAGGCCGCTTACCCCGAGGCCTTCGAAGCCAACGTGAAGATGCCCCCGATGGGCCACTACGGCGACGTCGAGAAGGAAATCGGCCGCGTGGTAGTTCAGCTGGCCAATCCCGACTTCAAGTACCTCACCGGTGAGACCCTCACGCTGGAAGGCGGCATGGGCCTGCGTCCGTAAAAAGGGCAGAAGCGGTATTTGCACCTACGCCCGTAAAGGCGACGAAAGCGAAGCAAGCGCACAAAACCCAATTCTCTACGCCAAAGGGAGCTCGAAGCACTTCGGGCTCCTCGTCGTTTAGGCGAGGCAAGTCTGCTTTATGAACTTCATGCGCAACCGGTGACTCCCCTCACGCATCGCGGGTACAATACTTACGACAAACGCAGACTTTATACGACGAAGCCCCGTCTTCAAGCAGCAAAGGAAACATCATGCCTTCGCTTATCACCCATGACCTGTTCGGCAGCGACGTATACGACGCCCTCTATTCCACCATCGGCGGCTCCCGCGATGAGCACCACGCATTCCTGCTCGGCAACCAAGGCCCAGATCCCCTGTTCTACGCACATGTCGACCCCCTGCTCAGACAGGCCCACGGACTTGGCAGCCGCATGCATCGCGAGCAAACCCCTAAGCTTATACTTGCCATGAAGCGCGCGGTTTCGCTCTTGGAAGAAGACGAGCGCGCCATCGGCCGCGCCTATGCGCTCGGCTTTCTGTGCCACTACCTGCTCGATCGATCCGTGCATCCCTTGGTCTACTCCTATGAGCACGCCATCTGCGATGCGGGCATCGAGGGTCTCGATCGCCAGGATCACAGCGAAGTCCACGCCGTGATCGAAAGCGAGCTCGACGAGATGATGCTCACCGTAAAGCTTCAGACCACAGCCCGTCAGTTCAACCCATCTACCCAGGTGCTGCGCGCAAGCGACCAAGTGCTCGACATCGTCTCGAAGATGTATGTGCACGTTGCCGATTCGGTGTTTGCCTGGACTATCCCTGCAAATTCCTTCAGAGCATCGCTCAAACACATGCGCACCGTGCAGGGCCGCGTATTCCACTCGCCGCGCGGCGTTAAACGCCAGCTCATAGGCTCGCTTGAAACCCTTATACGCAGGCATTCCTTCCTGCGCGCCATGAGCCACCGCAACAAAGAGATCTTCGAAAGCGATTTCGACAACCACGATCACCTGCCCTGGGAAAACCCCTTGACGGGCGAGGTGTCCACCATGAGCTTCTGGGATCTCTACGATGAGGCGCGGCATCTGGCCTTCGAGGGAATACTCGCCTTCGACGCGCCCTCGTTTGACCTCGAAGCGGCACGCAGGCTCACCCATGGGCGCAACTTTGCAGGCGAAGCCTACAGCGCCGTCATTGTCAAAGTGGAGTAAGAACCGAAACGTCTGAGCACCCCGAAACTTCTGAGAGCAAGAAGCGCCGGACATGCGCCTGAGGAGCACAGCGAGAAGGGCCCCGGTGCCTGCAGCGAGTGAGTTGCACGACTGAGCCTACTTCGGTAGGCGAAGGCAAGTGCAAAAGCGCTCGATGTAGGTGCCGGGGCCCTTCGCAGCGTCAAGTTGGCGGCCGTTGCGTCAGCACGGCCGCAGCATTACAGATTCTTCAGAATGACCGTAGCCATGACATCGGCAGCATGCTCGCAGGCATCCACGCAACGCTCCATACGTGAATAGGTGCGAGACCAAACCAGAACGTGCATGGGGTCTTCGTTGTCCTTAACATGAAGATGGCGCATAGCGGTAAGGTAGACCTTGTCGGCGGCTTCCTCGAAGTCGTTGACGTCAACGATATGCTTGCGGAAGTCCTTGGTCTTCTTGAAGTTCTTGAAGTCAGCCATGGCGCCGTTGAGGCTCTCACAGCTCTTCTTGATGAGCTGCACGAGCTCATGGGCAGGATCAGGCATGGTACGCACATCGTACATATACATATGCATGAGCACGTCTTCGATGGAGTCAAGGATATTATCGAGATCATGAGCCAGCTCAACGATGTCTTCGCGATCAATGGGCGGCATGAAGTCAGTTGCTACGTTCTGATAGATGGCGTGATTAACCATATCGCCCTGATGCTCAATCTCGTGAACTTGCTCGAGAACAGGCGGGAGGTCAGCTGCAACCGTGTAATTCTCAAAAGCGTTGATCAGGATGTCGGCTTCCTTAACGGCGAGCTCAGTAAGCTGGGCGTACGCCTCGAAGTAGTCGAACTTCTTCTGTTTGGCCATGGTTCATGCTCCTTCACGCATGACGTCCGCACTGCGGACGTGTACAACAAACTGCCGATATCAGAGTGTACCGCACACAATGGCGGGGACACACCGCAATGGGGCGAATGGAACCTCTACTCGGCTCCGAAACGCGCGAATACGCGCTTTCTTTCCGCACCGATAGTAGTCAGGCTATTATGCCCGGGCAAAACGGCTACATCATCGGGAAGATAAGCGAGCTTCTTCACGGAAGCCCTCATCTGCTCCATGCTGCCGCCTTCGAAATCTGTGCGGCCGACCGTGCCCGCAAACAGGGTGTCGCCCGTGATGAGCACGGGCAAACCTTGCGGGTGATTGCCAAATTGCGGAATGAGAAACAGGCACATGCTTCCCGGCGTATGCCCCGGAGTGGAGATGACCTTCCACTCCATATTGCCAAGCTTGACCACGTCGGCGTTGTTGACGCGAAGGTCAACCGGGCAGGGATCAGCCGTCTTCATGAAATCAGACTTGGGCGCCTCGACAAAGGGAGCATCAGCGTCAGATGCGATCACCTTCGCACCCGTAGCCTCGCGCAGAGCCGCAGCGGCGCCCATGTGGTCGTAATGATGATGGGTGAGCACGATGACATCCGGGACCTTCCCCTCGAGGGCAAGCAGGATGCGATCCACCTCGCAAGAAGGATCAACCACCATCACGCCTTCCCCATCGGAGATGATGTAGGTGTTGTTCTCAAGCGCACCGAGCACCAGATAGCTTACGTCTACGCACAGGCCCTGCACTTCGTACAGATCGGTTGCCATGGGGCTCCTTTCCCTTAAGCCTTCTCAGGCGCTTCGCATCTTACTTCGAGCGCTTCGCATGTCCCGCTTGACCAGGTACCATACGACGCGCCTCGAAAACGTTTTCCACCTCGGTAAGGCGCTTGAGCGTGCGCTCGATAGCGGAAAGATCGGATATCTGGATGAGGAAGCGCATCTCAACCACGCCGTCACGATGCGTGGTGAGCGAGCAGGACATGACGTTCGCACCCGCCTCGGACAAAACGCTCGTGACATCGAGGAGAAGGTTCAAACGATCGAGGGACTCAATGTAGATCTCCACCTGATACGAGGACGCCTTGGACTGGGTACCCTCCCACGAGACGTTGATGAGGCGCTCGGGTTCCTTCTTCAGGTCGACGGCGTTCGGGCAGTCGGCGCGATGCACCGAGACGCCGCGGCCACGCGTTACGAAACCGAGGATTTCGTCACCGGGGACGGGGTTGCAGCACTTCGACAGACGCACGAGAACGTCGTCGATGCCCTTCACCACCACGCCGTTCGAAGAATGCGTCTCGTGCTTCTTCGGACGCTTCACGCTGGTGAGCATGGGGGGCATGATGCCCGTAGAGCCGGATCCCGCTCCTATGCTAGGTTTTTCGGCGTCTTCGGTTCCTCGGTCAACCAAAATCTTGAGAAGGCGGTTGGCTACGTGCTGGGCGCTCTCCTTGCCCGTGCCTATGTTGACCAGCATGTCATCGGGATCGCGGAAGCCCATGTGCTCGGCAACCTGTTTCATGGCGCGCATGGACTGGGCGCTCGAGATACCTAAGCCGTGCTTGCGCATCTCGCGCGTAAGCTTGTCGCGACCGAACTGCAGGTCGTCACTTCGGCTGATCTTCGAGAAGTAGGATCTGATCTTGCTGCGTGCGGAGGGCGTTTTCACAATGTTGAGCCAGTCGCGCGATGGGCCTGCGCTTTTCTGCGTGAGGATCTCGACACGGTCGCCCGTTTGAAGCGCGTAGGTCAAGGGAACAATGGAGCCGTTTACCTTCGCCCCGACGCAATGGTTGCCGACCTCGGTGTGGATGGCGTAGGCAAAGTCAACGGGAGTAGAGCCTGCGCGGAGATTCATGACCTTGCCCTTAGGCGTGAATACGAAGACCTCTGACGGCGCGAGATCCATTTTGAGCGACTTGAGGAACTCGCGCGAATCCTGCGTCTCGTCCTGCCAGTCGACCATCTGGCGAAGCCAGGCCAGCTGCTGATCGAGATCATCGTTTGAGCCCTTGCCGCCAGACTCCTTGTAGCGCCAATGCGCGGCGACGCCGTATTCGCTTTTCTGATGCATTTCCTCGGTACGGATCTGCACTTCGAGCGGGCGGCCCGCCGGTCCCATGACCGTCGTGTGAAGCGACTGGTACATGTTGAACTTGGGCATGGCGATGTAATCCTTGAAGCGTCCCGGCATGGGATGCCACAGCGTATGCACCGCGCCGAGAGCCGAATAGCAGTCGCGCACGGACTTCACGATAATGCGCACCGCGATGAGGTCGTAGATCTCAGAGAAGCCCTTGCCCTTGGTAGACATCTTCTGGTAGATGGAGTACAGATGCTTCGGACGGCCCATGATCTGCGCCTGAATGCCCACCTTCTCCATTTCGCTGCGAAGAATGCCGATAACGTCGCCCAGATAGCTTTCGCGATCGGCGCGGCTGTCGGTGACCATGCGCGAGACCTGCTTGTACTTGTTGGGCTCCAGGTAGAAGAAGGACAGATCCTCAAGCTCCCATTTGACGGAGTTGACGCCCAGTCGGTGCGCGATCGGCGCATAGATCTCAAGCGTTTCACGGGACTTGAAGATGCGGCGGTCCTCGCGCAAGGCGGCCAGGGTGCGCATGTTGTGCAGGCGGTCGGCAAGCTTGATAACGATGACGCGAATGTCCTTGCTCATGGCTACGAACATCTTGCGGATGGTGGCAGCCTGCTCGTCGGAGAGGCTTTCCACTTCGATCTGGGTGATCTTGGTGACACCTTCAACCAGCTGGCGCACCTGAGCGTTGAAGGTCCGCTCCACGTCGGCGGCGGTGACGTCGGTGTCTTCCACGGTGTCATGCAGAAGCGCAGCGCACAGGGTTTCGACGTCCATGCGAAGATCGGCGAGAATGATGGCTACCTCGATGGGGTGGATGATAAAGGGCTCGCCGCTCTTGCGGCACTGACCCTTGTGAGCAGCCGAGGCGAAGTCGTAGGCACGCTTGAGCATGACGCACTCGGAGGCGTCAAGGTAGGTATCGGAAAGCTCCTTGAGCTCGGCAAAGCGCTCCTCGGGGGTTTTGGGTCCGCGGCTTTCCGCACGCTTGGCATTCGCCGCCATGGAGCGCTCGGGGGCATAGGCGCGACCGAGCATGTCTTCTACCGGACGTCCGTCTGAGGCGCCCGGCATGGCTTCGCCGAGAAGCTCTTCCTTCTTGTATCGTTCAGCGCCCACGAGCGCCTCCCTTCCTTTAAGCCTGCCCTCAACGAAACCTGCGGACTTGCGCCCGACCATTGATGCTCCATCGTGCAAACCCGATTACCAGCGGCAAGACGATATGTTCCCCGCCGCGAAACAATCTTCAAGCTTGCCGCCGCTAATACCAGCGACGCCAGTTGCTCGGCACGATCGGCCGAGATACGCGTACGGTCAGGCCCTGCGAATCGCAGCGCATGGCCCAGTCTCTAAACGCGTTGAACACGTCGCGCTCATCAAGGCCCTCACGATAGCGGATGCTGTCGGAGAGCTCCACGCGAGAGGCCTGCTCGTTGACGCGAATCCAATACAGGGTACGTCCTGCACTATAGGATACACGTGTTTCAATCAAGCCCAGCTCTTGGAAAACGGCGAGGCCGCAGGCGGCAGACGAGGGGCTCACCTTGTGCAGATCGTCGCTTGCAAGGGTGGCCAAATCCATCGATGTCAAGCAGAAGAACTCGCCCGGATTGGCGCGTTGCAAAGCGCGCAGGCGCCGGTATACCTGGGCCATGACGTCGTGGTCAGGTGTCATTTCTGCCAGAATACGCTCGTTTATGGCTATATCGCCACGGCCGTAGAGCAGGTGCACCACAGCAGGAAGACCATCGCGCCCGGCACGACCGCTCATCTGATTGAACTCGATCTCGTTGAAGGGCATGTGGTAGAGAACCACGTGGCGGATGTTGGGAATGTCCACGCCTTCTCCGAAGGCCGAGGTGGCAACCAGCACCGTGAGCGCATCCGTGCGGAACAGCTCCTCTATGCGGCTGCGCTCAAACCGGGTAAGGCCGGCGTTATAGAAGCCGATGAGGGGCGCAATCTGGGGAACGCGCCTGCGCAGGATGCGCGCAAGGGCCACCGACTGCTCGCGCGAGTTGACGTAAATGACCGTTTTCTCACCCGTCGCAACCAGGGAGGCCAGGTAGTCATCGCGGTTCTTGATGTTGCGCTGGTCATCGACGAAGAGGTTGTCGCGCGAGGTTTCGTCGAAGACGCCTTCGTCAAGCGGCAGCGAGGAATCGATGATGCGAGCCACGTCATCGGAGGCAGTTGCCGTTACCGCAAGGACGGTGGGCTCGCCGAGGCTTGCCAGCGCTCGACCGAGCTCGACATAGGCAGGGCGCTGGCCCGCCTTGGACATGCCGATATGATGGACTTCGTCAACCACCGCAAAACCGATGCGGCCGCAGGCGGCAAAGCTTGAAACGTGGTAGCAGAAAAACTCGGGCGTGGTCATGACGATGTCGAGCGCTCCCTTCGCCAAGGCCTCGTACACCTCGGCCCGCTCTTCGGGGATGCTCTCGCCGGTAATGACGGCGCAGGTGATGCCGAACTCCTCCAAGGTGGACGAGATGCGGAAGGCCTGATCGGCGATGAGCGCACGCAGGGGGTATACGAACAGGCTTGCCTGACCCTTTACGAGGGCGCGCCAGGCAGCGTGCACCTGGAAGGTCAGCGACTTGCCGCGGCCCGTTGCCATGACGGCGAGGGTGGACTGGTCGGCCTTGAGCCGCTCGAGGATCATGCGCTGCGAGGGATGGGGCTCGAAGTTCCCGATGAGGGCGCGGATGACCGCATCCTCGAGAGCTGCGGGATTTTGGGCGGCCAGCATAGCCCAGCGCTGGCGATTGATGTCGCGCGCGGCCCGACACCATTCAGGACCGCCAGCCTTGCGCCCACCCGGCGCGAGCAGAGCTTCGTCACCTTCTGCAAACAAACCCGAGAACAGGCCCACGGCCTCGGGGTTAAGGCAGGCCTCGAGCGCATTGCACATGCGTGCGGGGCTGACGTCTTCGAGCATGGCCTTCACCGTACGGCGACCGCGCCATTCGTCGATCTGAACCGAGAAGGCGGCGTCGACCAGGGTGTCGGCATACAGCAGGGTTTCGATCTGCGAGCAGTGAAACATAATGCCGCCAACCGAATAACGGCCGTTGGTCAATGTGCAGGCAAAATGGTTCTTGTCGGCTCCAACCGCACGCGCGTTGGTAAGGGTGACGTTGCGTGCGAGGAAGCAGGGCACGGGGTTCTCCTGGCCAAAGGGAGCCAGGTTCTCGAGCTTGGCGATATTGTCTAAGGTGAGCTCATCGAGTTCGACGCAAGTATCGATCTCAATAAGGGGATGGAAGTCATCATCTGGCAGCTCGTCCATATAAGCGCACAGGCGACGCGTGAACTCGGGGATGTTGCTGGTGGGTAGAGTCACGCCCACTGCAGCCTCATGACCGCCGAAGCGCGTGGTGAGATCTGCCACCGACTCGATGGCGGCAAACAGGTTGACCGAACCGACGCTGCGACCCGAACCGCGGGCCTCTTCGCCATCAATGGTGAACAGAAGCGTGGGGACGCCGTAGCTGTTGACCAAGCGGCTTGCCACGATACCCTTCACGCCCTCATGCCAGCCCTCACCCGACACCACCAAGGCGCGTTGACCTTGGTAGATGCGAGCCGCCTGATCCTTTGCGATTTCGGAAAGCTCCGCTTCAATGGCGCGGCGCTGGTCGTTTACGGATTCGAGGCGCTCGGCAAGTGCGCAGGCCTCGGGGAAGCTGTCGCTCATCAGAAGGTCAAGGGCAATCTGGGCATCCCCCATGCGACCCGCAGCGTTGAGGCGCGGAATCAGGGAGAAGCTTAGGTTGGTAGCTGTCAGAGGTTTGCCCGCAACGCCGGTAGTGCCCAAAAGCGCGGCAATGCAGGGCCGCGGATTGGCATTCATCTTCTCTAGGCCGTCCGCCACAAGCGCGCGGTTTTCCCCGCGCATGGGCATGAGGTCGGCAACGGTGCCCAAGGTGGCGAAGTCGGTGTAGGAGCGCCACAGATGGGGATACCCCATGCGGCTTCCGAGCACCTGAACCAGCTTGAGGGCAACGCCGACACCCGCAAGTATGGAGCTCTCGCAGCCCTGCCCCATCTTGGGGTCGGCCACGGGAACTCCCTGCGGCACAAGATCGGCCGCTTCGTGGTGGTCAGTGATGACAACATCGATGCCATCGGACAAGATGGTCGACACCTCATGCTTGCAGGCGATACCGCAGTCAACCGTCACGATAAGCTCGGGCTCAAGCGGCTTGATACGCTCGTATGCCGCAGCGGTGATGCCGTAGCCTTCGTCGAAACGGCGCGGAATAAAGGGCGTTGCCTTACCTCCAAGCGCGCGCAAGCCGCGCGTGAGAACAGTGGTAGCCGATATGCCGTCGAGGTCAAAATCACCGAAGACCACGACGTGCTTGCGTTTGCGAACGGCGTCTTCGAGGGCGTCTGCCACATCGGACATACCGGGGATGTCGTAAGGGTTGAGCCAGTCACGCTCGAGGGAAGGGCTGAGGAATGTGCGCGCAGAATCCAAATCCTCGATTCCGCGAGCGACGAGGGTGCTCGCGATAAATCGAGGAAGATTCAGCTCTCGCTGCAAATATGCGACCTTCGCACCCTGTGCGGTGCGAACCTTGAACTGCGCTGCCATTGCCAATTACCTCACATGCTTAGTTATTTCGCCGTCAATTTTCGCACAAAGATCCTGATGTGTCATTCAGCAGCGTCAAGAGGAACCCTCCTCTTGGAGTTGTCAAAGCAAGATCATCAAGGCAAAAGCTGCTTGCAGGGATACAATAGTCCGACCGCAAAACCGACACGGAAAGACAAGCTTCTTAACAGTGGAATCCTTTCTTCCCTTCATCATAGTGTGCCCGCTTGCACTGATAGCGGGCTTCGTCGACGCCATCGCGGGCGGCGGCGGATTGATATCGCTTCCCGCCTTCTTCATGGCAGGCGTACCCGCGCATGTCGCCGTTGCCACCAACAAGATGATGGCCTGCATGGGTACGGCATTAGCCACGGGGCGTTTCGTCAAACAGGGTTTCGTAAACTGGCGCTTAGCGCTGCCCTGCGCGGGAGTTGCCATCACCGGATCTGCCGCCGGGGCAAACCTGGCGCTCGCCTTCAGCGATGAAACCCTGCGTTGGATCATGCTGATCATCGTACCCCTGACGGCCGCCTACATCATGCGTCCGAAAAGCATGGAACCGCCAGAAATCCTTCCTTCCGCGGGCCGTATGCTGACGCTTTCCCTAGTGGTCGCCTTCGCAATTGGCGTCTACGACGGTTTCTACGGCCCGGGAACGGGCACCTTCCTCATGCTGGCTTTCACCTCTATCGCCGGCATGGCCCTCAACCAGGCGGCAGGCGCAACGAAGGTAGTGAACCTTTCGACCAACGTGTCGGCTCTCGTGGTGTTTCTGATCAACGGGCAGGTGTGGCTTCTGCTCGGCATTGTGGCGGGGCTATTCAACATGCTGGGCGCTTGGATGGGCGTGAGCCTGTTCAACGGCAAGGGCGCTGGCGCCGTAAAGCCCATCATGCTGGTGGTTCTAGTCCTGTTCTTCGCGAAAACGCTCATCGAGCTCGTTTTGTAAACGCAGACAGAGACGAAGGCGAAAAGCTAAGCCGTTACGTCATGGACGCCTTATGCCGAAGGCGAAGAGCACGCCGCAAGGCCATCGCCGCAAAACGGTTCAAATTTGATGCGGCTGCGGAATCGCGGCTTTACTCTTCGCCTTCGTCTTATCTTCGGCTTACCTTCCCCATCGCCCGCGCGAACCATGGAGCGCTTACCTTCTCTACGAAAAAGGGGTGAGCGAAAGCCCACCCCTCAGTGAAGGTATCTCGACAGCCGGCTTAGCGGCGATTGAAGGCCTCGATGGTTGCAGGCACGCCGTTTTCGTAGATGAGCTTGGGCTCACCCTCAATGAGCGGCGCCAGGTAGTCGAGCGCCTCTTGGGTGATGCCCTGATAGTTGGGCAGGATCCACTCAACCGGGAAGTGCTTGACGTGGTTGGCGAACGCGGATGCGGGGCCGGCGAAGAAGGTGGCGTTGTAGCGACCGTCACGGTCCTCGCGGCGCACGCCGACGACCTGGCCGGTGAAGGCGCCGTCAGCAGAGCGCATGTGGGCGCTCATGCCGAGCTCGTAGGCCTCGGTCACGTCGACCAAGCTCTGCGCGAAATTGGAGGAGCGAGCGGCACGGGACAGGTCCTGCACCACGCCGCGCGGCGCGATGCCCGCGTCGACGATCATCTGCTTGAGCGTGAGGGCCGCACCGCCGAGAACCGCATGAGCAAAACCGTCGTTAGCGGAGTCACCTGCGGAAAGATAGCTGCCATCGGCGTAGTGAGCACCCTCGGAGACCACAATGTAGCATTCGTTCTTCTCGTCCATCTTCTTCTTCACCTCGGCGAGGAAGGCCTCCTTGTCGAAGTCGATTTCGGGAAGGACCAACAGGTCAACGTCACCGGAAAGGCAGCAGCTTGCAGCCAACCAGCCGGCATCGCGGCCCATGGTTTCCAGGACGAAGACCTCGGAGCGCGTGTAGGCGTCATAATCCATGCGAGTTGCATGGGTGACCTGGCAGGCGAGCTTTGCGGCACTCGGGAAGCCCGGGCAGTGGTCAACGGGGACGAGGTCGTTGTCAACCGTCTTCGGAATGCCGACGAAGCGCTTTGCCACGCCGTTGGCCTCGGCCCACTCGGAAAGGGCGTCGACGGTATCCATGGAGTCATTGCCGCCGATGTAGAACATCACGTCGATGTCGTGAGCATCCATGACCTCGACAAGGCGCTTGTAGTCGGTATCGTTGCCGCGCTTGAGCTTATAGCGGCAGGTGCCGAGCGCCGAAGAAGGCGTCTGCTTCAAAAGGTCGATGTCGCGGCTGGAAAGATCGGTCAGATCGTAGAGCTTGTCTTCAAGCACGCCCTCGATACCGTGAATGCCGCCGAACACGCGGTCGTACACGGGGTTGAGCTGATTGGCGCGAATGACGCCAGCCAGGCTCGCATTGATAACAGCAGTCGGTCCGCCGGACTGCGCGACGAGGCAGTTGCCCATCGATGGCCTCCTTGTTGGTTTGCTTCATAACGTATGCGATTGTACCCAACCTCGAGCAAGGCATGCACCAACCTAAAGCCAATCGCGCAAAAAGACCTTCGAAAGCTATTAATTCGGTCATCAACCCGTCGCCGCACCTTGCGCAAGCGAAACGAACAGCTTGGAGTGGTCAAAAAATCGACTTAGGCAGGAGAAATCAGGGGAAACAGCTCTTTGAGCGAATGCTGTCATAAAGCTGTTTTACGTTTCCCCTGATCAGAAGCCTGTGCGTTATTTGCCTGCACAAAGCCCGAACGCAAATCAGGGGAAAATCGCGCAAAAACGCTGCCTAAGTCGATTTTTTGACCAACGAGCGAGGCGCATCATCAAAAAAAGCTCCCCCGCTAACGCGAGGGAGCTCAAAGCGAATCCGTCTCTACGGACGCGCCGTCACGCTTACGACATTAAACCGCAAATGGCTTGAGCGAGGGGCAGCTTAAGCTACGGGCGGCTTCGGGGCGCCGGGAGCTGCCGGGGCGCCGGGAGCTGCCGGGGCGCCGGGAGCTGCGGGAGCAGCTGCGCCGGGAATCGGCTTCTCGCCGTTGAGGTACGGGGTGAAGTCGCACTTGCAGAACGGGCACTTCTTCAGGACCATGCCGCCCATGGCCTGGAGAACCTTGCCGCACTCGGGGCACTTGTTGACGCCTGCGTCAGCAGAGGCGTCTGCGGGTCTAAAACACATAGGAATCCTCCTTGCTCTGCGTCGCGCCAAACAGCCTCTGATCAGGCGCAACGCGCTAATAATGCGTTAACAATTCTAAAGACGGCGTCAAAGGCGACCTACGGAACTTCCTACAAAGCATGTCGGTGCTTTTTGTAGGCTTAGCGATGGATTTAGCGAAGAGGATAAGCGCTGCGTAGGCGCCCCCGCGAAACTGACTTGCTGATCATAGGGCTATCCTCCCGGATTCTTGGGCCTAAAGCCTACTTCCCCTCTGCTGAAGAAGGCTTCTTCGCATACACGCGATTCGGATCAAGAAGCAAAGACTCGCCACACTGCTCACACTCTTTCGAACCATGCGGATTGACGTGCCTGCACGCAGGGCAGCGGTGAACGTAAACCGCCGGCGGCGTCTCGCCACGGCATCTTCCGCAATCAAAGCAATAATGACACTCCCCCACGAAAGCTTCCTCCTGTTAATCAGACGGCAGGCCGAACAGCCAGCTTCGAAACGATATCATTTTCACACCCCATGCGGGACAAGGGGGCTTATATCCAAGATCGAACGCGCCCTTCAAGCACCTCCGTGCGCACTCGAGCCTAGATGCCCCGCAATTGCGCTGAAAGCGCGTCATCCATCGACGCACCAAACACCACGCAAAGGAGCCCGCCACCAATCAGGCGACGGGCTCCTCGCAATCTGAAAGACCTTGCGACCTCTTGCCGCGAGGATCTTACTCCTGAGCAGCCTTTGCAGCAGCCATATCGTCTTCGATCTTACCAGCAACGCTGGAGCGAACGTCCTTGAACAGGAACAGGGACACGATGGCGACGACGCACAGGATGGCGGTGCCGACATAGACGCCCTGATAGTAGACGAGACCGTCAACAGCACCGGTAACAGCGATTGCCAGCGGGGAGATGACGTAGGATGCGAGCAGGAACATACCGAAGTTCTGCAGGGTTGCCTGGATACCGCCGGCGACGCCGTAGTGCTCGGGCTTGACGGAGGGAAGCAGGGTGGGCAGCATCTTCGTGAAGGGCATGACGCATGCCATGAAGAGCGGCTGGATGCAGAACAGAACCCAAGTGATCGGGCCGTACGGGAAGAAGAACACGGCGGCGAAGCAAACTGCGGTGCCAGCGAGGCAGATGATGAACGGAGCGCGCATGTTCTTGAACATCTTCGCGAAGACAACCGGGAGAATCATGGAAGCAACGCAAGCGATGACGGTGTTGATGGTGGACATGTTGCCAGCGATCGCGGTCATGGCCGGGTCGCCCATGAGGGTGGTGACTGCAGCAACCATGTAGGAACCGTTGACGTTGGTCATACCGAAGACCAGGAAGGCGACGATAGCGACAGCCCAAACGTCCTTGTTCTTGACGACGATCTTCATGTACTCGCCGACCGGCTCAGTTGCCTGGTGCTCTCCGTCAGGATGCTTGCGATACAGGGCGAACCATGCAACAAGGCCGACGACGATAAGAGCGAAGGAGAGCCACCAGCACTGGGAGACGGCGGTGCAGCGGGAGCCGACGAACAGAGCGAGAGCGGCGCCTGCGGACATACCAGCGGTATAGCAGCCCATGGCGAAGGAGTTCGCGGTGCCCGGGAACCAAAGACGCAGCAGTTTCGCGGAGTTCGCATTAAGAGCAGCAACGCCCATGCCCATGAAGAAGCTGGAGATGAACAGCGGCCAGTAGGTGGTTGCAAAGCAGCGGCCCAGAGCGCCGAGAGCGGCGATGATGAAGGCCACAGCGAAGACCTTGTTCAAACCGATGCGGTCAGCAAGGACGCCACCAGCGATGCAGAACAGAACGCCGGAGAAGTACGGAATAGACATGATCATGGAGAACCACATGGGCTCGATCTGGTACGTCTGCATGACAAGGACGGCAGCACCGCCCGGAATGATGAAAGCGAACTGAAGGCTGATGAGAAGGATCATCATGCCAACGAGAATCGCCCAACGCCACGGATAAAGTTTCTCTTCCTGCATTGTTTTCCTCCTAATTAGTAAATATCCCCTTATTCCGCACTGATACTCGAATAGCCGACCTCTGAGGGCCAGCCTTGCAAATATCCTGCGGCCAAGGAGGCGGCCCTTACTTCACTTTCCCCCGACGCAAGAGCCGTCTCCTTGTTTCAAATTGCTAAGCGTTCGTTACGTAAAACGCTTACTTCGCAAAGATGACCATCTTATCCTTCGCAGCTGCCTTCGCCTTGGCCGCGAGCTCGTCGACGGGGCCGTAGACCATGACGCCTGCCTGGCAGTGATGCACGCAGGTCGGAAGCTTGCCGGCCTCGACGCGTTCTGCGCACAGGTCGCACAGATGGGTCGGAACCGGGATGTGGTCGAACTCCCACACGCCGTCAGAAGACTGACGCGGGCCGTCGACCAGGATCTTGATGCCGAAGTCGCCCTTGGGCATCTCGTGCTCCTTCTTGCATGCGACCTCGCATGCGTGACAGCCGGAGCACCACTCGTAATCGATCAGAAGACCGTATTCGCCTCTTGCCATTTCAAATCCTCCTCATCGGTTACTGACGCATGTCGTAGAAGCTCGGCGTGTCGGTAGCGTGGGACTCGCCATGGGTGTAGCCGGAACCCTTGGTGACCTGGTAAGAGGGCTGGTTCTCCTCGACCATGTTCTCAGGGGTGCAGGGGTAGACCTTGGCGATGGAGCACTTGATCGGTGCACCGTAGCCGGAAGCGCCGTTCTCACACTGCGGGATGCAGTTGTTCGGGTTGCAGTTGAACACACCGAAGAGGTTGGGCTCTGCGGCCTCGGACTCGGGGAACCACCAGCCGTGCTCGGTGGAGATGACGCGCGGGTCGAGGGTTGCGTTGTAGCGAGCAACCTGGCGGAACTTGCCCATCTGGTTCTCGATCCAGGTCCACTGGCCGTCAGCGACGCCGTACTTAGCGGCAGTCTCGGGGTGGATGTCGAAGAACGGAACCGGGTGCAGCTCACGGGAGGTGGTGTCGGCCTGACGCCACTCGGAGTGGAAGAACTCGAAGGAGCGCTTGCCGGTGGTGAGGACGAGCGGGTACTCCTCGGCAAGTTCGGGAGTGCGGACCGGAGACGTCGGCGGCTCCTCGTACCAGGGCAGCGGGTCGTCACCCCATGCGTCGAAGAGCGTGATGGAGAGCTCGTAGAGGCCGGTCACGGTGTTGAAGCCGGGCTGGCCGTCCGGACGCAGCAGGCCCTTCTCGTGCTTGTAGTAGCGGAAGTCATGGTAGTGCCAGCCGCCTGCCTCCTCGAGCTCCTCCATGGAGTCGTAACGGCAAGCCGGGGCGGTCTGCATGCGCCAGTTCATGTAGTCGCGGGAGGTCTTAACCCACTCAGGCCACACGTCAGGGTTCAGGCGATGACCCAGATCGATCATGATCTGCTCGTCTTCCTTGGCCTCGAAGTAATCGCCGGTCTTGGTCAGCGAGCGGATCGGGTCGAACCACACGCGGACGCAGTCGCGCTCGTTGGACATTGCGCACGGAAGGATAAGGTCAGCGCAAGCGACGGCGTAGGGGGTCTTGAACATGTCGATGACGCAGATGAAGTCGACGTTCTTCATGGCGCGGTAGATACGCGGAGCGTCCTGGCCCATGTTGGTGATGGGGTTGGAGGACTGGATCCACAGCATGCGGACCGGGCGCGGGTCGCCCTTCTCGTCCAGACCGGTCTCGCAAGCCTGCAGGATGCAGTCGGACTGGGAGGAGGCGGTGAAGCCGTACTTCTTCAGGTTGTACTTGGAGTTGCCGAGGCGCTTCTCCTTCAGGCCCTCTTTGAGGTACTCGATGCCGGAGTTGTAACCGAACTCGAGGCCGCCGGCCTGGTCGATGAGGATGTTGCCGCCCGGGTTGTCGATGTTGCCGGTGACGCCAGCGAGGCATGCGATGGCGTGAGCGGTCTGGGTGCCGATCTTGGACATGTCGACGGCGAGGCCCCACTGGATGGTGGAGGGCTTGGCCTTGGCGTACCAACGGGTTGCCTCGACGAGCAGGTCCTCGTCGACCCAGCAGATCTCGGCTACCTTAGAGGGCGGGTACTCCTGGACGCGCTCCTTGAGATCCTCGAAGCCGAAGCACCACTTCTCCACGAACTCGTGGTCGTAGAGGTCCTCGTTGATGATGATGTTGAGCATGCCGAGCGCGAGAGCCGCGTCGGTGCCGGGGCGCAGGCGCAGCCAGTACTTGGAGCGGGATGCAACCCAGGTGAGCTGCGGGTCAATGGTGAGCATCTGAGCACCGCGCTTGCAAGCCTCGATGATCCAGTGGCCGAGGAATGCGTCGGAGTTGCAGACGACCGGGTTGGTACCCCAGTTGACGATGCACTCGGGAACGACCCAGTCGGCGTCATCCTCGTAGCGGGTGGCGCGGAACTGGGACATGTCAGCGACCCACTGGTTGCCCATGACGACGTAGCAGAGCGCCGTACGCGGCAGCATGCAGGAGTCGCCGGACAGGAAGCACAGGGTCAGGTCCGGACCGCCGAAGTTGGCGTACTGGTTGTGCGCAATGACCTGGGAGACGTTGCGGCCGGTGCCAATCATGGAGATGATGGACTCGGGGCCGGACTCCTCCTGGAACTTGCGGACGTTGGTGCAGATGATGTCGTAGGCCTCATCCCAGCTGATGCGCTCCCACTTGTCCTCGCCGCGCTCGCCGGCGCGCTTCATGGGGTACTTCAGGCGGGACTCGTGGTTGACGAGCTCGGGGAGCTCGAGGCAACGCATGCACAGACGGCCCTGGTTGAACGGGGAGTTCGGGTCGCCCTCAACCTTGACGAGCTTGCCGTCCTCATCGGTGTAGAAGATCACCTGGCAGCCCTCGTGGCAGCCAGGACCCGACCACATGGTGGTACGGGTGGCGGTGAGGTCGCCTTCCTTCCAGTGAAGCTTCATCGGGTACAAGTCCAAGTTGTACTCGTTGTTGTACTCCATTTCATCTCCTCTCAATTGTTTCTCTTGACGAATGTCTTCGAGTTACCCAGCCCCCTGCGCTCCCCCTCGGAGCGTATGGGGGGCCGATACGGCGTGAGCCCGCTCGGACACCTGCGCCTTTGTGAACGCAGGCAGCTGAGCGCACTCGCGCCAGGTACGATTTCGATTCTAGAAACGGGCGCCTATCGGCTGAAATATAGGAATATCCAAAAAGAAGTCCGATGTTTTGTAGGAAATCACATACGCGCAGCAAAAGGCCTGATCAGCGCTGTTTTTTATAGGCATAACAAGGATCTGACAAAGGTCTTTCCCGAGGCCCATCCGGGGCCTATCCGAGGCTTTTCTTTCGCTGGATTCGAAGCACCACCACGCAGGCCAAAAGTCCGATGAGGCCGAAAATCGCCAAAGGAGCCACAAGTGAGGACCAAGTGCCGAAAGTTTCTACGAACACACCGCAGATGACAGTGGTAAGCACGGTCCCCAAACCGCAGCCGAAGGCGGCGATGCTCATGCCCACGGGCACTAGCTCAGGATCAACCGTCTCGGGAAGCACGTCGTAGATGAGAGGGGCGACCAACTGCGAAGCCGCACCGACGAAGACAACCACCGGAATGGCAAGAGATACGGAAGGCAGGTTAAACTGAACCACCATAGCCAAGCAATAGATCGCCGTAGAAGCCACCAGCATGGCGCCGTGGTAGCGGTTGGGAACGCGGTTCATCACCGCACCCCACAGAAGGCCGACCACCATCATCACAGCCATGGAGACGCTCATGACGTCATTAGCCGCAGCTGCCTCCATGCCGAAGGTCTGCGTCAGATAGGTCGGGAAATAGGTGTTGTAGGCGCCCAAGCCCACAGAATACGAAAAGAAGGCGATGCCCAAGCACCAGGGACCCAAGGACTTCATGCCGCGAAGCCACAGACTGCCGCCCGAAGAGGGGGCATGCTCAGCGCCTGCCGCAGCTTCGGGGCGCTTACCTTCTCCACCCTCCTCTGCGAAAGCTTGAACCGTATCAGCCGCCTGATCGGGCAGTTCGGGTTTCGGATCCTTCACCAGCAGCGAGCAGATGACAAGCGCAACAGCAAGAAGGGCCGCAACGACCCACCAGTTGGACTGCCAGCCGTAAAGCGGGGTGACGAAATTGCAGATGTTGAGGATGCACAGCATGCCGGAGGGAACCCACAGCGAGAAGATGGCCATGGGCAGGCCGCGCTTCTCGGCGGGAAAGCTCTGTGCGATGACCGCGGGCGTAACGATGGTAATCATGCCGAGGCAGAGGCCCTCGAGAAAGCGGCTTGCAGCCAGAAGGACGAAGGCAGACGAAACCGCGCCGAGCACGTTAAACAGAACGCCAAGCGCAATGATGACGAGGAGGGTCTTGCGGGAACCGAGGCGCTGGAGGATGGCGCCGCCCGGCAGCGATACCAGCATGACCGAAACCGACGACAGCGTCATAAGAAGACCAGCCGTGGCAAGGCTCACGCCGAAGTCGTCCATGATGTAGACCATGGTGCTCGTCACCTTGAACTGCGAGCATGCGAAACACAGGGTGGCGAAAATCGCGGCCAAACCAGCAGCCCAGGCCCTACCCATAGCGCTCCCCCTTTGCGAACTGGCCAGAAACGAATGAATTTTAATGGGGTTTATCGGGGGCGAAAAAGAACAAAAGCCACGAAAAAGGGCGCATATCAAACAGAACGAACTGTAGGATCCTCCAAAAAGGCGCCAGTTGCGGCAATTCATTTCGGATAATCTGACGTTTCGCCCGAAATTCCCGATTTCTATAATCGTGCGCGGGAGAGGTGCGCGCATGGGGGCTTTTGCCCTCCCCGAAACGGGACGGCACTTGCTGCGACGCTCCTAGCCCGACATCGCACCGCGAATTCTCAGCGGCGCAAGATTCGCGCCTCAATCCGCAAAGGACGAGGAAGAGGAAGGAGAGGCTCTCATATGACAGCCGTTTCGCAAATCGGGCAGAAGATCCCTGATGGGATCGGCACCGACGACGTGGCCTTCGGCCCGCACGTCGTGCAGTATTCGCCTCAGTATTCGTTTTGCGCAGGATGCAATTCCTGCGAAGCCGTGTGCTCGCTCGTGCACGACAAGGTGGTAGGACCGACCTACCATCGCGTCTTCTTGCAGCGCGGCGGCACCCGTGACATGGTCTGCCAGGTTCTCTCCTGCCAGCACTGCCTCGATCACCCCTGCTACGACGCCTGCCCGAAGCAGGACGTGGCTATGAAGATCGACGAGAACGGCATCGTCTACGTGGTCGAGGAGGACTGCATCGGCTGCGGCAAGTGCATCAAGGCCTGCCGCTTCGAAACCCCGCGCATCAACCTGGCAAAGAACGCCGATCGCAAGAAGTGGGCCGCCAAGAAGTGCGACCTGTGCCGCACAAGGCCCGAAGGCCCGGCCTGCGTGGAGTACTGCCCCGTTCGCTGCATCGGCATCGACACGGCAAGTGAAGGCCGCGTAGTCGACCCGGAGATCACTGACGAAATCGTCCTGAACCACCTGGAGGACCGCAGCCATGACTAATCGCTCCGTTGAAGACATCCTGAACAACCCCGAAAATAAGCAGAAGCTGCTCGGCTACACGGGCAAGATCCTTCGTCTCAACCTCACCGATCGCACGACCGAGATCATCTCCACCTACAAGTACGTACCGAAGTACCTCGGCGGCCGCTCTCTGTGCAACAAGATCTTCTGGGACGAAGTCGATCCCTCCACCACCTGCTTTGATCCGGGCAACAAGCTCATCTACATGACCGGCGCCACCACCGGCACCGGTATCCCCACGGGCGGCCGCACCGACATGACGGGCATCGCCGCCAACAACTATCCCTCCCAGTACTCCTTCTCCGGCATTGGCGGGTGGCTCGGCACCGAGCTTAAGTTCGCCGGCTGGGACGGCCTCATCATCGAAGGCGCTGCCGAGGTTCCCACCTACGTGGTCATCGATGACGACAAGGTGGAATTCCGCGACGCCGACGAGCTGTGGGGTCTTTTGGTTCACGACGCCCAGCGCAAGGTGAACGACCTGTGTGGCGAGGACTTCTACAGCATGGTCATCGGCCCTGCCGGCGAAAACCTCTGCCGCAACGCATCCATCACCACCTCCAACGACAACGTCATGGCCAAGAGCGGCTTTGGCGCCGTCTGGGGTTCCAAGAAACTCAAGGCGCTTGCCGTGCGCGGCACGGGCTGTGTTCCGGTTCACGACGTGGAGAAGATCCTCGAGCTGCGTCTCAAGATGGGCTCTCCGCTCATGCGCCGCAGCCCCCTGCAGCCCCAGGTCAACCAGGGCCTTCCCATGAACGAGGCTCCGGGCGAATGGGTGCGCGGCAACATCGCCTGCAGCCACGGCTGCAACCAGCACTGCAGCTGCCTCATGATGGGCACCGACAGCGTGTTCACCGGCGGCAAGATCAACCATGTCGAAAAGTGCGTCAGCCCCGTTGCCTACGGCTTCATGGCCGACGTCCCCAACAATCTGGGCGCCAACTGGGCAACGCCGCAGAACCACATGTTCCCCTGCAAGCTGCTCTCGCGCGAATTCCCCGTGCCTGATCCCACCGATCCGCACTTCGAGAAGATGATGGCCCCCATCGCACCCGACCACTTGGGCTTCTGGAAGCCTGACTTCGACAAGGGCAACATGATCAACGAGCTGTGCAACGAATACGGCATTGACAAGTGGGATGTCCTCATCTGGCTGCTCCCCTGGATTTCCATGGGCAAGCAGGAGGGCATCTTCGACGAGCTCGACTTCGGCATGGAACCCGACGCCGAATCATACGAGTTCGTCTACAAGCTGCTGACCGACATCGCCTACCGCCGCACCGAGATCGGCAACATCCTGGCCGAGGGCATGGCACGCGGCATCCGCACGCTCGGCAAGGAGAAGTACGGCGACACCGTCTACCACGGCCGCCGCTCCGGCATGCTTCCCGGCAACCCCGAGCTCCCGCTGCCCGTCAGCATGGAGACCGCATGGGGCCACAGCTTCCACTGGCAGGGCCGCGGCTTCGAGGCGTCCATCACCAAACCCACCTGGCTCGCATCCACCATCGAGCTCATGACCTCCACCCGCGACATGCAGACCATCGAGCACGTGGTCGGCGACTTCGCCAAGTACGAGGCCATCGAAGCCGATCCGTACCACAGCCAGGACCTCGTTGACGTCATCATCTACAACGAGACCAAGGGCGAGCTCAAGGACAGCGTCACCTGCTGCGAGTTCCAGAACCCCGATCTGTGGTGGCCCACCCTTGAGGCCGAGATGTACTACGCCGCAACGGGATTTGAGATCACGCCTGAAGAGCTCGATGAGGCCGCCGTGCGCTCCAAGCTGCTCGCACGCGCCATCCTCATCAGGAACCATGAGCGCACCCGCGAGATGGAAGTCAACGCCGTATGGCCCGGCATCTCCATTCCCGACCAGTACGGCGAGGTTGCCGACTGGGATGGCTTCAACGACCTCGTCGACCTGTACTACGAGACCCGCGGCTGGGACAAAAAGACCGCATGGCCCTATCGCAGCACCTGGGAGAAGTACGGCCTGGCCGACGTGGCAGATGAGATGGCCAAGCTCGGCAAGCTCCCCGCCGAGAAGTAGTCGACCAATCTAGGTTAAGAAAGGGAAGGTAAGCCCGAGAAGCTAAGGAACGTTTCCGCAGCCGCATCATATGTAAACCCATATGCGGCGAGGACTAGTGACGTGCTTCTCGGGCTCACCGCCCTTAGCTTCTTCCCTCCAACCTCCAAGGCTCACCCTCTCATCACTTAAGGGCATTACATCCAAGAAAGAAAGGATTGAAAACATGGCAAGACTCGAAGGCAAGAAGGCGGTCGTCACCGGCGCAACCTCCGGCATCGGCAAGGCAACCGCCATCATGTTCGCCAAGGAAGGCGCTGAGGTTGTCCTCACCGGCCGCAACCAGGAAAAGGGCGAGGCGATCGTCGCCGAGATCGAAGCCGCTGGCGGCAAGGCCTACTTCATCGCATGCGACATGCGCAAGAAGGAAGACGCCGAGAAGCTCCACGCATTCGCAATCGAGAAGATGGGCACCGTCAACGTTCTCATGAACAGCGCCGGCGTTCTGTGCCAGAAGCCCTTCCTCGAGCTTACCGACGAGGACTACGATTTCATCATGGAGACCAACCTGCGCGGCTATGTCTGGAACATGCAGAACTTCATCCCCGACATGGTTGAGGCTGGCGGCGGCTCCATCATCAACATCGCTTCCGTTTCCTCCGTATGGCCCGAGCTCAACTCCTACTTCTACGGTTGCTCCAAGGCAGCTGTGAGCAACCTCTCCATGAACGTTGCCAAGGAGTTCGCACCCAAGGGCGTGCGCATCAACGTCATCATGCCCGGACCGGTCGAGACCGGCATGACCCCGAAGGAGATCCTCGAGGACCCGGCCGCTTACAAGGCCCTCGTCGAGAAGTTCTGCCCGCTGGGTCGCTTCGGCCAGCCCGACGACATCGCCTATGCAGCAACCTACTTCGCATCTGACGAGTCTTCCTGGGTTACCGCAGCATCCATCGCAGTCGACGGCGGCGTGTGCATCAGCAACTAAGGCGCTGACTCGTATAAGCTTTTTCGACAACCGCACCCCGTCGCGCCTTATCGCAAAATGCGACGGGGTGTTGTCATTTTGTTAGAATCCAATGCATGAAAACGAATCCACATATATCAATCGAAGATTTTACGTCACGAAATCTATGTTTTTGTAGCGTAATTGGGTAGCACGCCCAATGCGAACAAGCATGTAGAGGGGGAGCAAAAGTGAACGAAAACTTCGCGACAGATGAGCTCTTGTATCTGCCCGCCTCTGAGGGCAGCCTGCCGCATATCACCCCGGCCATGATCATCGACGCCCTTTCCGGCATCGAGATCATCAGTAAGCCAAGCAAACCCCGCCGTTGTTTTAGGTGGTTCATCTCCTTATCCGACGGCAGCTCCACCTTCTCCACTCCGGCAGACATGCACGCAGCATCACTACTTTTCATCTGCCCCTTTGAAGCTGCGGCCACCTTCCTTGCGAAAAACCCTTCCGCCTTCGCCCTCATCCATGCCGGCAACGCAGACGAGGTATCCCTCAGCATGCTTGAAGATCACCTCGATCGCTGCATTGTCGTGGTCGGCATAGACAAAATGAACCTCACCCTGCTCATCCAGTCCTATTTCATCAAGATCCTGCTTTGGGAAAACGACTTGAAGAACATCTCCCTGCGCGGAGGAAGCCTTGCCGAGATCATCGATGCCAGCACACCGGTCATCAAAAACTTCATCTTCATTTCCGACAACAACTTCAACGTGGTGTGCCGAACCAGCCACGTAGACCCGCCCGACGAGCTCCATCAGGGCATCGTGGATCGGGGCTGCCTGACACCTACCACCATCGCTGAAAAACGCTTCCGCCTTCCCGAAAAAACCTACTACACGCGCAAGGCCTCGCATATCACGCCCTTTGATCGCGTGTCCTACCCCATTCACATCAACCATTCCTATTACGGCTCGGTTTCCATGGCCTGCAACGAATACCCTGACACCGAGGGCCTGCGAGACATCTTCACCACCCTGGTGAAAACCATCTACCCGGTTTGCGCACGCCTCTGGAGCTCGAACGCCACCTTCAACCTGCCCTCCTATTTCTTCTTCCTGAAGCTTTTGGAGCATGAGGAGATCGGCGCTGCCTATCTGCAAGCGCAGCTGGAGATGGCGGGACTCAGCGACGCCCAGCGTTTCAAGTTGGTCATCCTCGACATCGACGAAGGCGTTGAGCCGGAGCGAACCATTGCGGTATCGCGAGCGGCCTCATCCCTAAACGACGGTCGCGTCATCTGCTTTCCCTACAAAAACCAGCTCATCGGCTTTTTATACGCTGGCGAAGGTGACGCCGAGCTGGCTCATGCGGTCACCATCAAGGAACTCGATACGCGCATCTGCCAGCCCTTCGGCATCGAGTGCGGCATGTCCTCGCTGTTCGAATCCATCACCGATCTCGATCTGGGCTACAAGCAGGCACGCATTGCACTCGGCTTTAAGAGAGCCATCCAAAGCGAGCTTTTCGCCGGCGAGGAAGCTGGCCAGAGGACAAACGTATACCTGTTTGAAGAGGCCATGCCCTACTATTTGGTCGACCCGCATGGCAAGGACTCGCGCTTTGTACGCGCCATGTTCAGCCCCTCCATCCCGCGCATGCTCCACGAGGAAGACCTCGCAAACGGCACGAATCACGTTGCCCTGCTGTGGTTCTGGCTCAAGGACGAGCGCAACGCCACTTCGGTTTCGAAGCGCCTTCACATGCACCGCAACACGGTTCTCTACCACATCGACAAGATCGAGAAGCGCTTCAACTTCGACCTGGGAAAAAAGACCGCACGCGACTGGCTGCTTTTAAGTTTCAAGCACTTCTTCCT
Source organism: uncultured Eggerthellaceae bacterium (assembly GCA_964477115.1). Taxonomy (GTDB): domain Bacteria; phylum Actinomycetota; class Coriobacteriia; order Coriobacteriales; family Eggerthellaceae; genus RGIG3135. The sequence continues at coordinate 4,759 of CAYZCY010000018.1, read as the reverse complement.
CACGCAAAGCGACTCCTCGCTCACCAAGATCTTCGAGGAAGAGCAGATCGAGAGTTAGGGCGCCATCCGCGCAAAGCCGTCGAGACCCCTGCCGCCGCGCAAGCCCGCTTGCTCCTTGCAGCCTGCTTGCGCGGCTTTTCTCTTCTCCAAAACCACCCTCGCCCGTAGCGACATTATTTACTCCAAAATCTCGAGTCTTCTTTTGGAAGGTCGGCCATATTTCAACACGGCCAATCAGCGTAAGCTTGTCACTAGCACGACACATAACGGAATGGCAATCCCCATCCAACCCTTTCCAACGAGAGGCCGCATCCCTAGGCGGCCTCTCGGCATGGATGGGCGCAAACATGCCCTTCCGCCTAACTTCGACACCATGCAAAGACGAGAGGAAGCCATGGGAAAGCATTACATAAAAACGGCAGTCGCAGCCTGCCTCATCATGAGCGCCATGATCGCGGGCACGGTGAGCTTCGGGTTCTTCATGGATCCCGTCACCACCGACTTGGGCTTTGACAGGTCCACCTTCTCGCTGTACTTCAGCCTGATCACCATCGTCGGCACCGTAACGCTGCCCGTCTACGGCAAGCTCATCGCAAGGTTCGGCACGCGCACCTTCGTGATCTTCGGCGGTATCTGGACCGGTCTGGCATTCGCAGCATTTTCGCTGTGCAAGACCTTGCCGATGTTCTACCTGGTCGGTTGCCTTGGCGGACTGGGCTTTTTCGGCTGCAGCTATGCGGTGGTGCCAGTCATCGTTTCCACTTGGTTTGCTGAGAAGAACGGCCTGATCATGGGCATCGCATCGGCCTGCGGCGGGCACCGTAGCCATGCTGCTCGGCCTCGTTTTCCCGAGCTTCATCAACAGCTTCGGTTGGCAGATGGGCTATGTCCTGCTCGGCGCCATCGTGTTCGTCCTCACCACGCCCATCGGCTTGCTCCTGCTGCGCTCCAATCCCGCTGAGTTGGGTCTTCTGCCCTACGGCGCCAAGGAAGGCCAGGGCGTCAAGGCCTCTCAGGCTGACGGATCCCGCAAGGGCAACATTCTTTCCGGTATCGCTTATGGCGACGCCCTGAAGATGCCGCAGTTCTGGGGTTTCTTGGCAGCGTTCCTTCTGCTGGCCATATGCATCACCATCACGCAGCACCTTGCAGCCTACTTCGTAAGCGTCGGCTTCAGCGCCGTAGCGGCTGGCCTGTTCATGTCGGTCATCTCCGCAGGCATCATCCTGACCAACACGAGCGCAGGTATCGTGTCCGACAAGATCGGCCTCATGAAGACCTTCCTGATCTGCTCGGTGCTCTACGCGATTTCCTACGTGCTGCTTCCGATGACCTCTTCCGTGGTGGTCATCTGCATCGCGCTCGTTCTGATGTCGATCGGCAATGCGAACACGTCCATCTTCTCGCCCATGCTCACGGGCGCCGTGTTCGGGCAGAGGGACTACGCAGCGCTTTGGGGCCTGGTGAGCATGGCCAACGTGCTCGGTCAGGCCGTGGGCGCGCCGCTGTGGGGCCTCGCATACGACCTCACCGGCGGATACCAGGTGGCCATGTACATCTCCGCCGCAATTGTGGTACTCGCCTACTTCGTGGTGGTATGGGCATACAAATCCGCTCAAGCAAAGCAAGCTTAGGGACTCAGGTCTCAGCACACCTTCCCGATAACGAGGTGCGTCCCCTAAGCACCAAGGCACACCCTCCCAATCCCCAATACCGAGGTGCGCCTCCCCAAACTGGGACGTTCCAAACACCTCCTTAAACACCAAAGGACCCGCTCGGCATGCATCCAAGCCGCAGCGGGTCCTCTCGTTTTTGGTTCGACGAGTTATCGCTTATCGCGACTAACCCCTGTAGCCCCAGACTACCTGCGGGCCACCTTCGCGATCAAGGTCCTCCTCCCAGCCCTCGGGCTTGGATTCGGCTTCGCAGCAAATAACCAGATCCTCGCCAAAGGCGGCAAAGGCACCTTCCGCAAGTTCTTTCACGCCAGCATGGATGATGACGCGCTTGAGCTTCGGGCAATCGGCAAAGGCATGAGTTCCGATCGACCTGATGTGGTCGAGAACGCGGTACTCCTCGACCTCTTCCTGCACGCGGACGAGCATGCCCTCGCAGGAGACAAAAGCCTTGGGCACGCGAATGCCGCCGATGTATGTTTGGCAGTCAGGGCTCTTCGTCAGAACGCGGTTGATGGATGCGGGTTGATGCACGGTCTCAAGACCCGTCATGAAGGTAAGAACGTCATTCGGAACGGCAGTCACGTCATCCTCGATCACGACATGACGGATGGGCTCTTCAGCTTCACGCTCCCAAGGGGCCACAAATACGTACATGAAGGCATGCGGCTCAGTCGGTGTCTTGGAGTTCAAGACGAGCGTATCGCCCTCGATGCGGTAGAAGTCACGCGGGAAGTCAATGGGCTCGGCGCAGATGAGCGATGCGTAGTCAGCACGCTCCTTGTAGCCGGCACCGTTGTTTTCGGAATCGTAGTACGTGCACTCGGTTTGGCCGAGAACAATGCGCGTGCCGTCATAATGAACGGCTGCAATCTTTCCATCCAAGAGCTCGATGGCCTGAACGGGCAGGTTATAGTAGCAGCTGTAGTTGCGCCACTGGTAGGCACCCTCTTTGCGCAGGGCCTCCGTGCGACGCTGATAGTCGGCATCCTTGTAGAAGTATCGGAGCTGGTCGACGGGATTAAGCGCTTCAAGCTCAGCTGCAATTCCCTCGGGCCAGCTGATCTGGCTCGCGTCCCCTTCGAACTGAAGAATCTCCATGAATGCCCCTTTCCGGATGCTGCTATGAGCGAGCTTTCTGTCTAACTTCATTATACTTCGTCGCAGGTCTGACAGACGTCGTACATTGGGCGTACGCAGGCGTTATACTTAACTCGACCCAGCTCAGTTCCACCCAGCTCAGCTCGACCAAAGCCAACCCGCGTCCAAGCCAGCCCACGCTCAAGCACTCCCGCAATTCATCAACCGCAGAAACCCTACTCCCCCGACTTGGCCAGCGCTTCGCTATGCCTGCCCCTTCAGCTTGGCCAAGCCCGCCACCCCAGGAAGCGCTCACCTTCTCCATCTATCTGTTCCATAGGCTCAACCGCCCATTCGCCGCACAGACCCAAATGGGACTCCAAAGGGATTCAATCAGGAACAACCTTTGGACTGAATGCCGCCATCGCCCACTTATGCTGCAAAGCCATGAGAATGGTAGCAACACATACATCAGCCCTGGAGATCACGAGGATTTGCGGCGGCTCGTTTATCAACTCGCGCCAAAAACTCAAGGACCCGAAGAGGATTATCGGGGCGGTGCCCGTGATCTCGCCAATAGAGATAGCCGAGCACCCCATCCTCAGAAATCTCCCCAGGCCAGTCTGCGTCCTTAACAATTCGAGTTCGCACTTTGGGAGCTCGTCCGAACTCAAGCATCGCCAATGGAGCAGCACCTCGTTTGATCTCATAGATCTAGGCGGGGGCCTCTACATCCCCGACCCCGAAACCCTGTTCCTTCAACTGGCGGATCAGCTGAACACCAACCAACTTGCTTGCCTAGCCTTCGAGCTCTGCGGCATTTACGAAAGCGGCAGGATGGATGTGAGCGCCGCAATTGACAAGCTTGAGCCGCTTACGTCAGCCTTCAAGCTCGAAAGAGCAGTGCTCTCCTCCAAGCGCATAAGAGGCCTTGCCAAGGCGCGCAAAGTCCTGCCCTATATCACCGATCGATCCGCATCTCCCATGGAAACGGCAACCTATCTCAGACTCACGCTTCCCTATCAGATGGGCGGATTCAATCTACCCAAACCGCTGATGAATCGTCGCGTTGATCTTGGTAGCGGGACAAGGCAGATATCGTCGTCGCAGTGTTTCGTACCCGACCTTTTATGGCCGGACCATCGCCTCGTCGTAGAGTACGATAGCGACCTTCACGCAAGTCCCCTGAAGATCGGAAGAGATGCAGCCCGAAAAAACACCATGACAGACATGGGCTTTGATGTGATCACCATCACCAAGATGCAGATGTACAACATGGACGAGTTCAACAAGGCCGCGCTTGTCATAGGAAGAAAGCTTGGCGTTAGGCATAATCCGCGATGCAAGGACTACGAGCAGCGCCGAGCCGACCTCGTGAGGGAGCTCCTCCTGAGCTAAACCCACGCAAAGCCACCTCGCTGCGCGCGCCTTGCATCTGCGGTTGCCGCGCGCTCAACCGATGTCACCGCCTCCTGCCACTCGCCGCCACAGTCCTCTGTCGCGCACAGGCATCGCCCACAGCTGCCGTACGATACCGACCACAGCCGTCGACCGGCGCGCCCATTTGCGGAACCTGGTCAAACACCTCACGCTAGGGGCGGTTTCTGTACGGAAACGGCCTCGAGTCCTAAACGCCCTCTCCCCCGAAGTCCTCCAAAGGCCCGATTCTGTACAAAAAGGGCGTCGAAACCTAGAAAAACTCACTGGATGAACGACTTGTGAGCGCAAACCCTTAGGACTCCTAGGCCTTTTTGCGCATCGGATGATCTAATCTTATTTTTGAAATCCTTATAAAAACAAAATAATGCTCTGACCTGCGGAAACGCCAGAGCGCCGGAGAACCCCTCGACCGCGGGCCTCCCCTTATCTAATCCGACCCCTCGATTTTGTAGGACTCAACGGCATTTCCGCCAAACCCGTAGATCTCAACCGCATTTCTGTACAGGCACGGAAGGTTTGGCGCGCTGAGTCGGGGCGCGGATGGTCGCTCGTAGGGTTCGATG
>CAYZCY010000017.1:0-31760 GCA_964477115.1 uncultured Eggerthellaceae bacterium | reverse complement strand
TACTACGACGCTCTGACGTTCTCCGTCCTGCAGTCGCCGAACTGCTGCTACACGCAGTCCGGTTGGTCCTGCTACGGTCCTCGTTGCTCCATCGCCGACTACGTTCTCGGCGCTGGCTACCCCGAGCTTGACTACGCTGGTCATCTCCCGGGTTCCTACCATGATCCGGCCTACACGCTCTCCAAGTGGGTTGTCGTGTGGGGCAAGGAGCCTCTGCCCTCCAACGGCGACGGCTTCTTCGGCCACTGCCTCGTCGACATGATGAAGCTCGGCACCAAGATCATCTCCATCGACCCGCGCGTCACCTGGGTCGGCGCACATGACGGCAACATCAACCTGCAGGTCCGCCCGCAGACCGACACCGCCATGGCCCTCGGCATCATGAACCTCATGTTCCAGAACGAGGAGTACGACAAGGAGTTCGCCGAGAAGTGGATCTTCGGTCTCGACGACCTCAAGGCTCGCGCAGCTGAGTACCCGGTCGAGAAGGTCGCTGAGATCACGACCGTTCCGGCTGAGGACATCATCCGTGCAGCTCACATCATCGGCACCGAGCGCCCGATCGGTTGGGCATGGGGTCTGGCATTCGACCAGAACAAGAACGGCGTTCAGCTGTCCCAGGCTATGATTCTCCTGGCAGCTCTCTCCGGCTCCATCGACCGTCCCGGCGGCCTCACCCTCGGCCCGCCGTCCGCTCTCCTCGGCAAGTGGCGCATGAACCAGCGCGGTGCTATGGAGGACTCCGTCTGGCAGCTCCGCATCGGCGCCGCTGCTTGGCCGGGCCTGTCCACCGGTATGGCAACCACCCAGCCCGACGAGACCCTCAACACCATGGAGTCCGACGAGCCCTACGCCCTGAAGATGGGCTGGTTCAACAGCTCCAACTTCCTGGCCCCCACCTGCTCCGCACAGCCGAAGCGTTGGCACAAGGCCCTCAAGAAGCTCGAGTGCGTCGTCATCCAGGACCTCACCCAGACCCCGACTTCCATGGCTCTCGGTGACTACTTCCTCCCGATGTCCACTTGGGCAGAGCATGACGGCATCGTCCTCACCCACTACGGCCGCAACACCGTCTTCATGGGCCCCATGAACCGTGCTCTGGTCGTCGGCGAGTGCAAGTCCGACGTTGAGATCTGCCTCATGTTCGGTCAGCGCCTGAACCCGACCTGGTGGCCGTGGTACAAGCCGGCAGGCGAGACCCTCGACATCGCCGCTCTCGCACAGTCCGAGAAGCCCGTTGCAGTCACCTCTGCTGAGGGCCGCGGCAAGTTCGACTACGACGCTCTCGAGAAGGCTGTTTGGGACTTCGAGTCCGACCAGCTCAAGGAGCTCGGCTTCGACTGGCAGTCCTTCCAGGAGCTCGGCCTCTACCAGCCCGGCGCACACGGCTTCGAGTACGAGAAGTACGAGAAGGGCATGCTGCGCTTCGACGGCGATCCTGGCTTCAACACCATCACTGGCCAGATCGAGGCTTACTCCATCCTGTACGAGTCCTGGGGCGAGGATCCGCTGCCCTACTACGAGGAGCCGAACTTCTCGCAGATCAGCAAGCCCGAGTTCGCTGGTCAGTATCCGCTGATCACCACCTCCGGCTCCCGCCGCTACAGCTCCTTCCACTCCGAGCACCGTCACGTCCCGTCCCTGCGTCAGATCGATCCGTGGCCGTGGGTTCAGATCAACCCCGAGACCGCAGAGGCATACGGCGTCACCGACGGCGACTGGTGCGAGGTCTACAACATGTTCGGCGAGGCTCGCTTCAAGGCTGAGGTCACCCCGATCATCAAGCCCGGCATCCTCAACTGCGCACACGGCTGGTGGTTCCCTGAGCAGGACGGCGAAGAGCCCAACCTGTTCGGCGTTTGGAAGTCCAACTTCAACAGCCTCGTCCCGCATATGAACATCGGCAAGCTCGGCTTCGGCGCACCCTACAAGGGCGTTATGTGCAACCTGCGCCGCGTCCGCAGCCTCGACGCTGACTAACCCGAAAGGACGTGACTACAATGACGAAGTACGCGCTTCTCGTTGACTACACCTACTTCTCCGGCAACCATGCCGCCGAGATCGGCTGCAAGGAAGAGCTGGGTCTGCCGCTCGACCAGTTCGGCATCAAGGAGGTCCAGGTCGGCCCGTTCAAGAAGGGCGAGGGCAACGACGGTGACGCTTGGGAATGGTTCTACGTTCCCTGCCCCACCTCCATCTTCTCCGAGCACTGGGGAACCGGCGGCGACAAGGCCGGTCAGCGCCCGCTGGCCGTCCAGGTCGAGGAGTCTGCATCCATGTACTACGGTACCCTGGATGAGATGATCGCCAAGATGGCAGAGTTCGATCGTCCGATGGTTCTCTGGCAGCTCTAAGCTCTAAGTTTTAACCTGTTACGGCATCCTGGGTTGTCGACCGTAAGGTTGGCGCCCGGGATGCCGGGAATAGCAAGTTACAAGGAGGCAATTATGAATCGTGAAGAGTTCTTCGCTCTCGACGCTGTCGACGCTGCTGCATTCCTGAATGAGAAGCTGGGCGAGGGCATGACCGAGGCTCAGGCCATCGAGGCTGCTGGCGTTACCAAGGCAGAGCTCATGAAGGCTCAGATCTTCTGCGTGAAGGGCAAGTTCATCGCTCGCGCATGGGCTGGCTACACTTCCACGAAGCGTACCGGCAACGAGGCTGGCGACACCGGCATCGGCGTTGGCGACTCCGACCCGTCCAAGGGCTATCAGGGCGTCTAAGTCGAATCTCGACTGCTACGCTTGGGTCCGTCCACGAAAGTGGGCGGACCTTTTTGTTTAAGGGCTTATGAGCTTACGAGCGGGCGGTGTAGGAATCAAGTGCTGAAAGGATGGCGTTTCGATCCTCAATGTTAGCGTGTGCGTATCGATTGCAGAGATCAAGACAGCCCGCTGCTTGGAAACGGACGAGCGCTTCGGCTTGTTGATCGGTGTAGGATGTTGTGCGGGTGATTGATTTTACGAACTGGCGGTCGTTGAATGCAATTAAGCGTTCAATGATGATCGATGTCAGTTCAGAGTCGGTGAATACGATTCGATACCTATCGCTGTTCAAGACGTATTCGCAAAAGGGCGCAAGCAAGGAATGAAGCTGGCCTTCTGAGCCAATACCCAGATAACGAAAGACAGCGAATATCTCAGAAAGCGCATCGTCAATTGAGGCAACAAGCGCTTCAAAGGTGTTGTTGTAGTGACGGTAGAAGGTGTTGCGACCAATGCCCGCTTTCTCGGAAAGCATAGTTACCGAAATAGATGTGTAAGAGTGGGTCTTAAGCAGCTCGAGCAAGGATCCTTTAATGAGGTTTTTGGTGTATAAGGTACGGCGATCCGAATTAGTCGACAGATCCTTTTGCATGCTTAAACCTCCCTTCGTGTAATGAGCCGGCGCATTGCTCGCCATACAAATGCAGCTCATATCGTAGCAAAACAGTCCTCGGGGGCAAATTAGAACAATTCTCCTCAGAGTGTTCCGCATCGATCGACGAAGCGGGAATGATGGCTCGTTTTGGGTAAACTTGACGCCATCGTTTGACGAGAAGGAGATTGAATATGGCAACTGAAGCTGAGATTCGCGCTGAAATCGAAGAGCTCGGCCGTCTGACTGAAGAGCAGGAGAACATCCTTTACAACATCTCTCTTAAGCAGGATGAGCTGGGACGTCAGGCTACCAATCTTTTGCTGAGCAAGGTTGAAGGCAGCCCTGTTTATCAGCCGATGATCGACCGCGAATTCCTCACTTACGAGGTGTTCAACCATGGCGGCAAGAATCCCATCGCCTGCCTCTATGTGACTTTGAAGGGCCTGCGCTACTGCATTATGTTCGGTGACGAATTGTCCCCGCGTCGTAAGCTCAACCCCGCAGGCGCACCGTGGGAGTCCACCGAGATCAATCGCAAGCGCACCGAAGAGATGCGTGCGGCGCGAGAGGCCGCAGCCGAATAGGCAGTTCTTGCCCTGCAGCAGCGCAGGCTGACACCTCGCTCTGCTGCGGTAATTCACCAGATACGCGAGATCCGCAGGGTTACGTGGATCTCGCTATTCTTGTTTGGTCTTGGTGAGAAGTGACGCTAAGTCCGCTCTTCCAAGAGCTAAGGCGCAGGTGAGCTATGGATGCGATGTTGGAAAACACGAGGAAATCAACAAAACCACGGAGAGACAGCATGGGCGTGAGCTTGGGCATAAACTTGTCAAAGGACACCTCGAAGCTCGAGGTGTGTTTTGGTGGCTTCGCGCCAACGGCTATGAACGCGGGCTTTGCTCTTGATGAGGTGGTAGAGGAGTCGGAGGCTCGCATTCGCGATTATAGAATCGCGCGCGAGAAGGCGGCGGCAGTTGAAGCGGCCAGGGCTTCTGAGCCGTGTCGGTTTGTTGACGATGCGGGAGTGTCGTGGACCTATGTCGTCCTTGACGGTAAAAGCATCCGCATCGAAAAGTGCGAAAACGCTGTTAGCACGCTTGTCATTCCCAGCGCAATCGCTGAAAAGCCCGTTGCTGCCATAGCATCGGATGCTTGCGCCTATCTGCCGAAGATCACTGAGGTCGTATGCCCCGATACCGTTCTCGCAATGGGTCAGTGCGCCTTCCGCGGCTGCAAGAACCTGAAGAAGGTAAAGCTGCCATCGCTGCTAACCGCCTATGATTCCAGCTGGTTCCGTGGATGCGATAAGCTGGAAGAGTTGCAGCTGCCTGACTGCCTCCCTCGTTTGGACTCAAGCCTTTTCGACAACGTCTCTCTGAAGCTGCTTCATCTCGGAGCGGGCGTATGCGAAATCGCACCCGGTGCCTTTGGAAAGAGCGCGCTCGTTGAAGTGAGCGTTTCTGAGGCTAATCCCTTCTTGAAGACCGACGGGAAGGCTGTTTATTGGCATGATTTCAGCGTGCTAGTGGTGCTTGCTGTTCCTGTGAGCGAGTACCGCGTAGCTGAAGGCTGTAAGCTTATCGCCCGTAAGGCTTTCAGCGGTTTTTCATGCGTGGAACAGGTGCATCTTCCGCGCACGCTTGAGCATATTGAGGGCTTTGCGTTTTGGAGGACGAGCGTATCCTCTTTCATGGCGCCGCAGTCTCTGCGCGTGATCGAGGAGAAGTCCTTCTTCAACTGCCGAAAGCTTAACTTCGTGACATTTGAAGAAGGTTTGGTAACTATTGGCGAAAACGCGTTTACCGGAACGGCAATCGAAAAGCTCTATCTGCCCTCTACGGTAGAGGAGCTGGGCAACCCGCTTGCAGCTGGAACAAAGCTTAGCTATGCGGGCCCTGAAGCTACATTCAAGATTGCCGCCGGAGGCGAGGTTCTTTTCCTTGATGAAGCGGGAGGCCTGTACAGAAAAGACGGAGATCGGCTTTGGTTTGAGCTGCTACTCGATCCCCATGCCGTAAGCTATGCGGTGCGAGACGGCGTAGCGGGAGTGGGAAGGCGAGCGTTCGCTGGGCACCAAAAGCTCAAGGAGGTCGTTCTGCCCGAAGGACTCGAGGAGATCGCGGATGAGGCCTTCAAAGACTGCGGCTGCCTCACGCAGATCAGTATTCCTGAAAGCGTGCGCAGAATAGGTAACGAGGCTTTTCTCGACACCAGCCTGGAGCAGCTGTACTTGCCTGATGGCGTAGAGCATCTTGGGAAGAACGCGCTCATCACCAAGGGAGCGCACTTCAGCATGTCCATGAGGCAAGCACGCGTGAGCCCGAGTTTGCGCCGCTTGGAGGTGGGCGCGAACAACAAGCGCTTCTTCATGCAGGGAAGTCTTTTGCTCGAGCGTGCTGGCACAGACGGAAGCCTGCGCGTCCTGCTCTGCACGGGTTCCGAAGATATCGTGCGCATCCCTCCCGAGGTAAACGAGATCGCTCAATATGCGCTCAATAACGTAAAGGGAATCCGTGAGCTGTACCTTTCGGACCGTATCGTTTTGGTGGGTATTCGCGGCTTGGCGATTGACGGCTTCGTGGAGCTCATTCACGTTGATCTGGTAAAGAAGCACGAAGGACGAGATTTCTTCGAGTTCCGCTTTCCGGAAACCGATCGCGGCATTCAGCAGATGATGCTGGCGCTTTCGGTACCTGACCATGTGAACGTCGAGGTGCTGTTCGGCCATTATGATACGGCCATAACCAATGGAAGCAGCTTCGACGCGGCGACGGAGAAGGGCCTGGACATTTATGATCAGGCAACGCGACTGATCAGGCGTCTGCAGGATCCCGTGTACCTGTCGGTGGTAAACCGCCAGCTGTGCGAGCGCTTCCTCAGCAACAACGTCGAGGCGATATGCCTTGCCTTGGCTAAGCGTGACGATCGCGCCTCCATAGACGCCATGCTTGACCTCGGGTTCCTCAACGCTGACAACATCTACGCAGTGGTTGAGCGCGTTGGCGCGCTGCAGGATGCAACGATGACCAACTATCTGCTCGAAGCACGACGTCTGCGTTTCGAGCAGAGCGTGTTCGACGACTTCGATCTTTGAGGCTAGGGCAAAGGGGGTGAGGTATGAAGACATCGGATGAGCTGGCAACTATAAAGTTTAGGAGACGAGCCGAAGAAGACCGTCTTGGCGCGGATATCATCGACGAGTGCCGCGTGCAGCTTATGATGAAATTCCGATTCCTCGACCTCGCATTATGGCGCATGAGCCTCTCTCCGATGCGCGTTGACTCCCGTTATCCGCTTGCCACCGACGGCAAAAAGGTGCATTTCGATTCTCTGCGCGTGATCGGCCGTTTCCAGGAGTCCTTTGAGGAATCAGTGCGCGACTACCTTCACCTGATCATGCACTGCATCTTTCGCCATCCTTACAATGAGGAACACGGAAACACGGAGGCGTGGAGCCTGGCCTGTGACATCATCGTCGAAAGTGCCGCCCTTGACATATGCGGTTCTCGCTTCGAGAGCGCGGACGACAAGGCGCGCCGTCAGGCCCTGAGCGAGATAAAGCTGATTGCGGGCAGCCTGCTGCCGAACAAGGTATACCACCTCGTAAAGGGTCTTATCCAAACACCCGAAGGCCAGCACTTCCACGGAATGGGCAAGTCTAAGCTCAACGAGTGGCGTGTGCTGTTCGAGCGCGACGATCACGCCTCATGGCCGGTCAACAATGATGGAGGCGGCACCTTCCATGACCCTGACGCCACTGAAGAAGTGACGGAAGACAACGATCAGCCCGATTTCCAACCCGATTCCATTCAGGCCAATTCTCCCGATCAGGAGGAGGCTCAGGGTGCTGGGGATGAGTTCGACCAGGATTCAGATGACGCCCCTGAGTCCTCTGATGACGATCAGGCTCCCGAGCAGGAAGACCCTGAGGGAGAGCCTGAGGACGTGGATTCTGATCGCCAGCGCGACGACGAGGATGACGTCCAGGACGAAAAGGACTGGGAGGAGATCGCCAAGCAGATAGAGATGAGCCTCGAGACCTTCGCCCGCGAATGGGGAGAAGAAGCCGGCGGGCTCATGGAGAACCTGGCCTTCGCCAACCGCAAGCGCTACAACTACGATGATTTCCTGCGCAAGTTCATGACCATCACCGAGCAGATGCAGCTCAACATGGACGAGTTTGACTACGTGTACTATACCTTCGGCCTGGAGGTATACGGAAACATGCCGTTCATTGAGCCGCTCGAATACAAGGAAACCGAAAGCATACGCGACTTCGTTATAGCCATTGACACGTCCGAGTCAGTAAGCGGTGATTTGGTCAAGAGTTTCGTAGAGCACACCTTCAGCATCCTCAAGAGCTCGGAAGACTATCTGCGTGAGGTCAATATTCACGTTATCCAGTGCGACTCGAAGGTTCAGTCGGACATTCGCATTCGCGAGACTTCCGACGTCGATCGCATGATGCAGAGCTTCCAGGTGCGCGGCTTTGGCGGAACCGATTTCCGTCCCGTGTTCGACTATGTGGAGATGCTGCGCCGTCGCGGGGAGCTCACCGACCTGAAGGGTGCGATTTACTTTACAGATGGCTTGGGGCAGTTCCCCGAGAAGACGCCCGATTACGATGTGGCATTTGTGTTCGTGGACGACGAAGGGCGCGACTTGCCGCCCGTGCCGCCATGGGCGATGAAGATAGTGCTTACGAGTGATGAGATAGAGAAAACCAGCAGGGCAAACTGAGCGAACGGGGAGGACAAACCTTGAACATAACAGCAGCAAAACAGCAGATCAAAGACACCGTGGAGGCGTATCTGTCTGTAGATGACGCGGGGATGTACGTCATCTCGACCGCGCATCAGCGCCCGATCTTCATGCTGGGTGCGCCGGGTATCGGCAAGACGGCAATCATGGAGCAGGTAGCGCGTGAGCTCGAGATCGGCATCGTTTCGTATTCGATGACTCACCATACGCGTCAGAGCGCGCTCGGCCTGCCGCGTATTGAGCGTCAGGAGTTCGAGGGTTACGAGTACGAGGCCTCCGAGTACACGATGAGTGAAATCGTGGCCGCAATCTATGACTATATGAAGCGAACGGGTCTGCGCAAGGGCATTCTCTTCCTCGATGAGATCAACTGCGTATCTGAGACCTTGTACCCTTCTATGTTGCAGTTCCTGCAGTTTAAGACCTTCGGCAAGCATAAGATTCCCGAGGGTTGGGTTGTGGTGTGCGCGGGCAATCCCCCCGAGTACAACCGCAGCGTGCACGAGTTCGATATCGTGACGCTTGACCGCATGCGCCAGATTGACGTGGAGCCCGACTACGGTGCTTGGAAAGCCTACGCAACCGAGCGCGGCCTGCATCCCGCGATCACCACCTTCCTCGAGACAAAGCGCGATTGCTTCTATAAGGTCGAGAGCAAGCCCGGCGGCGGCAAGGCCTTCGTCACGGCCCGTGGCTGGGAGGATCTGGCGCGCGTAATCTCGCTGTACGAGGATATGGGTAAGCCGGTGAATCGTGACCTGGCCGTGCAGTTTTTGCGTGATGATGATATCGCCGACAAGTTTTCCGTGTACTACGAGCTGTTTAAGAAGTACCGTTCCGATTACCAGGTTGAGACCATCTTGAGCGGAGATGCGAGCGGCGCTATCAAGGATAGGGCGAAGGATGCCGCCTTCGACGAGCGCATCGCCATTATGAGCTTGATTCTGGACTCGCTTGCCCGCGAATGCGGCGATGTGCTGGACGCAGAGGGTATTGTGCTTGAGCTGCGAGACGTTCTTCGTGCTGCCAAGCCCGAGCTGCTCGCCGGCGCTGCGGCAGAGGATGCCCTCGGCAAGCGCATAGCTGAACGCAACCTGGCCTTGGGCCGCAAGCTCGAATCGGGCGTAGCGGCGGCGTCGTACGTGCGTCGGGAGAAGCTGATCCTGGCAAAGCTCAAGGACCTGCTCGGCCAGTGCGAGCTGGCTGGGAAGCTTGCGGGCGCCGAGGCCTTCGGCGTTATCGAGGCGGCGTACAAAAAGGAAGTCGCCGAGCTTCAACCTGCGGCTCGTGAGGCGAGCAACAAGATGAACGCCGCCTTCGATTTTGTGACCGAGTGCTTCGGAAACCGCGAGATGCTGGTGTTTATCGCCGAGATCGCTACCCGCCAAAGCACCACTCAGTTCATTGCCCGTTATGGAAACGACCGCTATTACGCCCACAACAAGGATCTCAAGGTGGATGCTGCGCGCATGGGCCTTGCCGAGCGCGCCGCCATGCTCGAAGGACTCGACGAGCGTCTTGACCAGGCTCGAGCCGATGCCCCCATTCGCCAGGAGGATTACAAGCTGGCGGAGTCTATGGGCGTTGATGCGGGAACCGTTGCGGGTCTTTCCATAGGTTCGGGACCGAAGAAGGCATCTCGGCCGCGTTCTGAGGCATCTGCTCAGAAGGGCGAAGAGGCCGTTGATCTCGAGGCCTTTTACGCAAACAGGCAGTTCGAATACGGTTTTGCCAGCGTGTGCAAGATGACCCTGCCAATCGATCGCTTGAAAGGCAAGAAGGTTCTCGATCTATGCTGCAGGCGCGGAAAGGGCGCCTACAAGCTGAGCAGCGTCGTTGGCGATGAGGGCTACGTGCTCGGCATCGACTGGTCTGCAGCCTACATTGAAGAGGCCAAGGAGGGCATGGAGCACGCTTGGCGCAAGAGCAATCTCAAGCGCAACAACATGGAATTCCGCGTTGCCTACCCCGAAGACCTCATGGCTGCGAGCGTCGGCTCGTCATTCATGGACATGGCCTATGTCAACAATGTGATCACGCTGTTCGCCGATCCCGCCAAGGCTTTGAAGGAGCTCTCTCGCGTGCTCAAACCCGGTGGATTGCTGGTGCTCGAAACGGTGTACGCCGACGCCCCGCGCGACGAGGGAGTTGTCGAACTTGCACGTGAGATGGGCAACAGCGTTCAGGCGGCTCGTACTTTGACGGAGAACTACGAAATGCTCGAGGCGGCTGGGTTCGAGAAGCCTGAGATCGTCGATGAGTACGAGGTTGAGGTTGACCGCGGATTCCAGCCGGGCAGCAAGGTGGATATCGTCCCGAACAGCGAGAAGCTGCGCTTCAAGGCTGTGTCCTTCTTCGCGAGGAAGAAGTAGCCATGGCGGAAGTTTCCGTTGAGAAGCGCTTCAGGGGCTCGGTGCGCTTGGTCACCTTGCTTCTGTGGCGTATCGGTGAATCGACCGATGTGGATAAGGGCTTTGCCGAGGCGCACGACAAGCTCATGATCAATGATGATCACGAGGCCTTCATTCGCGAATGCTTCGAGATTGACAAGCGCATGGAGCGCGGGGAAGATCCCGGTCGTCCGATCACGCTTGAGTTGGTGGATGAGCTGCAGGCTTGCGCTTTGCGCTTGAATTCAGCGGATCCGGCTTAAGCTCGGGTTTTGTCGGGGCTTAACGTGTCTTTTCCCGCGTGGAAAGACCTTGGGGCCCTAAGATGGCAGGCGAGGGGCCTGTGGTAGAATGGGCGTTATGCTTGGCGACCGGGGTTCCGCGTCAAGCTTGTAGGAATAAGATAAACTAGGGGAGGAACCGTGCGAGTAAAAGATATCGTACGCGAGAACGATGGCGAGCGCGATGAGCTCGTATTGACCATTGTCGCGACCGCAGAAGAGGTCGATGAATATAGCAAGAAGTTCTTCAAGGACATCGCAAAGCGCGATATCCCGGGCTTCCGCAAGGGCAAGGCGCCCCGTACCGTGCTTGAGCAGCAGGTGGGCGGCCATGCGAACGCAATGGGCGGCGTTGCTGAGATGCTCATCAACGAAGAGGGCTTCAAGGCTATCGACTCTTCGGACGTTATCTTCATCGAGGAGCCTGAGTTCAACGTCGAGACCGCACTCGAGGAGGGCAAGCCCTTCACCTTTACGGTTTCCGGTGTGGTTGCCCCGCTGATGACCCTGTCCAGCTACGAGCCGGTTTCCATCGAGCTGCCTTCCGAAACTGCCACCGAGCAGGAGATCGATGATCAGATCCGCGAGCTTCAGGAGCATTATCACTCCCTGGAGAAGATCACCGACGAAGATCATATTGCCGAAGACGGCGACTACGTCGAGGTTGTCATGACCGTAACCAACAACGGTAAGACCGTGTCTAACCTGCGCGGCGCAAAGCGCATGATCGGTCTTGGCGCGGGCACCATGCCGGCGTCCTTTGATGCTCAGATCATCGGCGCCAAGGTGGGCGACATTCTGGACTTCGACTTCGAGGCAAAGGAAGAGGACGGCAGCTCTCGCTTTGGCGACGGCAACCTGCATGCCAACGTGGAGGTCACGGGCTTTCGCAAGATGATCCTTCCCGAGGGTGAAGAGCTGGCCGGCAAGGTCGGTTGCGGCAACATGGAAGAGCTTCGCAACGACATGGCCATGAACATCAACATGCAGAAGAGCAAGGATCTTCCCAAGATCAAGCTCGACCGCTGCGTCGAGGCTTTGCTGGCTCGTCTTGAGGCTGAGGTCCCCGAGTACTACGTCGAGTTCATCCGCCAGGATGTTGGTCGCGAGATGATGAAGTCCTTCGAAAACAAGGGCACCACCCTGCAGGAATGGGTCATGCAGAACAATATCGAGGCTCAGCAGCTCAAGGAGAATATCTCCGCCGAGGCAGCACGTCGAGCCGCTATCGACTGCGCTCTCGAGGCCCTGTTCCTCGAGAAAAAGATGGAGATCACCGAGGAAGACGTCGCAAAGATGTTCGAAGGTGACGAAAACGCCGAGGAGACCCGCAAGGCGTGGCAGGATGCCAATCGTATGGCCAACGTCCATAAAATGTGCCGTCAGTCCAAGGCAAGCCAGTGGCTGGTTGACACCGCCGTGGTGGCCACGGCCTAAAGATTCGATCCGTGTCGAGCCCTAGTGGTTCGGCCGCGGTTGTTTTGGTAGCAATATCACTTTGATAAGGAGATAGAGATCATGGAAATTGGGTCCACTGTTACTCTCACCTACAAGGGCACGCTTGATGACGGCACCGTCTTCGGTTACGCGACGGCCGAAAAGCCCATGGTTTTCCAGACCGGTATGGATATGGCGATCGACGGCTTCGAGAAGGAGATTCTCGAGATGAACGAAGTCGGCGAGAAGAAGACCTTCACCCTGGATGAGTACGCAGGCTTCGGCGAGTACATTGAGGGTATGACCCAGGTTATCCCCCGCGAGCAGATTCCGGTGGCTGACATTCGCGTTGGCAAGCGCATTTGGCTGAGCTCGAGCGAAGACGGCCAGCCCATGCCGGCAACTGTCATCGAATGCAACCTCAACGAGGTCACCTTTGATCTCAATCACCCGCTGGCTGGCAAGAACCTCACCTATGAGGTGGAGATCCTGGCTATCGAAGCAGCGCCTGAGAACTTCGTCTCCGCACAGGAGAAGGCGCGTCACCTGAAGCAGCAGTCCAAGCTGCTCGGCGGCGACCAGGCTGACAGCTACAGGTAATCACACAGCGTCCGCTGAGCCCGCAGAGGCGGGGTATTGACGGACGCATGCAATAACGCCAACCCGCTTGGCTCGAAAGGATAATTATGGCACCCAAGTACACCCTTTCCTCCTACGATCCGGTTTATGCGATCTGTCCGGAAGTGCGCATCCCCGAGGAGGTCATTCGCAAGCAGGCCATTCGCTGGATGGAGCTCAACCTGTGCAAGGGCGACGAGACCGCAAAGCTGACCGACGCCTTCGTTAAGTCTCATTCCGATGACTTCAAGAGCGTTGACGATCTGCTCATCTTCATCCGCTACAACATGTATAAGGACAATCGCGAAATCCAGCAGCTGGCTGATCAGGATGCCATCTGCAAAGAGCTTTCCACCCGCCTTGTCGAAGAGCTTCCCGCCGATCTGGTCGAGAACGCCACCTATGACGCCAACTATCGCCTCGAGGAGATGTGCATGCGTCAGGGCTTGAGCATCGAGGACTTCGCCGCCCAGCGCGGCATGACCCGCGAGCAGCTTTATGCCGACGTCGAGGAGCGCACCATCCAGAGCATCAAGGAAGACACCGCTCTGGGCGCCTATGCGGATTACCGCAACTACACCATTGAGGCCGATGACCTTTACGAGGTTATCCCGGGTGAGAGCATTCAGGACAAAGCCTACAAGCGTCAGCAGATTGAGCTTGAGGGCCGTCTCGGTCAGATGGAGGAGTACGCCGCAAAGACCAAGGCGCTCAAGGAGATCATGGAGAACGCCATGATTAAGCGCAAGCCCACCGATGCCGAGTGGCTGCGTTACGGCGACACCAGCGCTGACGTTCTGGGTGCTAACAAGCAGTTCCCGGATGCCTTCGTGAACCTCTAAGTCGTCTCAATAAACAAGCGATGTTTTTAAGGGCCTGCGTTGCGGGCCCTTTTTCTTGGCTGTTATTTATTCCAATCCGTATATAATTCACAAGGAAGATTAATTCGTTCATGAGAATAATTAAGTATTCATGAACGCAGACTCGAGAGGTTCCTATGAACATTGGAAGCGTCTCATCCCGCGTCGATTCGGTTGCCGAGGAGGCGGAGGGCGCAAGGCTTGTGACGGAGGGGTCGCGCTCGAAGGAGGCGGAGATAGGTGCGGGTGCAGCTGAGCAGCCGCCTGCGCGTGGTCGTGCCTACCAGTCGAAAGCTGCGCGTCGATCGCATGCGATCATTGCGGGCATGGCCGTTTTTATGGTGATTGTCACATCGGTTTCGCTGATGTTGGGCCGTTTTCCCATTTCACCCGATCAGGCCTTGGGCATGATCCTGTCCACCTTCCTGCCGATCGAGCAAACGTGGACCGATCAGCAGGAGGCGCTCTTCTTCAACGTACGACTGCCGCGTATTCTCCTCGCGCTTATGATTGGTGCCTGCCTGTCTGTTGCAGGTGCGGCTTTTCAGGGCACCTTTCAAAACCCGCTCGTATCTCCCGACATCTTGGGTGCATCTCAGGGTGCGGCGTTTGGTGCGGCCCTGGCAATCCTCACGGTGGGCGGAGCTGCGGCCACTTCCACCTTCGCCTTCGTATTTGCGATGATCACGGTGTTTTGCGTGCTTCTGATCAGCAACCACGCCAAGGGCAATCGCGTGCTGGTGGTTGTTTTGGCGGGCGTCATGGTGAGCAGCCTGTTTCAGTCGGGCGTTTCCTTTTGCAAGCTGGTGGCAGATCCCGCAGACGATCTTCCGGCCATTACCTACTGGCTGATGGGTTCGCTTTCGGGCGTGACAGATTTGTCTGAAGTTGGTCGCGCGGCTGTCCCCATGGCTATCGGCATGGCTGTGCTCTTTGCGCTTCGCTGGCGCATCAACATTCTCACCATGGGTGACGACGAGGCATCCACCATGGGCATCAACGCTAAGCAGACGCGCTATATCGTGCTTCTAGCGGCAACGCTCGTGACGGCGGCAAGCGTTTCCGTGTCGGGCATCATCGGCTTCGTGGGCCTTGTGGTGCCGCATCTGACGCGCATGATCGTGGGAAGCGACTATCGCAAGCTCATTCCCGCAAGTGCGCTCCTCGGTGCGAGCTTTTTGCTCATCGTGGATGACGTGTCGCGTCTGGCAACTACCTCCGAGATTCCCATCGGCATCCTGACGGCCTTTATCGGAGCGCCGTTCTTCCTGTACCTCATCACCCGAAAGAAGAAGCTATGAGCATCGATATAGAACACCTCAACTTTTCTTACGGGCGTCATCAGGTGCTTCATGACATAAACGTGAGCATTCCCGATGGCACTTTGGTGAACGTACTCGGCCCCAACGGCGTGGGAAAGTCCACTCTGTTCCGTTGCATTCTCGGCTTGAACAGCGGATATGAGGGCACCATCAAGGTCAACGGCAAGGATATGCGCTCCCTCAAGGTCAAGGAACGTGCAAGGGAGATCTCCTATATCCCGCAATCTCATTCGCCGGTGTATGACTACGAGGTTCTCGATGTGGTCCTCATGAGTACGGGCACCGATTTGGGCATGATGCGCACTCCCGGAAAGCGCCATGTGGAGCGCGCGTACGAGGCCCTCGAGCGCATCGGCATCGAAAAGTTGGCTCATCGCACCTATACGCAGATTTCCGGCGGTGAGCAGCAGCTGGTGCTTATCGCGCGTGCTATTGCGCAGGAGGCGCGGACCATCATCATGGACGAGCCTACGAGCGCGCTTGACTACGGCAATACCGTACGTGTTCTTTCGTGCGTAAGGCAGTTGGCGCGTGAGGGCCTTTCCATTGTGCAGTCGACGCATCAGCCCGACCACGCCTTCCTGTACTCCGATCGCACGCTTGTGATCAACCATGGGCGTGTGCATGCCTACGGCACTCCCAAGGAAGTTATCACGAAGGATTTGGTGAGCGATTTGTATGGTGTCGATGTGGAGGTAAGTTCTCTTTACGACGACAAAGTGCGCGTTTGCGTTCCCGTTCACGAGATTCGAGCTTAAGGCAGAAGAAGGGAAGGCCGAGAGCGGCGAGGAAAGCAAAGGAGCGTTTCCGCAGCCGCATCTAACTAAACTGGTATGCGGCGAGGACTAGTGACGTGCTTTCCTCGCCGCCCTCATTTACGCTACAGCTCAATACCCAGCTGATCGAAAGCCTCGTCGGGCATGGTGCCGCCTGCCTGCATGCAGACTGCAGCCGCCATCCGATTGGCTATCGACAGAGCCTCTTCCCACGGTTTTCCCGCATGACGGGCGGCCACCAGGGCGCCGAGGTGGGTGTCTCCTGCACCTACGGTATCGATGGGCTTCACCGGTTCGGTGGGTACTAAAACGTGCTTGCCGTCGGGGAAGAAGGCAGCCGATCCTTCGGGCCCCATGGTGACGACAACGGTGTTTTCGCTGAGGGCCGCAAGGGCGGACGCGGCGCAGCGCACGCGTCCGAAGATAGTGTCGAAATCTTTTGGCTGGCTGCCATCTGTGAGGGGAAGACCGGTTTTCTCTGCATATTGCAGCAGTTCGAGGTCGTTTAAGTGCCAGCAGGGATGCAGGGCCTTGATGCGCTCCACCTTTTCATCGGAAACGTAGGTGGTACGCGGACCCGGCGCGTACCAGAATTCGATATGCGGGTTGCGCTCGATGAATTCGATGATGGCGCGCCCACCTTCTCCATCTATTTCGTAACCAGAGGCAAAGGCCAGATCGTAGTCTGCGGCGTCGATGAGATCGAACCAGGAAGCTTCGAAATGACGTTCGATGCCGGGGGTGGTGATCATGGTGCGCTCTCCGTCGGGCTCAACTAGACAGAGGCACGATCCGCAGTCGAGCGAAGTCTGCACTTCGAGGCCTGCAAGTCCGCGCAGGGAAAGCTGCTCTCTGATGAAGTTGGCCCACACGCCGCATCCGATGGGGGCGAAGAGCAGGCAGTTTTGACCGAGCTGTCGCACGGCGTTACCTGAGTTGAAGGCGCATCCGCCAAGCTGTGCGATGGTTTTCTCCACTACGACGCCCTCTCCGCGCCCGGGGAGGGCGGGAACATGGCTCATGACGTCGGCCATGATAGCTCCGATGCAGAGGATGCCCGGGGTGTGGTTTTGGCTGACGAGGTCTTTGGTGGTGTGCATACGCGTCCCTTCGGTGAGGCTGACACCATTGTAGAGCAGCTTGCCGTATGGATGCTTTGCGAAAAACTTGATAGATATTGACATAGATTTTCTGATGAATAGAATCACTATTTAGCACTCAAAGGCTTTGATTGCCAACGGGTGATCGAGCCATCCGAAAGGCTTCGGCGGCCGCGTTTCAAGCCCGCCGCCCTTTCGGGTTCAACGCGAAAGAAGGACCTACATGCAGCAGTTCAAAACAGAGAGCAAAAAGCTTCTCGACCTCATGATCAACTCCATTTACACCAACAAGGAAATCTTCCTGCGCGAGCTGATCTCCAACGCATCCGACGCCGTCGACAAGCTGTACTTCCGCAGCCTGACGGATAGCTCGCTTGCCGTCAGCCGCGACGACCTTGTCATCAGCCTGTCCTTTGACGGTCCGGCCCGCACCCTTACCGTGTCCGATAACGGCATCGGTATGACCAAGGAGGAACTCGAGGTCAATCTGGGCACCATCGCGCATTCCGACTCCTTTGAGTTCAAGGCGGAAAACGCTGAGGAAGGCGTTGCCGACGTGGATATCATCGGCCAGTTTGGCGTTGGTTTCTATTCTGCCTTCATGGTGGGCAAGCGCGTTCGCGTGGTGTCCCGCTCTTATGCCAGCGATGAGGCATGGGCTTGGGAAAGCGACGGCGTGGAGGGCTTCACCATTGAGCCCGCAGAGCGCGCCGAGCACGGCACTGACGTGTTTATCGAGCTCAAGGACGACACCGATGACGAAGACTACAGCATCTACGCGAGCGAGATCGGCCTGACCGACTTGGTGAAGCGCTACAGCAACTACGTGCGCTATCCCGTCAAGATGGAGGTCACCACTTCCCGTATGAAGCCGCGTCCTGAAGATGCGGGCGATGACTACGTTCCCGAGTTTGAGAACATCCAGGAAGTGCGCACCCTGAATTCCATGATTCCCATTTGGAAGCGCAAGAAGTCCGAGGTTTCCGACGAAGAGTACAACGAGTTCTACAAGACCGACTTCCATGATTTCGAGGATCCGGCGCGCGTGATCTCTCTGCACGCCGAGGGTACTCTGACCTATGACGCCCTGCTCTTCATTCCGGGTCGTCAGCCCTATGACATGTACACGAAGGACTACAAGAAGGGCCTGGCCCTCTACAGCTCCAACGTGCTCATCATGGACAAGTGCGAGGAGCTCGTTCCGGACTACTTCAACTTCGTGCGTGGCGTGGTTGACTCCGCCGACCTCACGCTCAACATCTCCCGTGAGACGCTGCAGCACAACGGTCAGCTCAAGGCCATTGCTCGCCGTCTGGAGAAGAAGATCAAGTCCGAGCTTGCCAACATGCGCAACAACGACCGTGAGGCTTACGAGAAGTTCTTCGAGAACTTCGGCCGCACGCTGAAGTACGGCGTGTACTCCAGCTACGGTCAGGCTAACGATGTCTTAGCTGACCTGCTCATGTTCTATTCTGCCAAGCAGAAGAAGATGATCACTTTTGACGAATACCTGACCGATGCGCCCGAGGGTCAGAGCGCCATTTACTACGCTGCGGGTGACAGCATCGATCGTATGGCCAAGATGCCCATCGTGACCACGGTTCTTGCCAAGGGATACGACGTGCTTCTGTGCAGCGACAACGTGGACGAGTTCTGCATGATGGGCCTGGGCGAGTACGCGGGTTCTGGCGAGGGCGATGAGCCGCTGCCGATCAAAAACGTTGCCGGCGAGGACTTGGGCCTTACCACCGAGGAGGAAAAGGAGCAGGCTGCCGCGGCCACCGAGGAGAACAAGGATCTCTTCGACATCATGGCTGAGGCTCTTGAGGGCAAGGTGGAGAAGGTGGCGGTTTCTACCCGCCTGACCGATGCTCCCGCCGTGCTTACCACCGAAGGCATCGTTTCGCTCAAGATGAACTATATGATGCGCAACGCTCCCGGTGCTGTCGAAGATGCGCCCGAGTGCCATGTGGTTCTCGAGGTGAACATGAACCATCCGGTTATGGGTACCATGAAGGCTGCCCATGCGGCAGGGGATGCGGCCAAGGTGAAGAAATACGCAGCCCTTCTGTACGATCAGGCTCTGCTGGTCGAGGGTTTGCCCATCGACGATCCGATCGCGTTTTCTCAGAGCGTGTGCGAGTTGATGAAATAGCTTTCGCGTAGGTGGACGCCCGTTCGTCGGGTGCGAGCTTCCTGCGTAGATGAGCGTTGTAAAATGGGGCTTGTCGCATATGCGGCGGCCCCGTTTTTAGTGCGCCGAATGAAGGGATAAGCATGGCCTTTGAGTATGAACACCTCATCGTGAGTATTCCCGATTACCCGAAGCCGGGCATCATCTTCAAGGACATCACGCCCGTTTTAGCTGATCCCGACGGTTTTGCGGCTATTGTCAACGGCATTGCCGAGCACTTCGCGGGCAAAGGCGTGACCAAGGTTGTCGCCGCAGAAGCACGTGGCTTCATGGTGGGTGCACCCGTGGCTGCCAAGATGGGTGCGGGTTTTGTTCCCGCGCGCAAGCCTGGTAAGTTGCCGCGCGAGGCCTACTCGAAGTCCTTCATGCTCGAATACGGCGAGGATTCCCTCGAGATTCACAAGGACGCCCTGTCAGAAGACGACATGGTGCTCATCGTCGACGATCTTGTGGCAACGGGCGGAACGGCTAACGCTATGGCCGATTTGGTTGCTCAGGCCGGCGCCAAGCTGGTGGGCATGGGCTTTTTCATGGAGCTCGCCTTCCTGAACCCTCGCGCCGCCATTGCGGAAGTAACCGACGCTGAGGTTCTTTCGCTCTACGTGGTCGAATAGGCCAATTTTTCAGAGATGCCCTTGAGCGGGCGGTGCTCATCCGCATGCGCGAGCGCGCGCAGTAGATAGATCTAAAACCGAAAGGAAGACCGCAGTGAGAGAGCGCAAGAACGCTTTGGTGTTGTTCAGCAAGGTGCCCGAGCCTGGCTTGGTGAAAACGCGCCTGACCGTGCTCAAGGACGGAATCTTTCAGCCTGAGGTAGCGTCTGCGCTATATCATTGCATGCTCTTCGACGTGGTCGAGATCATCATGGCGGCCATGGATGACCTGGAGGCGAGGCCCGCCGAGCTTGATCCCGCAACGGGCGAGGAGATTCGAGACAGCTACGAACTCGTCATTTCGACAACGCCGGCTCCGAATGCCGAAATCATGCGCAAGCTGTTTTCAGATGCGGGGGAGTGGCCCCGTCCCTTCGAAGTGATTGTCGACGAAGGTGCGAGCTTCGATGAGCACTACAACCATTCCTTCGAGCAGACCTGGGCCCGTGGTGCCGATTGCATTTTGTCCATGGGCGCCGACATGCCGGCGCTTACCAAGGCGGATATCTTTGCGGGCTTCGACGCGCTGCACCGCTTGGACACGGTTCCCGGTGGCGGCATCGTTTTGGCACCCGACCAGGAGATGGGCGTGTCTGTCATCGGCTGGACGCGCGAGACCGACTTTGATCACTCCGGTGTGTTCTACAACCAGGAGGGCCTCACCGTTTTGCCGGCATACATTCACAAGGCCGATCGACTCGGCTTGCCGGCGCTCTACCTTCCGCCCATTCCCGACGTGGATACCATGGCTGACCTTCGCCATAACATCACGCTTGTCGAGGCGCTCAATTACTGCGCCAAACACGATGACGTCTGTCCTCCGTGGCGCACCTGGGACGCCCTCAAGCAGATGGGCTGGCACGAGGTACGCGTCATGCCCAACGTGCTCATGGATCCGCGCGAGCACATAGACAAAGCCTAGGCGATTTCGCGGGATCGATTCAATTCTATGGGGGACCTACCTGGCGCTTCTCTTGTGAGGGCTTGCTTTTTAGCGCCTGAGCTGCCAGAAGGCAACGGCGCTTGCCGCTGCCACGTTGAGGGAGTCAACGCCATGCGCCATGGGAATGCGCACGGTGTAATCGCAGCCTTCGACGGTGCTTCGCGCCAGACCGTCTCCTTCGGTACCGAAGATAAGCGCAATCTTGTTCGCGGCGTTGAGCACGGGATCGTCCAGGGATACCGAATCATCGGAAAGGGCCATGGCGGCGGTGGTGAAGCCGAGCGATTTCAGCAGGGGTAAGCCCTCGCGTGCCCAGGGAGCTCCGGGGTCACCGGGCTTGCCTTTCGCGCCTTCGCATTCGGTGCCGATGCGCGTCCATGGCACCTGAAACACCGTGCCCATGGAAACGCGCACGGCGCGGCGGTACAGGGGGTCGTAGCAGGCAGGCGTCACCAGGACGGCGTCAACGCCGAGCGCTGCCGCCGAACGGAATATGGCCCCTACGTTGGTGTGGTTGGTGATGTTTTCCAGCACTGCCACAAGGCGGGCATCGCGCACCACCTCTTCGACGCTTTTGAGGGCGGGGCGCCTGAACGCGCCGAGAGCACCGCGCGTAAGCTCGAAACCGGTAAGCTTTTGCAGCTGGTCATGCGGCGCGATGAATATGGGGAGATCGGGGTGGCGCTTTTCCATCTTTGCGATGAGAGGGGCTATCCCTTCGAGCCATTTTTCCTCGAGCAGAAGCGATAGGGGAGTGGCGCCGCCTTCGAAGGCGCGCTCGATCACCTTTTCGGATTCGGCTATGAACAGGCCCTTTTCGGGTTCAAGCTTGTTGCGCAGCTGAAGTTCGGTCAGGCGTGCATAGGCGTCAAGCTCGGGGGCGTCAAGGTTGTCGACATATACGAGGGGCATGGCTAGTTCCTCTCAAAACAAGAAAGGCGCACGCCTTGCAGCATGCGCCTTGCAAACATTGGGCGGTCGCCTTAGGCGAGGGCCTCCTTGAGGGCCTTCATTTGGTTGGAGCCCAGGCCCTGGATGCGGCGGTTGGCGTCGATGCCGAGCTCTTCCATGAGGCGCTCGGTTTTGACCTTGCCATAGCCGGGGCAGGCGGAGATGAAGGCCTTAACCTTCATGCGTCCAATAATGGGGTCTTCGACCTGATCGAGAACCTCGATGGGGCTGGTGAGGCCCATCGAGAGCTTGGTGGTGATTTCGGAACGGGCGGCGCGGACAACGCGTGCCTTCTCAAGAGCTGCTGCGCGTTGCTCGGGAGTCATGGTGGGTGCTGCCATCTGTCTCTCTTTCCTCTGAGTTCGATACGTGCGCGTTTTTGAGTTTGGCGTTTCTGCCTTCTCAAGCTGCTTAGCTTTGATCTTATGGGCATAAGCCACCGGATGTTTGCGCACGGCCCCTATATTACGCTTTCGCAAAAAAATTGCTAGGGCAAGGAGCCATTATGCCGCAATTGTGGCGGGTGCGAGGTGCGTTTGTGCATCGTGGGTGCGAATCGGTGAGAGGCGGCTTGCACTTTTGGCATGAGTTGTATAATCGCGCGGAAGACGAGGCGCCCACAGGCGTTTTCGTTTGATTTCGGTTGAGCAGGGGAAGGTGAAGCCGGATGACCGAGTGCAAGGTCGCACATGTCCAAGTGCGGGAGCATGCGGATTTCAATGAATTTGTGGCAACCATAGAGGCGCTTCGCGCGCCCGACGGTTGTCCGTGGGACCGCGAACAAACGCATGCTTCCATTGCCCACAACATGATCGAAGAAGCCTATGAGGCCGTTGACGCCATAGAGTCGTCGGATCTTGTTCATTTGCGTGAAGAGCTGGGCGACGTATTGCTTCAGGTGGTTCTGCAGAGTCAGATCGCCGCAGATGCGGGCGAGTTCACCATTGATGATGTGTGCCGTGACGTTAACGCCAAGATGATTCGCCGCCATCCGCATGTGTTTGGCGAGGCGGCTGCCAGCAACGCCAACGAGGTGCTTGACCTCTGGGATCAGGTAAAGCTTGCCGAAGCGGAAGCTGCGGTAGAGCAGGGCTTGGCTTCCTCTCGGGTGCCCGCCGGTTTGCTAGACGGGGTTCCCAAGAGCTTTCCCGCGCTCATGCAGGCGCAGAAGATCTCTCGCAAGGCTGCTGCCGCAGGTTTTGAATGGGACAGCGTTGAGGGCGTATGGGAAAAGGTGAGCGAGGAGATAGCCGAGCTCAAGGCCGCCTATGAGGCGGCGCCAAAGACCTCTGACGGCAAGGTTCTCAAGGAAGCCGACGAGGCTGCAGCTGCGGCGGTTGAGCTTGAGGTGGGAGACGTGTTCTTCGCTCTTGTCAACGTGGCTCGCAAAATGGGCGTGAGCTCGGAAAACGCCTTGCGCGCCACCTGCTCCAAGTTCCGCGCTCGCTGGGCCTTCATGGAAGGTGCGGCTTTTGGTCAGGACAAGCGTCTCGAGGACCTGCCCATGGACGAGCTAGAGCAGCTGTGGCAGATGTCCAAGGCGATGGAGAGATAGAGCCTGGATCTAAAGCTTGGCATGAGCTTTTGAATTAGGCGAAGGTAAGCAGAAAACGAGCTTCGGCGCATGCCGAGGGAGGCGAATATCAATGAACCGATCCGCAGGATCACTAGATGCAATTCGGGTAAACTCGGCAGCCGAGTACCGCCGCTATTCCGACGAGATTGCGGCGGAAAACTCGCGCAAGCTTACCAAGAACCGCACCCTGACCGAGAAGGACATCGATGCGCTTGCCGTGCTCGAATACGCAGCGCAGGACATCCTGCAGAAATACCATGCCGCCATGCGTCAGATGGAGGTTCGCCTCGAAACGCTCGACCAGGACCTCAAGCTCAGGAAGCAGCGCAACCCCATCCATCATATCGAGTCTCGTATGAAGTCGGTGCCGAGCATCTTCGAGAAGCTGCAACGCTACGGCAAGGAGTCAACGCTCCACGATATGGAAGAGCATGTCATGGACATCGCCGGCCTTCGCGTGATCTGCTCCTACGTTGAGGACGCTTATCAGATCGCCGAGCTTCTGAAGGGTCAGGATGACCTGCAGGTGGTCAAGGTGAAGGACTACATCGCCAATCCCAAGCCCAATGGCTATCGCAGCCTTCATTTGGTGGTCAAGACGCCGGTATACTTTCTCGATCGCAAGGAGCAGGTGCCGGTTGAGATTCAGATTCGCACGATTGCCATGGACTTCTGGGCCAGCCTCGAACATGATCTGAAGTACAAGGCGGTTCGTACGGTCGAGGGTCTTGACGCTGAAGCGGAGCTTCGCGCATGCAGCGACATCATTCGCGAGGTGGAGGAGCGCATGCAGGTCCTCGCCCATGGCCTTGAATCGGAAAACCCCAAGCATCCCGTACCCATGACGCCGCCTGTCATACACCCCGATGCTTCGTCGCAGCCTGTCGACGACGATGCCCCGAGGCGCTTCAGCATGCGTCAAGGCTATGCCATTCCCTAGGGCGAGAGCGCGCGGGGTCAAGCTGTACCGAAATAGAGCCGAATAGTAAGCTAATTGCTGCTTTGAAGTGCGGTTTTACCCACGCTATTCACTCATGTTAGGGTATATTGTCCTGTTAGGATCTATCGCCGCAAAGGACGGCGATCCTGAGAGGAAAGGATGCTTCCATGAAGAAGATGAAGTGGGGCGCACTTGTTGCCGCCTGCGCTCTCGTTGCTTCGCTTGGCCTGTTTGGCTGCTCGAGCGATCAGGCTGATGAGCCTACGACCGATGCTGACGCCGCTTACACGCTGCTCGAGGAGGGCAAGCTCATTGTTGCCACCTCCCCGGACTACCCGCCGTTCGAGAACCTCGTTGAGGGCGAGATGGTTGGCTTTGAGATCGACCTCGCTAATGCTCTTGGCGAGAAGATGGGTCTGGAAGTCGAGTTTACCAACCTTCAGTTTGACGCCATCGTTCCCGCTGTTGCCGCTGGCGGTCAGTGCGACGTGGGCATCTCCGGTTTCTCCATCACCCCTGAGCGTCTCGAGGAAGTCGACTTCTCCGACTCCTACTACGTTGACGACCTGGGCATCGCGGTCATGAAGGACAGCGGCATCACCGCTGACAATCTTGAGGAAATGCTCGGCGCTGAAGGCGTCAAGATTGCCGTTCAGTCCGGCACCACCGGCGAGGCTCAGATGCTGGAGGATTACCCGAACGCAACCATCGTCCCCTATGGCAACTCCACCGACTCCTTCGCTGCTATGCAGGCAGGCCAGGTTGACGCTGTCTGCACCAACCTCGCAGTCGTGAACCGCACCGTTGCCGACGCTTACACCGATGCAGAGGTTGTGAAAACCATCGCCACCGGTGAAGAGTATGGCATTGCTGTTTCCAAGGACAATGCTGCTCTGACCGCAGCTATCAACGCTGCCCTGGCTGAGCTTATGGCCGATGGCACCATTGACGAGATCGCTGCCAAGTGGTTCTAAGGATCAGCTTTAGCCTTTGCGCAAAGGCTTGAGCCCATGCGAAAGCATACGGCCCTCTGCTACGGCATAGTGCCAAGGCAGGGGGCCTTTCCATCTTATGATTGAGAGACATTAGTAAACGAGGACAATACTATGCAGGTGAAACGGCTGACACATCAATTGCTCGCCCTGGTTTTGGCCGGGGTTATGCTTGTTTGCGCGGCGGCTGCGCTGGCTGTTCCCGATACGGCCTTCGGTTTGGAGACTACGAAGTGCTCCGCAAAGCCCAATGCCGACTCGGGAAGCGATGTTCAGGGGGCCACAGACACGCGCGTGACCTGGGAGGGCCAGAGCACGGAGGCGGAGCAGATCAGCGGGTTTAGCTTCACCTTCCCCGAGGGAACCACCTATGGCACAAGTACGGAAAACGTGCGCGTGACCATGCTCACCGGAGCTGACCTTATGGAACGTACCTCCATTGAGGCAAAGTTGACCGCAGATGGTCAGACGCTCGATATTGAGTTTAATGAGCCTGCTCAGGCGGGCGCTTATTTCCGCGTTGAGGTGTACAAGGTCCAGTTCCCCGCAGCGGGCGGCGACATGCAGATGGAGGGCACCTATGTGCTTTCCGACGGCAGCGAGCACGCCATCGAGGGCATGAGCGTCATCCCCGTTGCGAATGTCACCTTGGCCGAGCGCATTGCCAACTGGCTTTCCGATCAGGCTTGGGTGGAGAAGTGGAACTCCAACAAGTTTTTGCGCCTGTTTTTGAATCCCACTGTTTTGGTAACGAGCTTCCCGGTCGTTATGAACGGCTTCTTGATGGCGGTCGCCATCGTTGCCGTTGCCTTCCCTGTGGCAATTCCGTTTGGCTTGGCCCTTGCTCTTATGCGCATGTCTAAGCTACGCGTTCTTCGCGGCATCGCGACCACCTACGTCAACGTAGTCCGCGGCACGCCCCTGTTCCTGCAGATCTACATTGCGTTCTTCGGCCTTCCGCTGGCGGGTATCAATATTCCCAATTTCCCGCTTGGCGTCATTGTTTTGGCTATGAATTCGAGTGCCTATCTGTGCGAGATTTTCCGTGCGGGCATTCAGTCCATCCCGAAGGGTCAGTTCGAGGCTTCTCGCTCCCTTGGCATGAACGGCGCCCAAACCATGATCTTCGTCATCATCCCGCAAACCGTCCGTCGCGTGATTCCCACTATGACGAGCGAGTTCATCCTGCTGTACAAGGACACCTCGATGCTGGCAGCCGTTGGCGTCATGGAGGTTGTCATGTACGCAAAGACCATCGTTGCGAACACGGGCTCCATTACTCCCTACATCGTGGCTGCATGCTTCTACCTGGTTATCACGCTGCCCCTTGCCAAGGTGGTCGGCAACCTTGAGAACAAGCTTGCTGGAAATGATACGGGCAAGATCTCCAAGAAAAAGCGCGGCAAGAAGGCTAAGGAAGCTGCAGCGAGCGCCTCTAAGGCAGCTGCTGCCAAGGCCATTGCGGCAGCAAACGCCTCTGCCGAGAACGTGGAGTCTCAGCTGCGTGAAGGCGCGGGCGACCATGAAGATTCCGAAAAGCGGGCCGTTTCGCCTGCAAAGCACGCAAGCATGTAGGAAAGGTGCGTGAATCATGGAAAACGAAGTTGTAGTACGCATCGAAAACCTGCAGAAGTGCTTCGGCGACCTGGTGGTTTTGCGTGGTGTTGACCTGGAGGTTCGCCGTGGTGAGGTAGTGGTTATCTTGGGCCCCTCGGGTTCGGGCAAGTCCACCTTGCTTCGCTGCGTGAATCTTCTCGAGGAGCCTACGGGCGGCAAGATCTATTTCGAGGACGTTGAGATTACCGACAAAAAGACCGATATCAATGCCGTGCGTGCCAAGGTGGGCATGGTGTTCCAGAATTTCAACCTGTTCCCGCACCTGACGGCTAAGGGCAACGTCATGCTTGCACAGCAGAAGGTGCTCAAGCGCTCCAAGGAGGAGGCAGCTCGCATTGCCGAAGAGGAGCTTGCCAAGGTTGGTCTGGCTGAGCGCGTAGACTACAAGCCCTCACAGCTTTCCGGCGGTCAGCAGCAGCGCGTAGCCATCGCTCGAGCACTTGCCATGGGCCCGCGCGTCATGCTGTTCGATGAGGCAACCAGCGCTCTTGACCCCGAGCTTGTTCGCGACGTCCTCAATGTTATGAAGGAGCTAGCGCGTGGCGGCATGACCATGATCGTGGTTACTCACGAGATGGGCTTTGCGCGCGATGTTGCCGATCGGGTGGTGTTCATGGATGGCGGTGTCATCGTTGAGCAGGGTACGCCCGAAGAGGTTTTCGACAATCCGCAGTCTGAGCGCACCAAGGACTTCTTGGGGCATATCGCCTAGACAGGTTTGTCGTTTCTTACTGAGGGCATCGGGCAACCGATGCCCTTTTTGCCAAGCGGCAAGCAAGCGAAGGCCTCGACACCGCTTGTGAATTCCCTATGAAAGAGATATTGAATTGTTGAGGTATTGAAAACCCTCAACAAGCTTATCCAATACTATATATAAGCGAACAGTTAAATCTAGAAAGCGCCTCCGTAAGGAGGTGCTTTGATATTCAGGAGGAAACATTATGTCTGTTCGCATTATCGTTGATTCGGCCGCTGACCTCAGCGCCGAATACGCAGCCGAAAACAGCATTGATATCGTCTCCCTCAAGACCATCTTTCCCGACGGGGAGTACATTCAGGGCGTGAATCTGACCATCGATGGGTTCTACGAGAAACTCATCGAGTCCACGGAGATCCCGCGTACGAGCCAAGCCACGCCCTTTGAGTTTGCTCAGGTTTTCGATGAGGTAGTCGCGGCAGGTGACACGGCTGTGGTCATCACTCTGTCGAGCAAACTCTCCGGCACTTATGAGAGCGCCTGTGCTGCGGCGGCAGACTGCGAGGGCCGCGTTTTCGTGGTTGACAGCCTGAGCGTGGCCATTGGCGAACATCTACTAGTCGAACGCGCTATCGCCATGCGCGCCGAAGGCAAGAGCGCGTGCGAGATAGCCGAGGCGCTTGACGTCGAAAAGAACGAGATCGTGCTGATGGCCGCACTCGATACGCTTGAGTTCCTCAAAAAGGGCGGCCGCATTTCTTCTGCCGTGGCTTTAGCAGGCGGCATTCTGTCCATCAAGCCCGTAATTGCCGTGGTGGATGGCGAGGTTGAGCTTATCGGCAAGGCCCGTGGCTCCAAGCAGAGCAACAACTTTCTGCGTTCAAAGATCTTCGAGGCGGGTGGCATTGATTTCGACCGCCCGCTGCGCTTGGGCTACACGGGCTTGAGCGATGCGCTGCTTCGCAAGTATATGCGCGACAGCGAGGATTTGTATGCCGACTACCACGATGGCGATCTTCCCATTACCCACATTGGAAGCATTATCGGCACGCATGCCGGCCCGGGTGCCGTTGCGGTGGCCTTCTTTGGTAAGCAGGCCTAAGCTGCCATAAAGACCAGAAGAGTTTATCTGAAGACAAGCCTGGGATTTAGGAGCGCGAGGTCTGCTTCGCGTTTTTTCTCAGGCTTTCTTTGAGAGCCGGTAGCTGGTTGTACACGATGCCGACAAGCACCAGCACTACGCCAATGGTGGTCGGCAGGGTGGGGGTGTCGGAAACGATAAGCCACGCTGCCAGCACACCTACGGGAAGTTCGCTCGAGGCCATGATGGTCACCATGCCGGCGGGAAGCTTGGGGCTTCCGAGCGCGATGAGGCTCGTGGGAATGATGATGCCGATGAAGCTGAGCAAAAGGGCGTAGGGCCAAATAGCCGGATCCCACAGAGCTTCCGTGAAGAAGCTCACGTTGAGTGCGGAGGTCATGACAAACCCGCCCAAGGCAAGCATCATGGTTCTCAAGGGCACGGCGTATTCGGTGCCCACCTTCCCCGATGTGAAGAGGAAGAGCGAATAGAAGACGGCGCTCCCAAGGCCATAGGCAATGCCTGCGGGGTCAAGGCTGGCAAAGCTTGAGTCGAAGATGCCGGCGGCGAAGACCGTGCCAACAAGAACGATGACAACGGCGATCACTGTGGGACGGTCGGGCAGCTTTCGAGTTGCGATGCTTTCGAAGATGACGCCGATCCAGACAAACTGAAACAGCAGGGTGAGCGCGACGGCACTCGGAAGCAGAGCTACGGCGCGGTAGTAGCACAGCGACGTGCATGAGGTGAACAGGCCTATTCCAGCTAGCTTGGCGAGCTCTCTTGGCTTAGGCAGGGCAATTCTTTTTGCCAGCGTAACTGCACCCATGATGAAGAAGGCGATCAGGTACTGTGCGGGCAGGAAGTCCGCAACGTCTACGCCGTGCGTGCTGGCTATCTTGACAGCGGGCACGATGAAGCCATAGCTGGCTCCAGCAAGGAAAACCAAAAGCGAATATGCGAGCGTTCTGTTCATAACTGACAATTGTAGATCAAGCTTTGTCTTGCTAATGCGCATTGTTTAACGAAAGGATACGAACCCCCTTCCGCTGGGTGACGGCTCTTCGCCATGCGCTTTGGACTTGCGAGCGCGGTGGTACAACGAAAACGTTCACAGGGAACATAAGCTGCCCGCCATGCGCGGGCAGCGCTTGTCTGAGCGGAAGGAGTTGTTTGCCATGGCAGAAATCGCAAAGCCCGCAACGAGGGCTTCGGGCTCTAAGAGCATGCTGAGTTTCTTTGGCTTCTTTGCTATCACGGCCTCGATGGTCATGACGGTCTACGAATACCCCACCTTTGCCTCTTCGGGCCTTCACCTGGTGTTTTTTCTAGTAGTAGGAGGAGTTCTTTGGTTTCTGCCTGTTGCCATGTGCGCAGCGGAGATGGCAACCGTGAAGGGATGGGAATCAGGCGGCATCTTTGCCTGGGTTGGCAACACTTTGGGAAAGCGCTGGGGCTTCGCGGCCCTGTTCTATCAGTGGTTCCAGATCACGGTGGGCTTCGTTACCATGGCCTTTTTCATCCTGGCTGCGTTTTCCTACGTGGTCGGCTGGGAGGCCCTGTACAACAACCCGCTCGTTATGTTTATCGGTGTTGCCGTCATTGTGTGGGCGCTTACCTTGACGCAGCTTGGCGGAACCAAACTGACCGAGAAGATCTCCAAGGTGGGATTTGTCGGAGGCATCGTGGTGCCCGTGAGCATTCTGCTCATCGGTCTGATCGCATACTTTTTCACCGGCGGAGCTTCTCAGCTGCAGCTGAGCCCGAGTAGCATCGTGCCCGACTTCGCCAAGGTGGATACGCTTGTTATCTTTGCCTCGTTCATCTTGGCGTATATGGGCGTAGAGGCCTCTGCTTCGCATGTGAACGAGCTTGAGAACCCCCACAGGAACTACCCGCTTGCCATGATCGTGCTCTGCGTTTTGGCTATTGCGCTCGATGCCATCGGCGGTATGGCAGTTGCCACCACGCTGCCTGCGTCAACGCTTGACGGAAACATGAGCTATGGCGTCATCGAAGCCTTCGAAGCCATCTTTGCCACGCATTTCGGCATGGGTTGGATGGTGTTCGCCGTTGCCCTGCTGCTGGCTCTCGGCGTGCTGGCGGAGATCTCCGCGTGGATCGTGGGCCCTTCGCGTGCGCTGCTTGAGGCGGCTCGCGAGGGCATTATCCCGCCGAGCTTTGCGAAGGTGAACAAGCATGGCGTGTCGGTCAAAACCGTCATAATCCAAGCCGTCATCGTAACCTTTTGGGATGCGGTGCTGTGCGGCTCTATGGCTCTCTCGGGCGGATCGAGCTCTTCGGTCGCCTATCTGACCGCTATTGGCCTTACCGTGGTTATCTATCTGGTTGCCTACGTCCTGTTTTTCCTCGCTTACTTCAAATTGGTGTTCAAGCATCGAGACCTCGAGCGTTCCTTCCAGCTCCCGGGTGGCACTCCCTTCAAGGCGCTTGTCGCAGGCGTCGGTCTTGCCATGACGGTGGCCACCCTGGTGATCTCCTTCTTCCCCTCATCAAGTCTGACATCGCAGGCAAATATGGTGTACGAAGTCACGCTGGCCTTGTCCTTCGTGGTTTCAGTGGCTATCCCCTTCCTTATTTACGCGTTAAAGAGTCACTGGGACGGCACGCACCATACGCCAGCTCACGGAAAGCGCGTCAATGCAAGGCAGACAACGGCAGGAGGCAAATATGCTGCATAACCACAGAAACATCTTGAAGGAGCTCAACGCGCACACGGCCTCGGTGAGCCCCGTATTTGGAACCGTGGTAACGGATGAGGGCATGCCGACAACTCGGTTCAACAAAAAGCCGGTTGATCCCCGTGTGGCTTCTGAAATGATCCGCGAATATCTGTCCACCGAGGGAAACGCCCACCAGAACCTGTGCACCTTTGTGCAAACCTACATGGAACCTGAAGCGGTGGAGCTCATGTCAAGTACGCTGGAGAAGAATGCGATCGATAAGGACGAGTACCCCATGACCGCCGATCTGGAGAACCGTTGCGTGAGCATGCTGGCCGATCTGTGGCACGCTAACGCTGCCGAAGAGCCTATGGGAACCTCTACTGTGGGTTCGTCCGAGGCCTGCATGCTGGGAGGCCTGGCCATGCTCTTTCGCTGGAAGGATCTGGCCGAAAAGGCGGGCATCGACGTATATTCGGCCCACAGGCCCAACCTGGTGATTTCGTCTGGCTATCAGGTGTGCTGGG
>CAYZCY010000016.1:1334-32515 GCA_964477115.1 uncultured Eggerthellaceae bacterium | reverse complement strand
CGACCTCCGACGTGACAGGCCGGCGCTCTAACCAACTGAGCTAACACCCCGTGTTTTGCAGCTTGTCTATTATACACATAAGCACGAGCTGGACAAGGACAATTTTTCAGATTCTTTTACCCAAGCCCCTTAAGCCCGCAGCCCACAAACGCCCACGAACGCAAGCACACAATTCGTGTCTATAGAGCCTTTCCCTCGATCGTTTGCTGCGCAATGCGCGTGATGGAAAGCACCCCGAAACCTTGGTCGGCTTTGCCTGCAGCAAGGCTTGTCTCGACGCACTTGCTCATCAGCAGGTCTGGGCGAAGGCTTCCGGAAGGCTTGGACTCAAGCGTGAACACCGCGCTCTTCCCGTTCTCTTCAAAGCTTACAGGGCCGCAAAGGTAATCAGAAACGCAGAGCGTCTTTTCCTTCTTCTTTCTCACAACCTTGATCTCATCGGGAACCAGCAGCTCTTCACAAGAGGCGGAAAACACCACGCGATAGGTACAAACGGGAAAGGCGACAGAAGCCGCAGGAGCGGAATGCTCCACGTAGGAGCACGATTGAACCATGAGGTCTTCTGCGCTTGCAGCCTTTAATGCCTCAAGGGCCTTATCGGGAGCCACATAACGTTCCATAAACAAATCGAAGAACTCATGCGTACCACCAACGCCCACCGGCAAAGCCGCGCCGAAGGCGATGCGCATATGCGGCGAAAAGCCCTGGCTTACCGCATAGGGAAGCTTCGCGCGACGCACGGCGCGCTCAAGGGCACGGCAAAGCTCGAGGTGGGAAAGCATAGACAGACGCCCAGCCTTCACAAACACCACGCGCAAACGAAACAATCGCGGATCAGCCATTAGCGCAGCTCCCCCTTCTCCTCGTTTTTGGCGCGTTCGCGAATGCGTATGCCCTCGGCAAGCAAACGCGCACGCTTCTCTTCGGGCGTAAGGCCCTTCACCTGGGCGAAGGCGTCTTCCCGCTCCTGGCTTGCCTCGTCAAGAAAGACACCGGCAGCCTGGTTGCGCTCACCTTCTGCATCTTCAAAATGACGAGACGCACTCACGCGCTTATCGGCAAGCTGGTTGTCGACGCCAAGCGTAGGGCAGGCACCGCAGCCGACGCAGCGCTCGAAGGTGCAATCGGGCGTAGTGACACCCTGCGCGGCACGCTTGCGCTCGAGAGCGAGGAAACGGGTGGAAACGGCGGCGGAAATATGGGTCCAGGGCAGGACGTAATCGGTGTCGTAAACAGCCTGGGCGATGGATTCGGGATCAAGGCCAAGCTCATCGGCTGCATCTCGCCAGGCAGCTTCGTTGAAGAGCTCGGTCCATGCATCAAAGCGCGCGCCACGACGCCAGGCAGCCTCCACCCAATCGGCAATCTCGCGGCCTCCGCGGCTCATGACAGCCTCCACGAAGCTCGTCTTGGGGTCATGCCAGCCCACGTTGATGGCGCGATACTTCACGCTGCGACGCAGAAGGCCCACGCGGCGCAAGGTTTCCTCAGGGGAGATCTGACCATCCCACTGGAAGGGGGTCTGGGCCTTGGGAACAAACACCGCACAGGAGATGTTCATGCTCACGCTGCCACGCTGATCAGCGGGAACGTTTTGACGAGCGCGGTCATAGGCTCGCTGAGCCAAGCTGGCGATGCCCTTGATGTCGTCGTCGGTTTCGGTGGGAAGGCCAATCATGAAGTAAAGCTTGCAGCGTCTCCAACCGGCGGAAAACGCCGCATCTATAGCCCCGAACAGGTCATCCTCGGTTACGTTTTTGTTGATCACATCGCGCAAGCGCTGGGTACCAGCTTCAGGGGCAAAGGTAAGCCCGCCCTTCTTCTGACCGGCCACAAGGCCGGCCATCTCAACGCCGAAAGAGTCGAGGCGCTGAGAGGGAACGCTCACGCGAATGCCCTTGCCCGCGCAGGACTGGTTGACATCAGTCAAAATGCGCGCGATCTGGGAATGGTCGGTTGAAGACAGGGATGTGAGGCTCACCTCGTCATAACCCGTCTCATCAAGTCCGCACAGTACGGCGTTCACCACGTTTTCTGCAGAGCGCTCGCGCACGGGACGATACATCATACCGGCCTGGCAGAATCGGCAGCCACGCGCGCAACCGCGCAGAATCTCAACGTTGAGGCGATCGTGCACCACTTCCGTGTAGGGAACGATGGCAGGCTCCCATGCAGACTTCTCCGCAAAGCCCTCGAACACGCGCTTGTCAACCACGGCGGGCACATCGTCATAGATCGGCTCAGCCCAAGAGCCGGCCTCCTGCGCCTCGGCTTCGCTTCTCCAGCGGTACAGGGAGGGCACGTAGGTTCCGGGCACCGCAGCCAAGGCCCGAAGAATGTCAGCTCGGCGCACACCTTGGCGTCTCATCTTGCGGATGAGCTCAAGCGCCTCGGGCAGGGCCTCTTCCCCTTCGCCAATGGTGATGGCGTCGAAGAAGGGCGCGTACGGCTCGGGATTGAAGGCGCAAGGGCCTCCGCCAAGCACGATGGGATGACTCTCTTGACGATCAACAGCACGCAAAGGAAGGCCCGCAAGATCTAAGGTTTCAAGGACGTTGCTCGCGGCGAGCTCATGAGGAAGCGTGATGCCTATGGCGTCAAACTCACCCAAGGGGGCGCAGCTTTCGATGGAGAACAGAGGAAGGCGCTGCTCGCGCATGATGTCGATCAGGTCAACAGAAGGAAGAAACGCCCTCTCGGCCACCATGCCCTCGAGCTTGTTGACCTCATTCACCAGAATGCGAACAGCCTGGTTTGCCTGACCGAGCTCATAGGTGTCGGGGTACACCATGCAGAAGGAGAAATCAGCTCCCTCTTTGTGGGTACATCCCCATTCATGGTTCAGATAACGCGCAGGCCTCTCTACGCGAGCCAGCAAAGGCTCGAGCTGCGGCCAAAGATTTGTTTGATGCATTGTTTTCGGTTCCTCAGTTTTCCTCGGTAATCAGGGCTAGATACGTGTCCTGATCTTATCGAACGCCAGATAAACGGCGTCTTTCGCCTTACTGGCAGCTGCTTGCCCGACGGGCGTCTCGCTCGCCTTTCCCGCAAGGTCCACAGCCGACTGGCGCGCCTTGCCCACCACTGCGGCAAAACCCGCCGCATCGCCCCCAGCTTCAAAGTACTCGATAGCGGCACGGCCCATGGCCGCGGTGCCAGCGTAGCCGACGGCAGCTTTGATAGCCCAGCCAAGACCGGGCACTACGGCCACCGCCTGTCGGGCCAGGCCGCGTAAGGCAAAGGCGCCGCCAACCACCAAGGCGAGTTCCTTAGCGCGCTCGATGTTCATGGGGCAGCCATACGCCGCAGCAATCTGAAGCAACATCTTAGCCTGGTTAAGGGTCATGACGGGCATGTCAGCTCCGGGAATGAACACCACAAAGCCCACACCGGCGTTTTGCAATGAGGTGGTGTTGACAGCATCAAGCGCAAGCGGTTTTCTCACGAAGGGAAAGGACATCGCAAAGGCGAGACGCTTTTCACGACACACGGCGCAAACCCATTCCCCCATACGCTTGTCAAGCGAAGCTCGAGCAGGCTCATCGAGGACAATGGGCTCCTGGCGCGATATGGCCCCTGTTTCGCAATGAGGGTAGACCAAATCCCCCTCGGGCACGGGCGCGCCAAAAGCCTGCGCCATTTCGCTTACCAAATCCGGGCACGTGCACACCACCATGACGGGAACGCCAGCTGCGCGAAGCTCGGCGGCACTGGCGCCCACCTTCTCCCCAAAACCTGCAACGATCACGGCCATGTCGTCCGTCGAGCGAACAAGCCCCAGACTGTCGTCCACGTAGATAATGCTTACTCGCACCTGCGGATTCGCACTCGAAAACGCCGCCCGGACATGCGCGGCAAGGTCAGCCGGAGCGCTTTCGTCAATGTACACGCTGACGGCAATGGGAGTCTCGGCCGCCGATTTTATGTCGATGGCCTCCTCGAGAACCGCGCCAATATCGATAGGAAGACCCATGCTAAGCCTTTCCGCCACGGCTGCCCTGGTGAGCCCATACCGACCCAACGAGGCCGAGCATGACGAAATTGACCACCATGAACGAGGAGCCGTAGCTCACAAACGGAAGCGGAATGCCCGTAATGGGCATCAGCCCGCAGCACATGCCGATGTTTTCCAATATCTGGAATAGCCACATGCCAACAATAGCGCACACGATAAGCATTCCGAACAAATCGTCAGCGTTTCGTGCAATCCCGACGCTTAAGACAACAAGGGCGACGTAGAGCAGAATGAGGGCCATTGAACCCACGAAGCCCAGCTGCTCGGCAAGCACGCAGAAGATGAAGTCAGTGGGAGCTTCGGGCAAGAACCCCAAGGTTGCCTGCGTTCCGTTCAGCAGGCCTTTGCCGAACAGGCCGCCCGAGCCGATGGCAATCTTTGCCTGAGCGAGGTTGTAGCCCTCGCCCGAAAGGTCGCCTTCGGGATCCAAAAAGACGAGCAAACGATTGCGCTGGTACTGCTTGAGCAGCTTGTACTCGCCTGTGGAGTTCATGATTACTTCGTCTATGGCGAAAACGGCCGCCACGGCAATCACGCCCGCCAAAAGGGTGATGAGCAGATACTTCGGCTTGGCGCCGCCCATAACGAGCGTAGTTGCGGAAATGAACAGGTACACCAGGCCCGTGCCCAAGTCCGGCTGGGTCATGATGCACAGGAAGGGTATGAGCAAAAGGCCGCAGACCTTGATGTACTCGCCCGGATCATCAAGCGTACCGCCATAGCGAGCGAGCAGGCTTGCGGCGTAGAGAACCACGGTCACCTTGGCAAACTCGCCGGGCTGAACCTGCATGCCGATCTTGATCCACGACTGGGCGCCCTTCGCCTCGACACCGATCACAGGAAGGTGAGGCGACAGAATGAGCACTACGTTGATCACCAAAAACAGGGTGGTCATGTTGGCGAGCTGGCGGTAGTCGAATCTGTAGGCCAAAACCATGAGCACAAGGCCAAGCGCAACGCCTACGAGCTGTTTGGTAAAGCTGTAATCGGAGTCACCCTGAGTGGCGGACCAGCATATGACCAGGCCGTACACCACGAGAACCGCAGCCACCGCGAAAAAGGGTATAGGGACCTTTCCGCCCATGGAGTCCATGAAGCCAAAGGCACCCGAGCTCATGGAGCCGCCCGAGATGGACTTATCAGGCGTGCGAATTGAGTTGATCTGGGGTAATCCTGCCATCTTGCGCACCTCCTAGTCGCTTCGAGCTTCGCCAGAGCCGGCGTAATCTTCTACCTTACCCGTAAAGCCCTCAAGGCGAGAGGGGCTCGCCTCAAGCGTTCCGGCATCGGCCTCCATGGCAGCAGCCAAGATACGAGCACACACCGGCGCCGCAACGGCAGAGCCGCCGCCGCCCGATTCCACGACCACCGCGGCGACGTACTTCGGGTCATCATAGGGTGCATATGCAACGAACCAAGCGGTGTCATCGGGGGCGCTTGCAACCTCGCCCGTGCCGGACTTGCCCGCCGCGTACAGCCCGTAGCTCTCGAAAAGCTTGTAAGTTGACGCGTTGTCGGTGATAACGCCGCGTAAGCCATCGCGCACGTATTCGAGATGCTCCTGCTTCACATCCGGCTCGCCTACTATTTCGGGCTCATAGCTAACCACCGTCTCGCCAAGGACGTTGCGCACTTCCTTGAGAAGATGAGGCTTCACCAGCTTGCCTGTAGCCACGGCGCCATATCCCACGGCAATCTGGATGGGAGATACCAAAACGTCGCCCTGACCGATGACCATGTTGGTGTAGTCACCGCCGCGCCACTGCGCTTCGGAGGGAACGTTTCGCCACTGCTCAGCCTTCCATTCGGGGGTGGGAATGCGTCCGGAAGCCTCGTTGGCAAGGTCGATCCCCGTCTTCTTGTCGAGGTTGAACTTAGCGATCTCCTCCTGAAGGGCCGTCTCGCTCAGCTCATCGGTGCCATAGGGGCCGTGATCGTAGAAGGCCTTTGCGATCTCGTAGAAAACCGTGTCGCAGGAAAAAGCAATGCCCCCGCGCAGGTCGAGTTCACCGTGACCGGTACGAAGATGGCATCGCTGCACATCGCCCGTACCAAAACCGTCCCAACTGCCCGTGCAGTTCCAGATTGTATCCTTAGCGGCAAAACCGTGACGCAAACCAGCAAGCGAG
Source organism: uncultured Eggerthellaceae bacterium (assembly GCA_964477115.1). GTDB lineage: Bacteria > Actinomycetota > Coriobacteriia > Coriobacteriales > Eggerthellaceae > RGIG3135. Next base: position 26,371 of record CAYZCY010000016.1, on the reverse strand, counting down.
GTAAAGGCCTTGTACGTGGATGCAGCCGGGTACTGACCCGAAATGACGCGGTTGTTGAGAGGCGCCTGGGACTCATCGGAGTTGTAGAGGTCCCACACATCTTGGGAGATGCCTCCGGTGAAATTGGCGGGATCAAAGGTTGGGAAGCTCGACATGGCGATAACGCTTCCATCGCGTACGTCCATGACAACCGCCGCGCCACCAAGCCCTCGACCTTTGCCAATAACGCCTTCCGGAGCAATCAGGTTTGCCAGAGCGGAGTCGGCAATGTACTGAACGCGGCTGTCGATGGTCAGCACAACGTCAGAGCCCTTGGCGGGCTGGGTTTCGCTCACGACTTCAAGAATGTTTCCGTTGACGTCAACTTTGACGCGTCGCGAACCATGATCGCCTGCAAGCAGGTCATCGTACTGGGACTCAATGCCGCTCTTGCCGATCGTGTCGGTAGCCTTCACCTCTCGACCCTCGCGCTCTAGATTGAGCTGCTCCTCGGAGGGAGAGCCCGTGTAGCCAAGCACATGTGCCGCAAGCGCGCCGTAGGGGTATTCGCGAACAGAGCGCGTCTCAACGCTCACGCCCTGAAAGGCCTCGGCATGCTCGGATATGAAGGCAACGTCGCGCAAGCGAACGTCACTTGCCACGACGCGCTGGGAAAGCGCGCCGCCCGAAGAGTCCTGAATACGCTGGCGGACGACGTTTGCGGGCAGGCCGAGCACCGTGGAAAGCCTGCGCACCAGATCTCGATCGTCTGCCACATCTGCGTCCGCGAGCACCGTCTGGCTCGAACGGTTCTTAACCAGGGGGACACCCTGCGAATCGAGAATATAGCCGCGAGGCGCCGGCGTGGAAACCGTGGAGTATAGGTTTTGCTCGGCATCGGTTGCGTATCGTTCTCCGCCCATGATCTGCAGAGTCCAGAGCTTGACCGAAAGGGAACCGAAAATGCCAGCAGCCAAGACGCCAAGCGCCATAAACCTGGGGTGCAGGCTATCGGCAGGCTTTTTCGCGCCGCCCTCGCCCGAGCCCACGTGAACCTCTCCCGCCAGGGCTCCTCGCGCAGCCGAGTGGCGCTCGAAGGGCGAGGTACCGACGCCGACCGTATCGAGCGTGCTTACCTTCTTGGCGGATTTTGCATGGGGAGACTTCGTCTTGCTCACGACGTTTGAAACAATGGCCACGAGCACAACGGCAAGAAGGGCTGCGGCGACGCCGGCTATGATTGCCGTCAACATGAGCGCAGCACCTCCTTACTTGAACTGGGGCATTCCTGGCTGCGACGAGCTGGAAAACGCACGCGACAAAATCGGGTAGAGAACAAGCCCGAACACCGCATCATAAAGAGCACAGGGCAAGCCACGATACAGGAAGGCATCAACCACGCGCACGTCAACGCCAAACCATACGAGAAACACACCGTAGAAAAGCTCAACCGCAAGCACAGACACGATAAGGATCACAAAGGGCATGAAAAGGTTTTCGTTATCAAGCACGCTGAAAGCGCGCGAAACGGCAAAGGATGCCAAGGTGAGCAAAAAGGCCATAGCTCCAACGGGGCCCCCACCCATAAGATCGAAGAGCAAGCCGAGCACGAAGGGAAGGACCACTCCCCCCTCCTGCGGGCTTGCGATGGCAACGATCATGCCGAACACCAAAAGGAAGTTGGGCATAGCTCCTGCAATGACAATATTAGGCGCGATGATGATCTGGGCCAGGACGGCTACAACAGCCCCGACGATGATCAGGAAGCGAGCGCGATCGTCTATCACTGCGTATCACCCTCAAGCAAATCCGAAGCGTTCTTCGAAACGCGATCATCTGCGGAAAACACCACGATTACCTCTTCGAGCAAAGAGGAGGTGTCATTGGGAGAAACCACGATGCGACGAGACGAATCACCCGTGTTGCCATCAACGCGCACCACGGTGCCGATAAGCAGGCCGCTGGTATAGCTTCCGCCAAGGCCGCTCGTCAAAACCACGTCGCCAACGCTCACCGCAACATCCGCATCGACGTTTTCGAGGTACAGGAGGCGATCGAGCGATCCGCGGACGATACCCTCAGCTCTGCTGGACTGAATGAGCGCAGCCGCACCCGATTGGGGATCCGACAAAAGGCGAACGACGCAACTCGAGTCGGAGGTGGAAACCACCTGCCCGACCACGCCCGAAGCACCCATGACGGTCATGCCCGACTCAACGCCATCGTCTGAGCCGACGTTAATCGTAACCGTCTGGTTCCATGCGTCGGTACTGCGGCCGATAACGCGGCCCGTAACACCCTCCACATCGTAGTCGTCCTTCATGTCAAGCAGCTCGCTCAAACGCTCGACTTCCTGACGATACTCCTCGGTTTGGGCGAGCAGTTCGCGCAGCTCGGCGTTCTGCTCACGAAGCTGCGTCAAACTGGCCTCGTCGGCAGTGACGTCATCGATGGAAGACCCGATGCTGTTGCCAGCAGCGCCAATTCCCGCGCCAACGATCTTGAAAGGAGTGGTGAGGGACTGAACGCCTGACTGAAGGGCGTGCAAAGGTCCGTCCTCCCCTTCGCGCGAATAAACGGTGCAGCACACGAGGGAAACCACCAGCAATATGACGAGAAGCGCCTGAACAGGCGCTTTCCCTTTTTCTTTTGAGCTATAAGGCATTGTAGGAGACGAGCGCCCTTACTTGGAGCGCATGAGCGTCTGACGCAGCGCGGTGGGAGTCTCGAGAACCTTGAGGCAACCGGATACCACGTTGGTAAGCGCCGTCTCGCTCACCCATACCGGAATCTCCAGTTTGTCGGTAAGGTAACGATCAAGGCCGTGAAGCAGACCGCCGCCGCCAGTGAGCAGGATGCCGTTCTGAATAATGTCAGACGCGAGGTCGGGGTTGGACTTCTTGAAAGTGTCCTTGATGTGCAGAACCATCTCCTCGATGGGAGGCTGCAGCGCAGCGCGCACGTCTTCGGACTGAATAGTGACCTCCTTGGGCTGGTCGGTGTAAAGATCCTGGCCGGAGATGATCATATCGCGCTCACGACCGTCCTCAAAGGGAAGGATGGAACCGATCTTGATCTTAATGATCTCTGCCGTCCGCTCTCCGATCTTGATACCGAGCAGGTCGCGAAGATGCATTGCGATGGCCTCGTCAAGGCGGTTGCCCGCAAGGCGAAGCGAAGAGGAGGTAACGATGCCGCCAAGGGAGATAACGGCAACCTCGGTAGTGCCGCCGCCGATGTCAACGACCATGGAGCCGGTGGGTTCGGTCACAGGCAGATCAGCGCCCATAGCGGCCGCCATAGGCTCTTCGATCAGGTAAGCCTGGCGAGCACCAGCCTGGATAGCCGCCTCGAAAACAGCTCGCTTTTCAACAGATGTCGCTCCGCAGGGAATGCAGATGACAACGCGGGGCTTGGGCTGCCACGGGTACTTGCGTGCGGAAGCCTTGTTGATGAAGGCCGAAAGCATTGCCTCGGTAACATCGTAGTCGGCAATGACGCCGTCCTTGAGAGGATGCTCAGCCGAGAAGGCATCCGGCGTATGGTTGATCATATTCTTTGCTTCGTGACCAACAGCGAGCACGCGATTGGTGCTTCTCTCAATAGCGACGACAGAAGGCTCGTTGATGACGATACCTTCGCCAGTAATGGCCACAAGCGTGTTTGCCGTGCCCAGGTCGATGGCCATATCGGCGGACATCTGACCCGTAAGGCTAGCGAACATATCCATAAAAGACATATGGGTTACCCCTATAAATACAAATCGACATATAGACAGGAATTTTAACACAGTGTTTCTATTCGTGACCAAAAGGCCGCTTTTCGATCCGAAATTACACAGGCGAAACACGCGATCATGCCCAGACAAACCACTTGCCTCCCAAAGATTATCCCCATATTAGTGGAACTTGTTCATTAATGGATGTAGTCTTATACTTGATTCGTACACATAGACCATGTCTTATAGTTGGTACGATCTGATTTCGATTTACGACCATGCACAAGTGCAGGCGAAGGGAGAAACAAAGTGGACTATATCGCTTACTACGAAGAGATCGCCAAATTCCAAGGCCTCGACCCCCAGCAAAGCGCACGCACGCGCGACGCCAACGGAACCATCCCCGAACAGGCCCGTCCTCTCCTTTTCAACATCGCTGGAGAGATCAAGAACACCTTCCACGAATTCGGCGCTCCCCTCCCTCCGCTACTCGAGGGCTGCACCGTGCTTGACCTGTGCTGCGGCAGCGGGCGTGACACCTATCTTGCCGCCCAGCTCGTCGGCGCCAAAGGCAAGGTCATCGGCGTCGAACCCGTAAGCGCACGTCTTAGCATTGCGAAAAAGTATCTGAGCAAGGAAATGAAGCAGTTCGCTTATGCGGAGCCTAACGTCAGCTTCGTCAACGCCGCACCCGAAGATCTCTCCGCAATCGCCGACAGCTCAGTTGACGTCGTAATTTCCAACTGCACCTTCAACCTCTCCCCCGACAAAGAGGCCTACGTCCGCGAGGTCTTCCGCGTGCTCAAGCCGGAAGGAGAATGGTACTTCACCGACGTCTTCACCGCCCGCCGCATGCCCGAAGACCTGGCATCCCATATGCCCAACCGAGCAGAGCGTCTTGCGGGTGCTATGTACGTCGGCGACTTCCGCCGCCTCGTACAGGCAAACGGGCTCATGGACCCCCGCTACCTCATGAACTGGAAGATCCCTCTCTCCGAAGAAGAGACCGTCAAATACGGTGATGTCGAATTTGCAACCCTCACCGTGCGCGTCCTGAAATCCGCTTGGACCGAAGACGTCTGCGAAAGCTACGGAGAGGTGGTCACCTACGACGGAAGCCTTCCCGACTACCCCGATTACTTCCTGTTCGAGCACAACATCAAGTTCCCGGCTGAAAAAACCTGCGCCGTCTGCGGAAACGTTTCCGCCCTCGCGCGTCACAGCCGCTATTCAAAGGTTTTCAAGGTCGAAGGCGACAGAAGCACCCACATCGGCGACACCCACCATGCCTTTGATGCGCTTATCGTTAACGCACCTGATTTTGAGGGCGTGCTTGACGAAGACGATCAACCTATCATGGTAAGTTGCTGCTAAAATTAATTATTTGTCTGCCAGTTCTCTGGCTCACATATATTCACATCCCTTGGGCCGCTCAGCTAATCAGAAGCAAAGCGGCCCTCGGTACGCAATAAGAAGAAGGGAAAGCACGTGGAGCAGATTAGATTCATGGTCATGAGCGGCTTTTTGGGCGCAGGTAAAACCACCACGATGATCGCTCTTGCCGAGCACATGGATGAGCACTACGGCAAAACCGCCATCATCGCCAACGACCTGGGCGCAAACCTGGTCGACACCTCGCTCACTCAGACTTCGGGTTGCACCGTCGTGGAAATCGGCAACGACTGCATCTGCTATCAGATGGATAACACCATTGACCAGATCCGCCGCCTGCGCGATAAGGAAGACGCCGTGTTTGTCATGTCCGACATTCCCGGCTGCGGCGTCGGCGCACTTGACCACGTGTACCACACGCTTGACAAGGAGCATGCCGAGGAGTTCAAGCTCTCCCCCTTCACCGTTCTGGTCGATCCCGAGCGCCTTCGCATGATCATGCCCGAAAAGGCCGACATCAACCTTCCCGATGAGCTTGTGTACCTTCTCAAGCTGCAGCTCGAGGAAGCCGATCTTGTTGTGCTCAACAAGATCGACCTGCTCGACGAGGAAACCATCGATCGTTACATGGGCTTTTTGAAGGAGGCCTGCCCCGACATCCCCTGCATGGCCATTTCGGCAAGGGAGAAGACGGGCATTCCTGAGCTCGCCGAATACCTCACCACGCACACCACCGAGCTCAAGAACTTCAGCGTGCGCAACAACCACGAATTTGAGCAGGCCGAGTCCAAGCTTACCTGGTACAACCGTCGCGTCTACTTCAAGACCAACTCCGGCGAAAAGGTCGACTGCAACGCCGTCGTCGATGACATCATCGAAAGCATCCGCATGAGCCTCATCGAGCGCAAGCGCAACGTACCCCATCTGAAGACCTTCGCCACTTCCGGCGCGGGCGATTTCAACAAGGCATCCCTCATCGGCGTTGACTACGACACCGAATACGCCCAGCAGTTCCTCCGTCCTCACAAGAACATGAGGATGATCATCAACGCACGCGCCGTATGCGAATCCCGCCCGCTGGCCCGCCTCATGGACGACGCCATTGACGAGGTGTGCGATCGTTACGACCTCGACTGCCAGGTCTTCTTCACCGAATGCTTTGGCATGGCAGACGAAGGCAGGTAAGATGACCGCAGAAAAGGCATTCGCGCCCACCGCTGCTTACGAGAAGGTTGCGCAAACCATTACCACCGACGAAGCGCAATTCGCCAGCGACGACATTCGCGCCCAGGTTCGCGAATACTACGGCGCCATGCTCGCAGGTTCCGACGATCTCAAGACCAACGCAACCTGCTGCACGGAACAGCGTCCGCCCAAATACGTGCTTGACGTCATGCCGCTGATCGCCGATGAGGTCATCAGCCGCTTCTACGGCTGCGGCAGCCCCATCCCGCCGGCTCTCGAAGGCTGCACTGTACTCGACCTTGGCTGCGGAACGGGTCGTGACGTCTTCGTGCTATCAAAACTCGTGGGAGAAAAGGGCACGGTAATCGGCGTCGACATGACCCCCGAGCAGCTTGAGGTTGCCGAGCGCCACCGCGACGAGCAGGCCGCAGCCTTCGGCTTCCAAAAGAGCAACGTTGACCTGCGCGCCGGCTTTATCGAGGACCTGGCCGCCATCGGCATCGAAGATGAGAGCATCGACCTCGTAGTGTCTAACTGCGTCATCAACCTAAGTCCCTTCAAGGACCAGATCTTCTCCGAAATCTATCGCGTGCTCAAGCCCGGCGGAGAGCTGTACTTCTCTGACGTATTCTGCGACCGCCGTCTGCCCGACGAGGTCCGCAACGATCCCGTATTGCGCGGCGAATGCCTGGGAGGTGCTCTCTACATCGAGGACTTCCGCCGCATGATGGCCCGCCACGGTTGGGCAAGCTACACCTTCACCTCCATCGATGAAATCCACGTGGGCGACCTGGCGCTTGAGACCAAACTCGGCTTCTGCTCCTTCACTTCCCGCACGGTCCGAGCCATCAAGACAGCAGGCCTTGAAGATCTCGAGGAAAACTATGGGCAAACCGTACGCTACAACGGCGGCATGCCCGAAATGCCGCGCTACTTTGACCTCAACGAGGAGATCCGCCTCATCAAGGGCCGCGACTATGCAGTCAGCGGCAATCTGGCGGCCATGATAGAGCAGTCCCGCTACGGAAAGTACTGCACCGTGACCAAGCGTCGCGCGCACCGCGGTCCCTTCAGCTACGAAAACGCCCAGAAGGCCCTCGAGCTGCGCCGCGGCAAAGAAAAGGTCGATCTCGATTTCCTGAATGCGGCCTGCAAACGCTGCGGCATACCCTCCTTCGAGGATCGCGTCAATATGCCGAGCATTTTGACCGCACCGCAGGGTGCTACCACCATGCAGGTCAACATCACCTACGCCTGCAACCTCGCCTGCGCCCACTGCTATATCGAATGCGGCCCCAAGAACACCGAGACCATGTCTCGGAAAACCATGCAAGCCTGTCTCGACGGCTTCGCTGCAGGCGGCTTTGAAGTCATGGACATCACCGGCGGCTCACCGGAGCTCCATCCCGACTTCGAGTGGTTCCTGCGCGAAGCGGCAAAGCTTGGCAAGGTTATCGTCAGATCCAACATGACGCTTCTTGGCCTTCCCGAATACGAGCACCTCATCAAGGTCTTCGCCGAGGTCAAGGCCCACGTCATCACCTCGCTTCCCTATTTCGATCCCGAATTCGCCGACTCCCAGCGCGGTACCGGCGTGTTCAAGCGCGCGATCGCATCCATCTCCAAGCTCAACGAGCTCGGCTATGGTAAGCAGGAGGACCTCCAGCTCGACATCGCCTACAACGTGGCAGGCCCCTACCTTCCGCCGCCGCAAGAACTTCTTGCCGATGCCTATCGCATCAAACTCGCCGAGCATCAGAACATCGACTTCAACAGCCTGAACGCCTTCAACAACTTCCCGCTTGGCCGCTTTGCGCACGACCTGGCTGATGCGGGCCTGTTCGACGACTACCTCAAGCTGCTGCACGACAACTTCAACGCTCATGCGGTCGGTCGCGTCATGTGTCGTGACATGATCAACGTCGACTACGACGGCCGTCTGTACGACTGCGAATGCAACCACGTGCTCGAAATGCCCATTCAGATCGAAGGCCGCGATGCGACCGTTGCCGACTTGGCTCACGGGCCCATCCCCGAGCGCATGGTACGCACCCATCCCGTTTGCTACAGCTGCTCTGCAGGCTTCGGCTCAAGCTGCGGCGGAAGCCTCGTGTAGACAGGAGCCTTACGCGTCGTAAACAAAGGGTAAACAAAGGCCTTTGCCAATGATCTAAGAGTAGAACCCGCTTGTGGGGAATAGTATTATTTCCCACAAGCGCACATTTAACCTGGGAAACGAATAGCCATGCCTACTACAAGATCAGATTCATCGTACAAACCCATCCGCATACTGCCCCTGGCAATAGCAGGCCTTCTGATTGTCGCGCTCGCCATTAGCCTGCGCGTTGTATACACCCTGTTTCCGCCCGACATTCACGTGCAAGTTAACGGGCAGGAAGTCACCTTGGCTCACGACACCACCATTGGCGAAGTTCTTGAAACCGATCTCGTCAATCCCGTCGCTGGCGATTTGGTAGCAATCAACGGAGATCTGCTTGAAGAGGGCGCGGGTGTTCCCTACGCGCTTACGCTCAACGGCGAGCCCTGCTACGACACTGAGCGTGCCTTGCAAAACAACGACGATCTCGTGGTCTCAGACGGAGAAGACACCGTCGAGCCCTGCGATGTCAGCTACACCGAAACGGCTCCCAGTCAGGCCATTTCCGGTCGCGGGGCGGTTCACATCTACGATCGCGGGCAGATCGGCATCACCGAGCATGTCACAGGCCAGATATCCGGCATACAGAGCGAAACCGTCCTTCAAACAGCCGGCGTTGACACCTTCTTAAGCTACAACGCAACCGCCAACGGAAACAAGGCGATCGCGCTCACCTTTGACGACGGCCCCTGGGCGGGCACCACCGCAGAAGTGCTCGACATCCTGGCGGAGTTTGACGTGAAGGCAACCTTCTTCGTCGTCGGCAACCGCGTTGAGGGTCAGGCCGATGTGGTCAGGCGCGCCTATGAGGAAGGTCACCAGATCTGCACCCACACCTTCTCTCACGCATCGGGTTCGGGTCAGGGCGTCAACCTTGAGTACATGAGTCCCGAAGAGCAAATTGCCGAAGTCACGCAGGGATATGCCGCCATCGAAGCCGCCATTGGCGTCGAGCCAAGCCGCGTCATCCGTGCCCCCGGCGGAAACTACGGAGACGCCGAGATGATCTGGCGTCTCGAACCTTACGTAAACGCCGAAATCGGCTGGAACGTAGACACCCACGACTGGGAAAAACCGGGTGCAGAAGCTATCGCCGAGAGCATCATGTCAGCTGAAGCCGGAGAGATCGTCCTCATGCACGACGGCGGCGGAGATAGGTCTCAGACCGTCGAAGCTCTGCGCATCGCCATCCCCTATTTAATTGAACAGGGATACACCTTCGTCACCATTGACGAACTGCTCGCCTTCGGAATTCCGCAATAATGCCGATTGCTCCAAACTTAGGCTAAATTGACGCTCAAAACTCCCTGCAAGCACTAACGCCCGAGTTCTTCCGCCATCTTCACGGCTGCTTTCCCGTACATTTTCGTGTACTTGTAGTAAAGATGCAGGTACTCTCCTACGGGGCTTCCGCACATATCCTGATATAGGGCCCAGACAAACCAGTGGAAGCTCACCACGGAAATGTAGGCAACGCAGTGGAAGAGCTCGCCGGGCGTCAGTTCGCGGCCGAAGTACACCTCAAGCACGTGCATGGCTTCTTCATAGCTGTAATCACTGCAGGCTATGAACACGCCGAGGTCGCTTGCGTAGTCGGACATGCCCGAATACTCCCAGTCAATCAGGTGAATCTCATCCCCCGCGATAAGGAAGTTGGGATCATACAGATCATTGTGGCAAAGCACCGGCGGCAAACCATCGGCCTTGACTTTGTCGTTTAAGCTATCAGCCAGCTCGTACAGCTCGCGGAAGTCCCTGAAACTCGCACGACGCCTCTCATCAAGCAGGGCGATCTGCTTCTTCGTGTCCTCGTGAATGTCAAACACATACCCCGTGTCGGCGCCGCTCTCGTGAAGCTTTCGAGCCATGCCCATGGCAAGCTTCACATGCTCTTCGTTGTGGTAATCAAGCGGCTTGGCGTTTTCGACGTAATGGGAGATCTTCCAGCCTTCGCATTCGTCTTCATAAATGAAGGTGCCGTCGATGCCGAGCTTCGCCGCTACGCGCTGAGACATTGCCTCGCTCTTGCGGCTGATGATCTCTGAGGTGCCGAATCCGGGATGACGATACACATAGGACTTTCCACCTACGTCAAAGCGGAAGGAAAGGTTGGTCAAGCCCTGCTTAATGGGGTTAATGCCCGTGATGTCACGACGCTCGCAGCCAAGCACGCGGCAGATGTTATCCATAATGGAGGAGTCGACGTTGTCGATGAAGTAAGGGTCGAAAACGCGAAGCTCATCCAAAGAGTCGAACTCCCAAATCACGTCAGCCTCGTACTCACGCTTAATCATGGGAAGCTCGTCAATGTGGTCGATGTAGATATCCTCCCAGAGCTTTGATGCCGTGGAGGGATCATCGTAGATGGAGTCGAGGATTTCCACGAAGCGCTTGGAGAAGCTTCGATCCCAATAAGCATGACCGAGCATCACCCAGGAATCGCTGCCGCCAACAACGACATCCGCGATGAGGGCGTCCTTGCCCTTAGTGATCAGGCAGTATTCGTCGGTCTCCCCTTCGACATACACGGCCGAATAGTAAGAACCGAAAACGTAGCGCTCAAAGGGGTTTTCGGTAAAGTAATCATCGGATGAGCAGATGTAGGTGTTGCCCAGCCTGTCCGCAATGCGCCTAATGGTAGAGTTGTTGTTGCGCTCCGTATATTCGTTGTTCACGGAAATGCGCACGCCGAGAAGGTCCTCCAGATAGAAGAACTCCTCCTTCATGTAACCAACCACTACCGTGATATCGGTAATGCCAGCCTCCTGCAACTGCTTGATCTGACGCTCGATCAGCACTTCCCCGCGCACGGTGAGCACGCCTTTGGGCCTCTCGTACGAAATAGGCGCAAAGCGCGAGGAAAGCCCCGCGGCCATGATGATGGCGTTATCAACCTTATAGGGTGAAAGCGCGCCCAAGCCTGCCTCGGTAATGGCAATCGCGCTACCTTCGGCACCCTCTTCGCCCATGACGGCCAAACCAGCTGCCACAAGCTCGCGAAGCGTGGCGTTAGTCGTGCCAAGAGAAACCCCCGCAAGCTGCGCAAGCTCGCGGGGGCTCGAAACCGCCCCCTTCTCCAAAGCGGCCAGCAGAGCAAATTCGTGCTTGTTCATCAATCCCCCGATTTTCATTTCGCACATAAGAAACGCCCTGCTTTAAATCGGGCGCAATTTGCCTCGAAGGCTAAGCCTTGCCCTTAAGCGAGAACGTCACCGTCATCGAAGGGGTCACCGCACTCGGGGCAGAACTTCGGAGCGGGCACGCCCTTCTCGGGTTCCCAACCGCACTTGTCGCACTTGTACTGCGGAACGCCTGCGGGCTTCTTGCTGCCGCACTCGGGGCAGAACTTGCCCTTGTTCACAGCACCGCAGGAGCAGGTCCAGCCTTCGGGCTCGGCGGGCTTGGGGGATCCGCACTGAACGCAGAACTTACCCGTGTTCTCAGCGCCGCAGGAGCACTTCCAAGCAGGGGCCGGCTGGGGCTTGGGACTGCCGCAGCCCGCGCAGAAATTACCCTGGTTGCCAGCCTGGCCGCAAGAGCAAGCCCAAGCTACGGGCTGAGCTGCAGCCTGCTGAGCTGCCTGCTGCTGTTGCTGCTGATCGCCCATCTGATAGAGGCTCTGGGCGTTGACGCCGCCCGCGCCCTGAGCCATGTTCATACCCATGAAGGCCATGGCTGCACCGCCTGCACCTTCGTTTGCAGCTGCTGCCTGCATAGCAGCGCCGGTGGAGCCAACCATGTAAGCGGCTGCGAGGTTCGGATCGCGGAAGGCTGCGTTGCGCTGCAGTTCCTTGATCATAGCCTCGTCTTCCTCGCTCGCCTTGACCGAGGAAACACCGACACGCTGGATTTCGATGCCGCGGAAGTCACGCCACTGGGCGGAGAGTTCTTCCTTCAGGACTTCGGCGAGCTCGGTGGCGTGACCGGGAAGCGCCGAGTAGCGAATGCCCATGGCGGAGATGCGAGCGAACGCCGGCTGAAGCGCGGTCAAAAGCTCGCTCTTGAGCTGACCGTCGAGCTCCTCACGGGAGTAAGCATCGCTTACGTTGCCGCAGACGTTGGTGTAGAGCAGCAGCGGGTTAACCACCTTGTAGCTGTACTCGCCAAAGCAGCGAATGGCAATGTCGATATCGATGCCAGCGCGCTCGTCAACCACGCGGAAGGGAACCGGAGACGGGGTGCCGTACTTGTTACCGATGAGCTCCTTGGTGTTGAAGTAGTACACGCGCTGATCCATGGGAGCCTCGCCGCCGAAGGTGAAGCGCTTGCCCACGTTCTTGAAGCAGGCCATGATGGTTTCGCCAAGCTTGCCCGCGAAGATGGAGGGCTCGGTGGTGGCGTCGTAGGTATATTCACCAGGCTCGGCGCACACGTCGACAACCTTGCCCTGCTCAACGATGAGCATGCACTGGCCGTCGGCCACGGCGATGACCGAACCGGTGCTGATGATGTTGTCGGTAGCCTTGGTGTTGCTCGAGCGACCGGAAACGCGCTTCGAGCCCTTCACCGCTAGGATATCAGCAGGAATGGCCTCGCAGTAGAAGTACTCTTTCCACTGATCGGCAAGCACTCCGCCCGCAGATCCCATTGCAGCCTTAATAAGTCCCATCTGAACTCCTTTCATACGCGAAGCCTTTAAGCCTTGCGCCCGCTTCGCCATTAGCCTTCACTATACACTCATATGCGATATTGCACGGTTCTATGCGTTTTGTTCAGTTGCGAAAAGTTTGCCTCTGTCCCTAAAACTTTCCGCTTGTGCCAGAGAATCCTCCACTGTGGCTAACCGTCGGGGAATTGTTCGTCTGTACGCGCGTCACCACGCGGGTCGTATGCGTGAAGTCATCACGCTGATCCGTGAGCACCAGTCCGCCCACCGCGTATTCCGAAGCCTGCGTAGCCGCCGCGACGGACTTCATCTTTGAGCTCTTGTACGCAACTACGACAAAGGCAATGATCAGCGGCAGAATGAACATAGCTGCAAAACCCAGGAAGATGCTCGTGGAAATCTCATCCTCGGTCATGATGACGTTATCCGAGGTGTAAGGAGCGCCCGCCCGAGCTGACTCGGTGTAGAGAGCCGCAACGTCCAGATAATCGTTGAAGCCCCAGAACCAGTCGTCATCCGAGAAGTCGTCGAGGAAGTAGTCCGTCAAAGACTCGCGAGCCTCATCGTTGAAGGCGTAATTGCCAAAGTCACCATAGGTGATCAGGCTGTAGTCTCGGTCGTACATAGACATCAGCAGCATCAGGCCGTCATCGCCATCTCCAACTCCCAAGGAGTAGCCCTTGTAGATGGACGTGGCGGCATCAAAGACACTCGTCCTCGAAAAGTCCGTATAGTCGTCAACCGTCACAATGTACACGCCGAAATCGTAGGTGTCCTCGATCGCCTGGGCTTTCGCCTCAAGCTCGGCTACCTCGGTCGAGTCAAGCAAGCCAGCCGTATCCGTCACATGCGAAAGCTGAGCCTCGGATGCGTATGCCAGCTCTACGGTGCGCTCACCTTCTCCAAGCACATCAATGCGCTCGAGAGCCTGGGAGGCAAAGGGAAGGGCCATCACCATAGACAGGGCGAAGGCCGCGGTGAAAATCTTAAGCAGTCTCTTCATGTCCTACCCCCTACATGCCAAGAAGGCCCAAAAGGCCGCCGGGGAACAGAACGAGCAGCGCCACCACCAAAAACGCGATGAGGTAGGTGATGAGGAAGGAGCGCATGCGCAGGCCCTTGTCGAGCGGCAGATGCCCAACGAACTTGCCGGTTTGGCCGTTCATGGCAAACTGATACATCTCGCCGTTCCACTTGGTATTGAGGATCCACACGGGCAGCAGAGCGTACTTGACCGCTCCCCTCTTCATGACCACGTGAGACCCGCGATCGATGACGCCCTCGTATCCAGTGACGGAACCGCGCAGGCTGTCGACGATGGTCGACTTGGCGCGCTCATCCGCCCTGCCGCCACACTCATCGATGCTCTCGTCGTACTTATCGGCAAAGAAGCCGGGAAGGTAAGCGGTCGAGAAGGGCTTCATATCAGAATAGTCAAAGGGCTCGAGCGAGTCCATGTAGTCGTTGTCCATCTTTGACGACGCATCGACAGGAATCTTGGAGAAAGCTACCGTGCCCTCGCGCACGACGCTGAAGTGGCTTGTTTCGGTGACGCGGTTTTCTCCCATGGGATACATGCGCGAACGCGTTCCCTCAAAAACCGCGCGACCCTGCGCCTCGCCGTCGAACAGCCAGAAGGGCACGTAAACGCCCTTGATCTCCTGCAGGTGGTTTTCGTCCTTGAAAACCTTGGGCAGGAAGGGGCGACCTTCGTAATGCTTCTTCAAGCCAGCGATTGCATCTTCCTTCTTCAGCTTGAAGGGAATGACGTAGTCGGGCTTCAGCATGCCGCGCATCTGACCCGGGATAATGGTGGGATTGTCGCAATAGGGGCAAGCCGTTGCGGCGGTGGTTTGGTCGCACACGAGCTCCGCACCGCATGAGGGGCAGTTGTAAATGCGAAGGTCGGTGCCTTCGACGCTCCACTCCTCGCTTGCGACAGAATCGCTCCAAGTGCCGTCTTCCTCCACCGCTACCGCGCCCTCAGCCGCCGCAGCCTCTTCCTGCGCACGCTGAGCCTCGGCCTGCTCGTACGCATCGGCCGCTTGAGCATCCTTTTGCGCGTAGAAGGCCTCGACCTCCTCAGTGGTGTAGGCTGATCCGCAGAAATCGCACTGCAGCTTGCCGACGCTTGCCTCGTAGTGAAGCGGCGCCGTACAGGCAGGGCATTGATAGTTTGTCACCTGCGTTGCCATACGCCTCCCTCCTCCTCACGTCTTTCGAACCCCATAAGTGAAAAGGGTCCCGAGCCACCATTAAAGCACGAGACCCTCGATGTTTGCCAGTCCAGCTCAAGTCTTTCGGTCTATGCTGGCCTTTTCTCAAGCCCGGTGCCTAGAAGCCCATCAGCTGGCGCTTCTTGGCGTCAAACTCCTCCTGGGAAATGACGCCCTGATCGAGCAGATCCTTGTAGCGCATGATCTGCTCAACGGGGTCTGCTTCCTGCGCCGGGGCAGCGGCGGCAACGGGGGCTGCAGCAGCCGCAGCGGCAGCGGCCGCGCTCTCGGGAGTGAACACCTTATGCTCGACAGCCGGGAAGGCAAGCGACATGAGGGAGCGAGCCATGTCCTCCATGATGGCCACGTCGTGCTCATACTGATTGAGGTAGGTGCCCACATCGGGGTTGCTGTAGCTGAACTCCGGACCCCTCATGTCTAACGTGAGCGAGGGCCAGTAAGGATGGTTGAAGTAAATGTCCACGAAGAAGCTATGGAAGGGCTCCACGATGTCATGGAAGGTGGAGACACGATTGTTGTTGTCGCCGTCATAGCGATCAGCCATGCGCTCGAAGTTGTTCTGCATGTTGATGGCGTTCACCATGGGTGCCATGGCCATGGCACGCTCGCGCACCGTGGTCGTGTGGCGGCAAAGGCCCTGCGGGCTACCCTCAAACAGAGGAGCCGAATCCTCCCTGATGACGAAGGAGGTGATCTCGTCGCCCTTGAACACAGTGGTGTCTACGCCCTTGGTCCTGCACATCATGCGCTGAGGGAAGTCGAAGACAACCTTGTCGTCAAGGAAACCGAAGTCAACGCGATGGGAGGTCTGGAAGATCTCCTTCAGCTTGTTGTTCTCCTCGCGAAACGCCATGTATCCCTTGAACTGGTTAAGATCCATGTTGTCGACAGCGCCCTGGGGCAGGTCGACGACGCCATGGCAGTCATCGCAAATGGGCTGACCCTGAATCTTCCACGTGAGCAGACCCTTTACCTTGCCACCGCAAATGGGGCACGGATCCTTCTTACCGAACAAAGCCACAATGCCACTTCCCTTCTTTGACCGTAGGACCTAATCCCGCATCTCCTTCGAAACGGGCGCATCCTTGATTGAGATGATTTTGTCAAAGCCGAAACGTTTTCTCGGAAAGGGGCACGAAATGCTGCTTTTGAGGAACAAACGGGAAGCCCTCTCGGCAAAAGGCTAAGCGGAGAAAATAAGCGCGTAGGGAAGTAGATGAAAGACGTTCTTGGACTGAATGAGAAATATCTTGAGCCCAACGACGGGCAGTCCACTCAAATGGTACTATTCTGCAAACATTAAAACCGTTGATAGGAGCGCCATGAAGACCCGCCTTCAACGTGCCGTACCCCGCTATGCTCTCTCCTTCATCCTTGCATTCAGTCTCTGCCTCCCCACGGCAGGCCTGGCCTACGCAAGTCCCGATGACGAGAGCGATTCCAGCACCCAAGTCCTCGACACTGAGACTGCACAAGCTAGCTCACCCTGCATTCCCAGCGAAGAAGACATTGCGAAATGGGAAGCCGACGGCACGCTAGACGATCGCATCGCTTTCCAGGAATCCCTTGGCAACGGCGAGGTTAGCAGCAGCCTCATTGCGCAAGCAAAGGAGCAATCGAGCTCCACATCCCTCCTTCGCTCCAACTCCAGCAACATCCCAGGCAGCAACCCGGCCTCCGCAAGCATGTCAACCACTGGCAATGCGAAGGTTCTAGCCCTTCGCGTTGACTTTCCTGTGAAGGAGCCCAGCGTCGAAGATAGCACCAACTCAGATGAGGCGCTTGGATCGCCTGCAAATGTCGCAGAGGGGAATATCGAGACGCTCGGCTTCAGCAGTGATGACAGCCTTCAGGCCCTTCAAAACCTCGTTAACCCAGCAGAAACCCTTTCATACGGCTCCTCCTCAGACGCGGCGAACGTCTCGTTCTCTCCCTATGACAGCTTAAGCGCCTATTACCAGCGATCCTCCTACGGAAGCCTCAATATCGCAGGAAAAGCCTACGATTATATAGCGCAACATGCGCGCGACTACTACACCAGCAACATTGGAGTTCTCTTTGCCGAAGCATTAGCAAGCCTCGACAACACCATCAACTACGCCGACTACGATGCCAACCACGACGGCTACATCGATGCCGTGTACATTCACTTTGCCGGAGGAAACGCATCCTGGGGCACAACATGGTGGAGCAACTGTTCCACCTACACAGGGACCGAGGTGAAATTCGACGACAAACAGATCGGCCGCATCGTAACCCTCCATCTACCCTCGAACACCGAAGAGGGCGTGCGAACCGCCATCCACGAAACCGGCCACGTACTCGGTCTTCCCGATTACTACAGCTACAACGCTCAACTTGTCGAACATGACCCCAGCTGGCGTACCGGCATCCTTACCTTCGACATGATGAACAACAACATCGGCGACCACAACGCCTACTCCAAGTGGTTGCTCGGTTGGATTCCTGAAAGCGCAATCACTCGAATAGTCGCCAACGAAGACGGCATCACCGTTATGAAGGGCACGGAAGTGACCTCCGAAATCGAGGCAGATGGCAACACAGAGCCATCTGTCGAAGAAGCTCTGAGCCTTCTCGCCACCAACGACTCAAAAGACTGCGGTGGATTCATCGCCATCTCAAACGATAAAGGGCTTCTCGGTCAAGACGGATTGTTCTCCTCCTTCTACCTCCTCGAATACAACGGCTACGAAGGAAACCAGATCGTAAAACGTCGCGTCGGTTTCGACTCAGACAATACAGCTGGGATACCTTACGGCTTCCGCATGTTCAGAATCCAGGCCGAACTTAACGAAAGCAACTCGAGCTTCATCCATGAGAACAAATACAACGACGTGCACAATCAGTTCATCGAGCTGGTTGATCATGACGCCTACAAGACGCACTTCAGCGTAAACGGCATGGCTGACGGAGCGGGTACCGAAACCTATGGCTGCATGATGCTTGCCGGAGACTACATCACGTCGGATGGCGTTGGCTCGGGCTCGAATGACATCGTCTCCAGCTACCCCTCGACAAACTTCTACGAAAGCATCAACCGCGGTTTCACGGGTCTCAGCATCGAGGTGCTTGGAACGAACGAAAATCAGGGCACTGTTAAGATCGGATATTCAGATGAAAGCAAACCCGACCTTTCCCCAGACTCCCTGACGCTAAGTCAAACGAACCCGCGTGCCGTAAGCAATGTTGACGCTTTTGAACTCACGGCTTCCATCCCTCTCGTTCGAAACAGCAACGCCGGCATTGTCTTCATTAAGGCCAAAGGCACCCAAGGGGCAGTCACTGTCGAAGATGTAAGCGGATCTTCCCTCACCCTGTCATACGCAATGCCTCCCGAACTCTTCGTAGCAGGAGAAACCTGCGAGATCATTTTTCCCGCAGGGTATTTCCTGATTGGAATTGAAGACGGCAAGGAGATCTACTCCAATATAATTCGCGTAAGCCTCACGGTGGCAAATGATGTGCAGGTTGAGAAAGCCGGGGACTACGACAATGCGGCAAGCGATAAACGCATCATCTCCAATGTCATTACCACCGACACGGGGATGAGCTACTTCGCTGTTTCCGATAACAGCCAAATCGTGCTCTGCAAGCTTGATCCCAATGACCCCACTAAGGTCAGCACGGGGGTGGTAAACGCCGAAAACAGCGCGAAAGCCTATGACATCAAACTCGAACCCCTCGCAGATGGCAAGATCTGCCTCATCACTTCTGCCTACGTCAGCAACTACGGAACGCAAATCTACGCACACTGGGTTAACCCCGACAGCCTTGCCGTCGAAGCTAAGCACCCGCTGAGCGCAAACGATCTTACGCTTGTGAGCAGCTATCAAGATTCCCTGATCACAGCTTGCAGCCTCAAGCGCGGCAACGAAAGCCCCCAGGGCTTCACGCTAAGCGTTTACACCCCCGACGAAGACGGCATCGTTGAAGAAAAGCGGGATATACAAAACGCGGGAGCACTATTCGAGGTCGCTAACAGCAACGGCAAAATCGCTATCAGCGGCTATCGTTACTCCGAAAACGCGTCGATCGTAAAGATTGTCGACGGATCCTCTCTCGCAGAATGGTCTTCAAATTCCAACGAAGTCGACTTCAACTCCATTCAAGCCAACGCCACCTTGGATATCACGGGCTTTAGCAGCATAGCTGCCCTCGCATACAACGAAGGGCAATTCCTGGGCATCACCCATACCGAGCCCGCGGCTGTAGGCTCTCCCGACACGACAGTCTCGGCCGAATTCACGGGAACAGAGGGCATCGCTTCGGTGTGGAGGGATTCCAGCGATTTCAAGACATACCTTGTTAGCTTTGGCAGCAATGGCCTAATCGAAAGCAGCAATCTGTTCTGCGCCTCCCCAAGCAGCGGAACCACGGTAGAGTCATTAACCATAAGCCCCGCCGGCATTCCAGTAGCCGAACTTACGCTCGGAAAAGGTGGTGTTGATAACGGTCGCCGTTTGTTCTTCTTCCGCGACGGCGTTGAATCCGATCCCGTTTACCTCAGCAACGATTCCTCGGCCAGTGGAACATGGCTTTACAACGACGCCTGGCTTGAAATAGGGCTTAACTTCCCCAACAGCAATCTCATCACCGAAGAAGACTCCGAATCCAACCAAGAGGACATCGAAGTCTTTGGCTCATCTGACCTCAGCGGAACAAACCTTGGAGAAGGCGACGTCGAGGACGCCTTCGGCTCCAGCGACGAAACGGGCGAAGATGAAATGGGCGAAGGCGAGCTTATCGGCAGCAGTTACGAAGGCAACAGCCGACCGGTTCACTACCTACTCGCCTTCCTCCCCTCTGATGGTGGCGAAGGTGGCGGAAGCGTCGAACCCAGCCCCGACCCGGTCCCTGGCAATGGCAACGGCAACACCCTCTCCAGCACCGGAGACGCCACCGGACTCATGGCCATTGGCTGCGCTGTAGCCGCCATAGCTGCGATAGTCGTTGCGGTCCTCGCCTTCAGGGCATCTCGCAAGAAACGCTAAGTCGGGCTAACCTGCAGGCAGGCAAGCAAACCTGCGGAAGGCAAAGCATCGGACGCCCCAAGCGTCCGCAGCCTTCCGCAGGCGCGAAAGGCTGCCTTTCCCCCTCTAATTGCTTTGACGCAAATGCCTCACTATGGCGATAATGGTGCAGGCCCGCCACAAGCAGCCACAGGCTTTGAGAGAAGGTTAGAATCCATGAGAGTTGCCATTTGCGACGACGAACGCACCGCGCTTAACCATGTCGCCGGCCTTCTGGATTCCTGGGCGAAAAACTGCCCCTGCTTCGTAGTCGAATGCTTTACCGAAGGCGACTCCCTCATCAGAGCTCAGAAGTCAAGCCGGCCTTTCGACATCATCCTTCTCGACATCATCATGCCTGGATTCAACGGCATCGAGGTAGCTCGCGAAATTCGATCCTTCGACAAAGACGCAAAGATCGTGTTCCTCACCTCTTCTGCTGAATTCGCCATCGATTCCTATTCGGTGAAGGCCAGCAACTACTTGCTCAAACCCGTTGCCCCCGAAGCCCTTTTCTCCTGCCTTGAGGAACTAGCCGAGGAGATCTCGCGCACGGCCTCCCTCAACACCATCCAGGTCAAAGGCCCGCGCACCGTGCATCGCCTCAATACCTCTTCCATAGAGTTCCTCGAGGCTCATGGCAAGCACGTCTCGGTTGCCCTGTCCAACGGCGAAGTACTCGACTCGATCGAGCCCCTGTACAACTTCGAAGCCAAGCTCAGCCTGGAATACGGCTTCTACAAGTGCCATCGCAGCTACATCGTCAACCTCAACCACGTAAGCACCTATACCGCCGATGAGGTAGTCATGCGCTCGGGTGTACGCATTCCCATTTCACGTAATTGCAGGTCAGAGTTCAAAACCATCTACTTTTCCGTCATCTTCGGTGAGGCAAGGTAGCGTATGCCCATCCTACCTCTCATGCTGTTCCATTACGCTCTTCTGCTCCTTTACGGAGCAGCGCTGTCCTTCGCCTTTGCGGGAATCGAGCCCAACAAGCGAAACGGCATCATCTACCTGATCCTCGTAGCCGCATCTGGGTCCTTGCAACTCGGCTTGCTGTATTTGGTTGACGAGGCCTTCGTCTGGCTCGCCTACCCGATCGTCACCCACTTGCCCATCGTTGCCGTGCTCTGCCTGGTCTACCGCAAACGTATTCTGACCGCCCTCGCGGCGGTGACGACAGCGTACCTGTGCTGCCAGCCTGCAAACTGGCTCGGAGTGCTGGTAGACGCCCTTTCGGACAGTCTCACGCTCGAAATAAGCTCTGAGATAGTCGCCCTCATCTGCGTCGGCTTCCTCATGATTCGCTTCGCAGCCACAAGCCTTGCAAGGCTCTACAACAAAGACAACCACAGCGTTCTCATCTTCGGAAGCGTGCCCTTCGTCTACTACGCGTTCGACTACTCCATGGCCGTGTATTCCGACAATTGGGGAAACCTCACCGGCCCAGTCATCGAGTTTCTCCCCGCCTTCCTCTGCCTTGCCTTCGTCATCTTCTGCTTTACCTATCAGAAAGCCTATGAAGAGAAACAGGAAAGTGAGCGCAGGGAGCAAATCGTGCGCATCATGGTTGAACAGCAATCCCATGAGGTCGAAGCCATGCGCCGCGGGGAAAACGAAATCCGCATGATTCGACACGACCTCCGCCTTCTGCTCGGCAACCTCATGCATTGCCTAAACGAGGATGACACGGATTCAGCGAGAAAGCTGCTCGGCGGATACCTCGAGGACATAGACAAAACCATCGTGCGGCGTTTTTGCAAAAACGACATCATCAACTACGTGGTCTCGGACTTCTGCGCACGCTGTGAGCGCAAGAACATCCCCTTCAAGGCAACGATCACGGCGGACAAGCTCGATATCGACGATCTGCTGCTGGCCTCTCTTCTCTCCAATGCCCTCGAAAACGCGCTCAATGCCCAAGAAGGACTCGAGCCGAGCGACTGCCAGATCTCGCTTTCTATCGCCACTTCAAACGACAGGCTGCTCCTCATGCTGAGCAATACCTACGCAAACAAGCCCGAATTCGTTGACGGCATGCCCGTTTCGCACAAGGAAGGCCACGGTTACGGAACCCAGAGCATCCGCTACATGGCAGAGCGCCTCGGCGGCAGCTGCCAGTTCTCCCTCGAAGATAGCTCCTTCGTCCTTCGGGTTGCAATCAACCTCTAAGCTACCGTTCCTCCGCAGCAAGATCAGCCACGCTCGATGGCGCCTTCTCTCCCCCGCCTTCCATGAGGCCGTATTTGAGGCGCACCCTGTGAAGTTTTTTGAGCAAGGGGTCGCCAACAAGAAGCAAGGTGAGCGCAACCGCAGCACCATGCACCACGTTAAAAGGCAGGCCTGCGCCGTATACCGCAAGCGCGAGGGACGCCGTCACCTTAGAGGACATCACGAACAGCGAGCAGGTGTCGAGTAAAGGCCCCACCAGACACACAACGAGCACGAAACCGATGATCGAGGCGAGAACCTTTCGTCCAAAGCTCCAGCCCGACTTAGGCAGCACGCCAACCTTCCCCATGATTCCAAAGATAAGACCCGCAAGCCCATAGGCAAACATCTGCCAGGGCGTCCACGGCCCCTGCCCGAACATGAAATTGCTCAACAAAGCCGAAAGTGACCCCACTAGAAAACCCGTTTGCGACCCAAAGGCCAAACCAGCCACCATCACGATGCCCAGCATAGGCTTAAAGCTCGGCACCAGCGCAAAAGCCGCACGCGAAGCCACGGCAATTGCGCACAGAACGGCGACCACCACGAGCTCACGCGCCTGAGGGCGCCTACCTTCAAACGAAGCGAAGAAGGGCACCAGGGAAAGCACCATGATAAGGGTACTCGCCGTGTAGTAGCTCGATCCCGACAGGCTATCGAACATAGTCGATCACGTCCTCGTCGGTCACCAAACCGGCAACGAGGCTTCTGCTCATGCGATTCGCAGCCGTAGTGTAGAAGCTGTTCCCCGCGAACAGGTCGCGCGACGATGCCCTCGACGTAACAGCCCCGTCGAAGAACATGGCAGTTTCATCCGCATAGCGCGCGCAAAACTCAAGGTCATGGGAAACCAACACGACAGCCATACCCTGTTCCGCCAGGGACTTCAGCTGCGCCCCCAGCTTTCGTTTGAAAGGCGCATCCAAGCCCTTGCTGGGCTCATCGAGCAACAAGACCCGGGGCTTTAACAAAAGAAGCTTAGCCAAGGCAAGCCGCTGCTGCTCTCCTCCCGAAAGATCGTACGGATGAGCATCAAGAAGGTGAGCGATTTCCATCTGCTCAGCCACCGCACACACCGCGCTGCCATCTTGCAACGAAGCTGCACCCACCATTTCCTCCAGCTCAGCCAAAACGGTAGAGCGAGAGAACAGATTCTGGGGATCCTGAGGAAGCAAGGCCACGTTTGCGCGCAGATCAGCAGGCTTACTCCTTCGCGCAGGCCCGAAGCTCACGAAGCCCCGGTAAGGTGCGGCAAGACCCGCCAAAAGCCTCAGCAGGCTGGATTTTCCCGAGCCGTTTCCTCCCACTACGGCAAGGATCTCCCCACTGCGAACGCTCAGAGTTGCACCCTTGAGCACATCGGGAAGGTGTCGGCCATAGCGATACCACAGGCCTCGGGCCTCCAAGAGCACTTCCCCGCGCTGGCTATGCGACTCATCGGCTGCACGAGCCGCCTGCTTACCTTCGCAAGCTAAGCCAGAAAGCCACACGCGGCCCTCTCGAACGGTCATAGGGCATTCATGGTCATCAAAACGCACTCGAGCGTCACCAGAAGCAGCAAGCTCCCCATACACGCGCATAGGCGTAGGCATGGCAAGGCGCATGTCCGAGCGCTCGGAAAACAGCTTCAATCCAGCCTCTCGGGGGTCACCCTGTGCGACAACGCGCCCCTCATCCATAACGACAAGGAGATCCGCCTGGGGCAGTACCTCTTCAAGACGATGCTCCGAAATCACCACCGTAACGCCCAGGTCGCGGTTGATCCGAGTTACCGTGTTGAGAAAATCGATGGAGGCAATGGGGTCAAGCTGCGCCGTAGGCTCGTCCAAAACGAGCACATCTGGCTGCATGGCCATAACGGAAGCCAAGTTGAGCAGCTGCTTCTGACCACCCGACAGGGTGTTCACATCGGCATCGAACCACGACTGCAAACCGAAGTAACTCGCCATCTCCGCAACCCTGGTTCGCATCGACTGCTGATCAAGCCCTAAGTTCTCCAAGCCAAAAGCAAGCTCGTGCCACACTTTATCGGTCACTATCTGAGCATCGGGATTCTGCATGACAAAGCCAATGCGAGCCGCCTGGTCCCTAATAGGGATCTCGTCGAGCTCAACTCCGTCAATCAGCACCCGACCGCTTCTTTTGCCATGCGGGCGCAAGACGGCCTTCAGATGATGAAGCAGGGTGGATTTGCCGCTCGCGCTCTTCCCGCACACGACTACGTAGCTTCCGCTTTCGATATCAAGGGAGATGCCCTTGAGCGCCTCGTCATGTGCCTGCGGGTAGCAAAAGCTTAGATTCTCGACAGCGATGCGCGCCATGAAAGCTCCTCTCCCATGTTGACGAGTAAGGGGATAGACAAATAGACCGCGTATGCGACCAAAGCGAAAGCCGAAATCCCCTCTACCGGTGCGAAAGACAAAGCGGGCAGGTATTCCGCAGCCGTAAAACCACTTGAGCAGACGTAGAACACCGCGATGCCCAGCAATAGCATGATCACGAGCAGCACTCCATCGCG
>CAYZCY010000016.1:0-1234 GCA_964477115.1 uncultured Eggerthellaceae bacterium | reverse complement strand
TATTGAGGAACCAGGCGCAGAGCCATTACCAAGATCAGGGAAATGGCTGGTATGAGGCTGCCGAACAGGTAGGTCAGCTTCTCGGAGCTCACGACAATGCTGAAAGCGAAAAACCAGATCATCATGCTGACAAGCATGAGCGCTGAGGAGATGCCGAAAGTAAAAGACTCCAGCGTGAAGGCACGTCCGCCAAAATAGGTAAACATCACCGTATCACCCATGGTGTTGAACACGGGATTGAGAAGGGTCACAAAGACAAAGACCAGGGTGAGATACCCTAGCGTACGCGCCTTAAGAGCGCCCCCAACACCCAGATAGCATGCAATGGAGAAGATAAGCGACGCGATCTGAAACGCAGGATGACGAAGCATCACGCACATGATTATCGCGAATGCAAAATACGCAAAGCAGACTATGGGGTGGAAGCGCCCGAAGGCGTCAGATCTGACCATTCCCGACAAGACAGAAAGATTCGAAGCTGAAAGCTGTTTACCAGCTCATGTAGCTCCACTCGACGCTATCGCCCGCCTCGAGCACGCATGCGTCAACGCCTTCCATGACCGACTCACCGTTTACGGTGTACACCCAACCGGCATTGCCCTCAGCAGCTACGCCGCTAATAGAGCTGACATAGGCACCATATTCGGAATCCTTGACGACGGGCTTGAATTCCGTAGCCTCAGTGGCCGCAAGAACGGTAGCACCCTCTGCGACCTGAACATCCTGCTCCTGAGCAGCAATGCCCATATCTTCGTTAGCAGCCACAGAAACGGTGACCTCAATGGTGGCCCCGCCATCAGCAGGCTTGCTCTCAGAGCTTGCGCACGAAGCGAGCAGCATCATGGAGAGGGCGAGTGCGAAAACCACCGCCACAAGGCGCATAGCCCTGCCTGAGAAGCGCTCTTCGGTTTGAGAGGTCATGACAGATTTAGCCATAGTAGGCTCCTTCCAGGACGTTTTGACGGTCAGGCGCTCCGACTTTGCCTCATCTGGGATATACAGGGCCCTTAACTCTGCGGAAGTATCAGGACGGTCCCATCAGCGTTTACGGTTACTGGTATAGCGCGGGATTCTCACCCGCATTCCCCTGAGCGCACGCACATGCGCACGCTTGCTCCTGAATGATCAGTCGCAACCATCAAAGCCAATAACAACAGGAAAAAGTCTAGCATAAAAACGAAGAAAGCCGGCCAAACGGCCGGCTCGTCTTCCCCTGGAGATGCGAAAGCATCCC
>CAYZCY010000015.1:0-33187 GCA_964477115.1 uncultured Eggerthellaceae bacterium | reverse complement strand
CGGCTTCATCATAATGCCGGGCCACGCCTTCGGCATCGGCCTTGAGCCTTGGCTCGTACCCGAAGCAATGACCACCATGGCCGAGCAGTACGGCACCATGGAGGAATGCATGGCTCTGCGTATCGGCGTACACAAATACCCCTTCAAGAACTCCGGCTACTGGGCCAATGGCTCACCCGACGTTCTGCTCGAGGTTATCGAAACCGGCGGCGAGAAGACCGACACCGAGAAGCACTACCCCATCATGATGAGCGTCTTCCACGCCACCAACCCCATTGCCAATATGGCAACCGAAGCCCCACGCGTCATGGAAGCCATGCAAAAGATCGATTTCTGCATGTTCATCGACTACGTTATGACACCCTCCATCATGGCCGCGGGCGATCTGGTACTTCCCTGCGCCATGACCGCAGAGCGTGACTCCATCCGTGCTTGGTGGTTCCCGCTGCGATCCATCACCAAAGTCACCGAATACCACGAAGCAAAGAGCGACGAGCAGATCGTCTACGAACTGGTCAGACGTCTGAACCCCGAGTTCCCCGCTGGCGACACCCTTGAAGAGTGGCTCGATCACGCCGTCAACTTCGGCGGGCTCACCTATGGCTGGAAGGGCCTGCGTGACCGCGTCATCGACTGGCCCGACTGGGATTACAAGAAGCACGAAAAGGGCCTGCTGCGCGCTGACGGACAGCCGGGCTTCAGAACACCTTCAGGCAAGTACGCCCTTGCCAACCCCATCCTCACTTATATGGGCCTGCCGAGCGTGCCCTATTACGACGAGCCGCATGAAAGCCCCGTCTCCACGCCCGAGTTGGCCGAGGAGTACCCGCTTATCCTCACGAGCGGCCGCCGTTCTTATGAGTTCTTCCACTCCGAGCACCGCAACATGCCCACGCTGCGCTCCATGCACCCCGACCCGTTGGTCGAGCTGCATCCGAAGACCGCACGTGAGCTTGGCGTAGACGAAGGCGATTGGGTTTGGATTGAAAACATGCGCGGCCGCTGCCGTCAGCGCGTGAAGCTGTTCGAGGGCATGGATCCGAGCATCGTCATGGCCGAGCACGGCTGGTGGTTCCCCGAGGCTGATCCCGAGCGTCTCTACAACACTTTCGACAGCAACATCAACAACCTGACCAGCCAGTGCGACGTGGGTCGAAGCGGCATCGGAGCACCGTACAAGTCCACCATCTGCAAGGTGTACAAGTGCACCGAGGAAAACAGCCAGGTAACGCCGACCGAGCAGGTTCTCGACAAGGGGGGTTTCAACTATGAGCGCAAGCACGTCCTCTAAGGAAATGGGCATCATCGTCCAGTACGACTTCTGCGACGGCTGCCACGCATGCGAGATGGCCTGCAAGCAGGAGCACGGCTTGGACATCGATGAGTTCGGCATCAAGATCATGAGCTACGGCCCGAAGCCGATGCGCAACGGCCGCTGGGACTACTTCCACATCCCGGTACCCACGGGCCTATGTGACTTCTGCGACGAGCGCACCGCCATGGGCAAGCTGCCCGCGTGCGTGCACCACTGCCCGAGCAAGGTGATGGAGTGGGGCCCGGTCGACGAGCTGGCCGAGAAGCTCGCCACCATCAAGAAGTGCGTCCTCTACGCGCCCGGCGTGGAATAGGAGCCTGTTAGACCCTGCTGCAAGCCGCAGATAAAAACTCATCATCAAAATAGCCCTCCCAATCCGGGGGGCTATTTTTGATAGTAGGAATATGAGCCGATTACGAGACTCAAATAAACACGAGGTTTGATTTGGCATAGAAACCAGTTTCTTGGCAAAGACCTCAGTCCCTGCGCGGCTTCGAGGTGAGATGCCAGCCGTCGCAGTAGGGGCACTCGTAGATACTCAGGCCGCGCTTACCACGCGACTCACACCAATCCAGCGCCTCCTCGGCCTCATCAAGGTGCGCGTAACGGTTCTTCGATTCACAGGCTTTCACGCGCAGCTCGCTTTCACGTCGGAAAGCCGCCTCATCCCTGCGGTGATCCTCCCTGGCAAACAGGTCGTCAAGAGAAGAGCCTCCCCCACCGAGCCGTGAGTTGAAATCCGCCTTCTGCTTGGACCAATTTGCTCGCTTCTTAGCGCACATGATATCTACTCCACCCGTCCGAAAACTACTCGCTCACGTAGCCGGTTTCCAGGATGCGCAAGAACGCCGCCTCATCGAGCACGGGCACGCCGAGACTCACAGCCTTGTCGTACTTGCTGCCCGCAGCTTCGCCCGCAATGACATAGCTCGTCTTCTTCGATACGCTTCCGCTTACCTTCGCACCCATAGCTTTGAGGCGCGATCCGGCCTCGTCACGGGTCATGCCGCTTTCCACCAAGCTGCCCGTCAGCACGAAGGTAAGCCCTGCGAGTGTCTGGGGCAGTTCCTCGCCGGGCTCAAGCGCCTCGTCAGCCAGACTCACGCCCGCCGCGCGCAAACGCTCGATGACGGCCAGGTTGTCGGGCGTACGCAAGAACACGAAGATGCTGCGCGCTATTTTGGGCCCAACGCCCTCCACTTCGGCAAGCTCTTCCTCACTTGCCGCCATGAGCGCGTCGATGCTGAGGAAGCGCGCCGCCAGCACCTCGGCCGTGGTCTTACCCACATGGCGGATGCCGATGCCGAACAGGCTGCGCGCAAAACCGCGCGAGCGGCTCGCGTCGATGGCCGCCACCAGCTTCTTGGCAACTGTCGCGCCCAGGCGAATGGGCTTTCCGTCCTTGTTGAGACGCCCCATGTCGAGCTGGGCCAGCTCCACCTCGTCGAGCGAGTAGTAGTCGGCCACGTCGGACAAACGCCCGCTTTCGACCAAGCGACGGATGATCTCCTCGCCCATGCCGTCGATGTCGAGCGCGCCGCGGCTTGCCCAATGCTGCAGGCGTTCGAGGGCCTGGGCGGGGCAGTCGATGGAGATGCAGCGGAAGGCAACCTCGCCTTCCTCGCGGATGACCGGGCTTGCACAGCTCGGGCAGGTCGCGGGCATATCCCACTCCACCGCGTCCGCGGGGCGAAGGCTCAGCACCGGGCCCAGCACCTCGGGGATGACGTCTCCCGCCTTGCGCACAATAACGGTATCACCAATGCGCACGTCCTTTCGGCGCACCTCGTCTAAGTTGTGAAGGGTGGAGCGTCCCACGGTAGAACCGGCCACCACCACAGGCTCCAGTTCGGCAACGGGCGTGAGCGCGCCAGTACGACCCACCTGCACGGTGATGTCCAGAAGGCGCGTGGTCTTTTCCTCGGGCGGGAACTTGAAGGCGATGGCCCAACGCGGAGCGCGCGCCGTAAAGCCGAGCGCCTCCTGCTGCGCGAAGGCGTTCACCTTCACCACCACGCCGTCGATCTCGTAGGGAAGCTGCTCGCGGCGGCTGAGCGCGTACTCGCAGAAATCGCGCACCTCCTGCGCCGACTGACACAGCTTGACGTCGGGGTTTACGTGGAAGCCGGCCTCGCGCAGCCACTGCAAAAGCTCCCACTGACCAGGTGCTATGAGCGCGGATTCGTCAGCCACGGCGTACATGAAGGTGGATAGGTCACGACCTTGGGTGATGGCAGGATCCTTCTGACGCAGGCTACCCGCAGCGGCGTTGCGCGGATTGGCAAAAGGCTGTCTGCCGTTGACCTCAGCTGAGGCGTTGAGCGCGTCGAAGCTTTTCTTGGGCATGTACACCTCGCCGCGTAGCTCGATGGCAGCCGTACGCAGGCTGCCAAGCGCCTCTTCACGCAGGCGCAGCGGAACGTCTTTCACCGTGCGCACGTTAGCCGTGACGTCTTCGCCCGTAGTGCCGTCTCCTCGCGTTGCGGCACGTACGAGCACGCCCGCCTCATAACTAAGCGCAATGGAAGAGCCGTCAATCTTAAGTTCGCAGCACAGGGGCGGCAGGCTGCCATAGGCCTCCTCCACGCGCGCCATCCAGGCATCGAGCTCCTCAAAATCCATGGCGTTGTCGAGCGAGTACATGCGCGTGGCATGCTTCACCGGCGCAAACTGCTCGCCCACGTAACCGCCTACGCGCTGAGTCGGCGACGAGGGGTCTACCAGCTCAGGGTGCGCTGCCTCGATCTCGCGCAGCTCGCGCATAAGCGAGTCAAAGGCCGCATCCGAAATCTCGGGCGCATCGAGCGCGTAGTACTGGTAGGTATGATGCTCGATCTCCTTGCGCAGCGCAGCAGCGCGCTCGGCCGGATCGGCAAGGGTTTGGGCTAGGGTCTGCTCATCGAAAAGGCTCGACTGCACGGCTTCCTCCTGTGGTCTTAGGTCTCAAAACAAGTATAGGCGAAGGCGAGCGCTTGACGACAAAAGCCACTCAAACGCCCATCTTCGCCTACCTTCGTCTGACTTCACCTACCTTGAGCCACCGCACATCGGCAGCGCTTTCACTTGGCGGGCACTTAGCTCAGGTATCTGTCTACATTGCCCGAGCCTCGGCCGCCATATGGTTTGCGGTCAGGCCGTAGGCAGCCAACATAACACCGCGCACCATCAGGTAGAAGGACAGGAACAGGGCAAAGGACGCCGGCATCAAGAAGAAGGTGATCGCCACGGCGATGGCCAGAATGCCGCCAAAGAGCACCCAACCCCAGCCCTCGGATTCGTCAACTACCATGTCGACGCCCAGGTCGGTTACTGCCTCGATGCGCAACACGTCCTTGCCGCTGCGCATGCGCCATGCCGCGATGATGTCGAGCACGCCCGCTACCACCAGAAACGCGCCCACGATCCACGGAATGACCGCCGCGGAGATCAGCGGATGAATCAGCAGCGCAAATCCAAGCACCATATCGATGGCGGCATAGGCCAAAGCCCAGCGGGTCAGCCTGCGATCCTTGCGGTAGCGGAAATACTGAATGGCATCAACGAGACCGATGGCAAACAGGGCAATGCCCGCCACAACCGCCAAAGTCACCAGCGTGATTGCAGGCGACATCAAAAACACTATGCCCACGATGGCCAAAGCCACGCCCGCCGCAACCATTCCCCAATCGCGTTTTCTCACAGTACTCATATCGCACGCTCCTTTGCATTTCTCGATTGGCTCATGAGCCCATTGATTGCAAAGTCCATTGTGCCGCGCGCGTGGGAGACCACCACCGTGCAAAGGCGATACGTCAACGCCGCGAGCTCGCAACGTGATGCGCTTGTTGAGTTGATCAGGTGAAATGCGTTTGGGGCTGGTAGCTTGGCCGGTGGTGGTGGGCGCGCTAGGCGATCAAACAGCCCGGCCGGACGCGGCAAGCTCCTTGGTCAGGCGCGGTGTGCGATGAGGGCCTCGAGCAACAAGCGTGCTAAGCGCTCAAGCCCTTCAAAACACGGGGAAGGTAAGCCAGCAAATCCTCGGGCACAACCGCGATGTCGGTGAGCTCCTCGGCCGCAGCCAAACCCGCGCGGGCATGAAGCACCACGCCTGCATGAGCCGCCTCGAAAGGCTCCACGCCCTGGGCCAAAAGCCCGCCGATCATACCTGCGAGCACATCCCCCGTGCCCGCCTTGGCAAGGGCAGCACTTCCCTCGGTCACCACAAGGGCGCGCTCACCTTCGGCGATCCAAGTATCAGGACCCTTGAGGACCACCGTGGCGCCGTAAGCCTGGGCCAAGGCAATAGCCAGATGTTCGGGCTGATCTGCATACTCATCCGCATCGAGACGCGCAGCCTTGGCCAGGCGCTTCGCCTCTCCCCCGTGCGGTGTGAGCACTGTGGGCAGGCCCCGTTCGGCACGTTCGCGGGCTATCATGCGGCCCTCGCCCGTAGCAAGCGCGCCCAATGCCCCTCCGTCAAGCAAAACAGGTGCCTGGGCATAGCACGCCATCTTGAGAGCCAAGCGAGCCTGCTCGGTTGAAGACGCCTCCATACCGGGCCCGATTACATAGGCCACCGGCTTTTCTTCAGCATATTCGGGAAGGTAAGCGCACCGCACATCATGCCAAGAGACAACCACGGCCGAGGGATGACGCGCCACCAACACCGGCACGCTCGACGGCGCGCAATAGGCCTGCACGTAGCCCGCGCCCATGCGCTGGGCGGCATGAAGCGCCAGGCAGGCCGCACCGGGATAGCGACTGCTGCCACCAAGAAGAATCAGTCTGCCGCGTGTGTACTTGTTGGCGTCGGGTTTGGGGTGCGGGATCAAGGCGGCCACATCGGCGCTGTCAGGGCTCATGGGCTAGACCTCCTGGCCGGTAGCAAGCAGCTCATCAGCGGGAAAACCCGCGACAGGCAGCTCGTCCAACATGGCACGCGCATCCTTGAACTGGCGGGTCAGCTCCTCCATGGGGTCAACGCGCTTCTTGGCCGCCGCTACGGCGTCGTCGGTAATGGCCATGGCGCAAGCAACCGCCTCGGTGTGCGTATAGGAGAGGGAAATGGGAATTTCGCGCACGCCGCGCTCCCGCGCAACTTCACGCGCACGACCGGTGAGAACCACGTAAGGGCGGCCCTTCGAGGTGCGGCGCACCTCGATGTCGCGCACGCCGATGCCTTCGGAAAAACCCGTACCCAGGGCCTTCACCACGGCTTCCTTCGCAGCAAAGCGGGTGGCATAGTGGGTTTCCGGGGTGGCTTTATCGTCGCAGTAAGCACGTTCGGCCTCCGAGAAAACCTTAGCTGCAAAGGAAGGGGTGCGATCGAGGATCTTGCGCATACGGGCAATCTCCACGATGTCGACGCCCAGGCCCACCTGATCGTTTGCAAATACGCCATCGACGCCGTCAATCTGCTGAGCTTCGTCCTGTACCGTCACGCTTGCCTTCCCCTCAAAATCGAGTAGTGCAATTTGCGCATATT
Source organism: uncultured Eggerthellaceae bacterium (assembly GCA_964477115.1). Lineage (GTDB taxonomy): Bacteria > Actinomycetota > Coriobacteriia > Coriobacteriales > Eggerthellaceae > RGIG3135. Next base: position 26,408 of record CAYZCY010000015.1, on the reverse strand, counting down.
CGCACAATGCCAATAGTCTGGTAATGATAACATTAGCAGGCAACGCAAGACGACACCATAACGAAAGAGGTCCCATTCCATGTGGAGCAGCTGCCACCCCAAGTCTGACGAAGATCTGAAGGAATGCGCCGAACTGGGCAAATCCCTCAACCGCCTTTCCCAGCCCACCATTCTCACCCTGCTCGCTCAGGCAAACGAGCCCATGCACGGCTACATCATCGTGCAGCAGGCGGCAAACTCCCCCATGTTTGGCGGCAAGAAGCCTGATGCCACCGGCATTTACCGCGCGCTCAAGCGCATGGAGGAATCGGGGCTCGTCACCTCCGAGTGGGACACCCCCGAGGAAGGTTCGGCCAAGCGCCTGTTCACCCTGACCGACAAGGGCCGCCGTTGCCTTCGCCGTTGGATCGATGCGCTGGCATGCTATCAGCTCACGCTTGAGGAGTTGCGCGCCCAGGCTGCCTGCGCGCTCGGGATCGACCTGCCCGACGCCCCCGTGTGCTCGCACGGCGCCGTCGACGCCGACTAAGACCTCAGCCGGGCTCTCTAAGCTGGCCGGACCCTCGGCCCCCCCGAACCAACACGAACGGTTGACCATGAACGATATCAAGCCTTCTGAATTTGCCGAGGCAACGGGACGCGACATAGCCGCCATCCTAGATCCCTGCCCGCTCACCATCATCGGCGCCGCGGACGAGGAAGGCCGCATCGGCCTCGCCACCGTCATCTGGGCCATGCCCGTATCGCATGCGCCCGCCATGACGGCCATCGCCCTGCGCGCGAAATCGCACACCATGGGCATCATCGCTCAGACGGGCCGATTCAGCCTGAGCACGCTTCCCGCTGACGAGGAAAGCGCCCGCATCGTCGACCATTGCGGCTACAATACCGGGCATCGCATCGACAAATCGCAGGCCGTGGAATGCGAGATCATCGACAGTCTGCCCGTGCCAAAGCACACCCTTTCGTGGGAGCTCTGCGAAGTGGAGAGCATCACCGAGGCGGGAGACCACCAGCTTGTGCTGGCGAAGGTAAGCGCTGCCGCCTCCCGCGCCTCCCGCGACGAAAAGGGACGCCTTGCCCCCGCCGAAACGCTGCTGTGCATACAGCACGGAGCCTATGCGCCCGCAGGCAAGGTCCTGCAAGCCTAAAACCCTAACGACCACCGCAACCGCCGCAACTCGATGCCAACGCGACCCACTGACCCAGAAAGTCGCGACTCAGCAACCCAGCAAGTCGCAACCGCTGCGAACGTCTAAACCCTGGAGCACCCCATGACCGAAGCATTGTTCACCCTGCGTCCCGCCTGCGACAAAGACCGCCCCTACCTCGATTCGTACTGCTATTCCGAGGGAATGGACAATCTGCCCGACCTGGAAAACGTCACCGTGGCAGCCAACAGCGCCGATGAGCCGGTAGGCTTCATCCGCATCGCCATCGGCGGCAACGGCGCGGCTCACGTGAACCCCGTGGTGGTGCATAAGAGCTGGCGCGGTTACCACGTGGGAGAGGCGCTCATGACCCAAGAGCAGAACCGCTACGGCGAGCTTCGTCTGGTTGCCCGCGGTGCCAGCTTGGGATTCTACGAGCGATTGGGCTTTGAGCCCTGCCCCTGGGAAGAAGTCGACCTCTCCGTCACCGAAAACTGCGAGGTCTGCACGCTGGTGGAGGAATGCCAGCCCTGCCCCATGAAGAAAGCGCTCTAAAGGCGCCGAAGCGTCACTCACGCCCACATCTAAGAGGCGCGCCTTTTCGCAATGCGAATCCTAGTGACCGCCGCCGGCCATCATCTTCACGGCATGCGGCAGCACGCCCGCCACGGCCTCCCAGTTCTCAGATGCAGCCTTCTTGCTGCCAGGTAGGTTGACCACCAAACAACGCCCGCGCTGCATGCACACTCCACGCGACAGCATGGCATGCGGAGTGATCTGCAAGCTGTGATAGCGCATGGCCTCAGCGATGCCCGGCACGTTGCGGTCGCACACGTCCGCAGTAGCCTCGGGCGTAACATCGCGCAGCGACAGCCCGCTTCCGCCGCAGGTCAGAACCACATCGACGCCCAAATCATCAGCCGCGTGCACGATGGCCTTCGAAATGCTCTCTCGATCATCTTTCACCACCACGCGCTCAAGGCAGGTCCAACCCGCCTCTGCGATAAGCGATTCCAGTGCGGCACCTGCCGTATCCTCCGTAATCCCGCGCGTATCCGAGCAGGTAATAATGGCAAAGCTAAGCGCAGGCCGCTCGCTTTCTGCGTGATGATGTCCGTGGCAATGACCGTCGTGATAACTCATGTTTTCCTTCCTTTCAGGGATGTGCTCCAAGCGGCGCGCCTATCTACTTACCAGGTAGATTCGCTCGGGAGGTATGTGCACCCATAGCTCGTCACCTATCTCGGGCAGTGCGCTGTGAACTCCCTCGCGCGTACCTTCCCCATCCTGCGGGGCAAAACCGTCGCGGGATATGCGCCAGAACAAGTGCTGATGCAGGTACTTCATCTCGTCCTCGTTAGCCTCCACCGTGGGAGCCTCGCGATCGTCTCGATCCATGAAGCCCAGCAGCAGCATGCGCTCGAAACGCGAGTCGCTCACGCGGTCAACCCTCATGCGGAAGCAGTTCTCACCCGCACCGCATGCACTCTCGATGTAGCGGGCCCGCACGCCGCAGCAGGCCACGTTGTCGGGCACTTTTTCCGCAGTCGACAGGGAGACGCCCCATTTGGGAAGCCATATGCGATGATCGTCGAGCTTGCAGGCCGGCGTTGCGTTCTTGCAACCCGACAGCTTAAGTCCCGCAGAGGACTGGGGTCGATGGACCAGATCATCGCCCGTGCCCATCTCCACGATATGACCCGCTTCCACCACCGCAATGCGATCGCAGAAGCGCAGGGCCTCGTCGATGTCATGGCTCACGTACAGGATGGTGCCGTCGAAGGCGTCGAAAAGGCTCACCAGATTCTGCTCCAGCACGCCCTTCAGGTGGGCATCCAGCGCCGAAAAGGGCTCGTCCAGCATGAGGATGCCGGGGCTCGCCGCCAGCATGCGGGCCAGGGCGACGCGCTGCTGCTGGCCGCCGGAAAGCTGCGCGGGATAGCGGCGATCGAAGCCCTCGAGGCCGAAGCGCTTGAGTTCTGAAGCAATCACTTCGTCGCGGTTGGCCTTCGAAAGCTCCTTGCCCAGCCCGGCGGCCACGTTTTCGGCGACGGTCAGGTTGGGGAAGAGCATGTAGTTTTGGAACAGCAGCGCGGTCTTGCGCTCCTGTGGGCTCAGGTTCACGCCCGCCTCCGAGTCGAAGAACACGCGCCCGTTCATCACAATACGTCCCTCATCGGGCCGCTCGATGCCGGCGATGCAGCGCAAGGTCAGGCTCTTGCCGCAGCCCGATGCCCCCAGAAAGCCCAGGGTCTCGTTTTCCGCCGTGAAATCCACGTCAAGCGTGAAGCCGGCAAACTGCTTTTTTATGCGAACCTCGAGGCTCATGCGCGCCTACACCTCCTCTTCGCGGCGGCGGTACTTCGTCGTCCGCCTGCTCCACAGGTTGATGAACAGGATCACCGCGAAGCTGAACACCATGATGACCAAGGTCCAGAATATGGCCACGTCGGTGTTTCCGTTCATCCACTCGAAGTAGATGGCGATGGGAATGGTGGTTGTGACGCCCGCGTAGTTGCCCGCCAGAAACAGCGTGGCGCCGAACTCGCCGAGTGCGCGTGCGAAGGCGAGCACCGTGCCGGCGGCAATGGAGCTCCACGACAAGGGCAGCATGAGCTTGAAGAAGATCTTCCCCTCGCGCCAACCCAGCGTGCGCGCCGCGTCGAGCATGTTGGGGTCAAGCCCCTCGAAGGCACCGCGCGCGCTGCGGTACATCAGCGGGAAGGCAACCACCACGGCCGCTATGACCGTCGCGGGCCAGCTGAAGAACAGCGGGAAGCCTATGTCGTAGAACCACGCACCCACGGCCGTGTTGCGCCCGAAGGCCAAGAGTAGCAAAAAGCCGCATACCGTTGGCGGCAGCACCATGGGAATGGTGAAGATGGAATCGAAGATGTCCTGCGCCCTCGGCGAGATTCGCATCGTGAAATAAGCTGCCGCGAGGCCTAAGATGAAGATGAATACGATGGCCGCACCCGTGGTCTTGAGCGTCACGAGCAGCGGGCGGTAATCTATGTCGCCCAGAAACTCGACGAGCCAGTCAACACCCGTGGCCGCCTGCGTGATGATCACGTCGTCGGCGCTTGCCATGCGGGCGAAGTCGGCGTGCTCGAGTTTGATGTATCCCGCATGGGACTGGCTGGTGACATCTCCCCCGTCGGTGCCGATGACCACGGTGTAGAAGCGGCCCTCGGTAAGCTCCTGGTCGAACATGAAACGCACCAGGCCGACGTCGTAGACCTTTTCGCTGGTGAAGTACCAGGTATCAACGCTCGAAAGGCGCGAAGACCCCATAGCATTCACGTCGTCGAGCGCGATGAGGTAGTCTCGGAGCAGCTGCTGGTCGGCGCTCTTGGCAATATCAAGGCCGAATGCTGTCGCCGTATCGACCGGCAAATACGCCACCGCGTAGTCACCCGTCGAGACCGCGGCAATATTCGAGCTCATCGTGCCCATGTAGTAGTTGTAGCCGCGGTAGACGCCATCCACCGCGCGGTTGCTGCCCGCTTGGGATCGGTAGAAGTCAACCAAGCCGAAGCTCGCGCCGTCCACCAGGGCGGCGCCCCCTTCTGCTGAGATCTCTATGCCCAAATCCTGTGCGGCATCCGACCCGTCGCCTTCGACCCGCGAAGACGCTGAAACCGCCGGTCTGTCCACGCTGCCCAGGTCATCATCAGCCCAGGCAGCAGCAGGCAAAGCCGCGACCAGGCAAAAGCCGAGCGCAGCAGCAAGCGCAAGCGCCGCCGTGAAGACGGCGCTTGCGGCAAAGAGGGAACTGTTCAGCTTACGCAGCAAGTTCGAAGCCCCAGGAGTTCCAGATCTTCTGAGCATCGGGATCGGTCATGCACCACTCGAGGAAGGCCACAACTGCCTCGGAGTTGGTGCTCTGAGCGGTCACAGCGCCCGGATACAGGATGTTCTTGTGGGTATCGGCAGCGATCTCGCCGACAACCTTCACGCCACCGAAGCGGTAAACGTCGGAGGAGTACACGATGGCCACGTCAACGTCGCCGCTTTCAGCCTGCTTGCACACGTTACCCACGGAGGTCTGCAGAACCGGGGTGATGCCGACGAACTCGCCGCCCTTGCCGGTGATCTCGGCGCCAGTTGCACCGGAGGGATCAACGTAGGCGCCCACGGTGGAGAGGGCCTGGCAGGCGTAGTTGCCAGCCGGGACGGACTCGTCGCCCACGGCAACGGTGTAGGTACCAGCGGCGATGTCCTCAAGGGTGACGTTCTCGATGTCGGAGTCCTCCTTGGCAACGATCACGAGATCGTTGGTGAACATGGTTACGCGGGTGGACTCGTCAACGTAGCCGTTTTCGACAGCCGTGTCCATGGAGCCCTTGGATGCGGTGATCAGCAGATCCGCGTATGCGCCGCCGCCAAGCATCTCGTTAAGCTCGCCGGATGCCTTGTACTGGGTGTCGGCGAAGGTAACGTTGGGGTTCTGCTCGGTGTAGAGAGCCTGGATATCCTCCATGGCCTTGGACAGGGAGTTCGCTGCGAACACCTGGAGCTCAACGGGCTCGGAGGTGGTAGTCTCAACGAGCTCGGTGTCGCTCGAGCAGCCGAACAGGCCCATCGCGCCCACGAGGGACACCGCCATCACGGCGGCAAAGGCCCTGCGCGTCATCTTCTTCATGTAGGTTCCTTCCTTTCCTGTCGCATTTGCGACTGTTCTCGTACGGGGCGCCGGCGCTTATCGCCAGACGAGCCCCAGTCGGCAGACCAAGCCCTTAGCCCGCCACGACCTCCTTTTCAACGACAAGCTCGTTCTTGATCTTGCCGACGAGGTTTTGCAAAGCGTCTATGACGCGGGGGCGGATGTCGCCGCCGATCATGACGTACATCAAGGAGTCGCCCACTTCGCAGACCCCTTCGTTGAGCCACACCTTGACGAAGTAGATTCCCTCCCAGGAAAGCGCTTCCTGGACAGCGGCCTCAAGACCTGCCACATCATAGGAAAACTCCACCTGCGCTATCTGCCCAAGACCTGTAACACCTTCTCGGACCTGCGCTTTCGGCGTAACTCGCACCACGCCGTTATGGGTGAGAAACATGCCGCACTGCGCGGCGTTCTCGCTGGCCTTAGCTTCCGCCAGCCATTCGTTCATATTGGGTTCTTGCTTTGTCATAACGATCTCCTACTGTTCCTCTCTGAGCCAAAGGCCCGTCTTACCGCCGTCCTTTTTAAGCAGACGCACGTCCATGATTTCCATTCCGCGATCTACCGCCTTGCACATGTCATACACCGTGAGGCAGGCGATCGATGCGGCGGTGAGCGCCTCCATTTCGATCCCGGTCTTTCCCGTAACGCCGCAGGTAGCGCTTACGTGAATACCCACGCGACCGTCCGCACGCTCACCTGCAAAAACCGGCGAGCATTCCACCTTCGCCTTCGTAATGTTCAGGGGATGGCACATGGGAATGAGCGCAGAGGTTTGCTTAGCCCCCATGATGCCCGCGACGCGTGCGCAGGCGAGCACGTCGCCTTTGGCGGCCTTTCCCTCAACGATGAGGTCAAGCGTTGCCTGCTCCATGGAGATAAACCCTTCCGCCACCGCAATGCGCTCGGTGTCCGGCTTTGCCGACACATCCACCATGCGCACGGCACCCGCTTCGTCTATATGCGTTAGTTGCATACCTTCCCCCTCTGTTCATCGCTTCCAAGCACAGCGTCATTCCCATACACGACAAAAGCCTTGTTGCCCCCCGCCGCGCGTCTTTGCTCCCGAGCCATCTTCTAGCCTCCGATCTGAGACATCCCGCGCTCGGTTCCCACGCGGTCATGATGATCATCGGGTTTGTTACCCATGGCCCTCATGAGCACGTCTTTAATGGCTGCCTCATCGCCTGCAGCCGCGGCCTCTTTGATATCGAAGCGCTTGTCGCTGAACAGGCAGGGCATGATCTTGCCGTCAGCCGTACAGCGCAGGCGATTGCACGACGAGCAGAAGTGGCGGGAGCGCGGAGAAATGAAGCCGACCGTTCCCAAAGCGTCCTCGAAGCGGTAATAACGCGCAGGGCCGCCGCCGACGGGGCGGGCGTCGTCAGCCGGAATCAGCTGAGGCTCGCCCGCTGCGTCAGCTTGCTCGTTGATGATCTTAAGCACCTCACCACTCGGAATGACGTCGCTTTCGTCCCAGCCACAACCGGGATCATCTTCGCCGCCGCCGACGGGCATGTACTCGATGAAGCGCATGTGAAGCGGACGATCGATTGACATGCGAGCGAAAGAGTAGAAGTCCTGGTTCAGCCTGCGCACGGTAACCGCGTTGACCTTCACCGGGTTGAAGCCAGCCTCGAGCGCAGCATCAATGCCGTCGAGGGTGTCCTGCAAGGTTCCTACGCGCGTGATGAACGCAAACTGATCGGGATCGAGGCTGTCGAGCGAAATATTTACGCGCGCAAGGCCCGCTTTGCGCAGATCCTGCGCCATGCGGGGTAAAAGAACGCCGTTCGTGGTAAGCGCAACGTCATCGATGCCCTCAATGGAGGCTATCTGCTCGACCAAGTCGACTACGCCCTTGCGAACCAAAGGCTCTCCCCCCGTAAGGCGAATGCGCTTAATGCCAAGATCCGCCGCAGCCTCTACGATGGCAACGATCTCATCAAAGCGGAGAATATCACCATGGTTTAGCTGCGAAACGCCCTTCTCCGGCATGCAGTAAATACATCGAAGGTTGCAGCGGTCTGTTAACGATATTCTCAGATAATCGATCGTCCGCCCATGCGCGTCCTTCATGACTCCCTCTCCCCTTGATGATTTGATTATCCTCAATCTAGGATTATTTCTACTAGAGATTATTTCTTTACAGGGACAATTGCAAGACTATAATTCCGACTTGAGAATATTTTTTCCCGAGAATAAAGGAGGTCGTATGACCTGCAACGCGACTGTCGCCAGTATGATTTCTCTTGAGGAGGCTCATGACCTCGTTCTCGCCAAGGTCTCCCTGCTGCCCGAAGAGCATGTCGGACTACTCGACGCTGTCGGACGCATATGCGCCGTCGACGTAACGAGCGACATCGACGTCTCCCCCTTCGCTCACGCCGCCATGGACGGCTTTGCACTGCGCTCCTCCCAAATCGAAGGGGCAGCCGACTGTCCCGTGGAGCTTCGGGTTATAGCCGAAATTGCCGCTGGTGACGCTTTTGCGGGAACAGCCGGCGAAGGCGAATGCGTGCGCATCATGACCGGCGCCCCCATTCCCACCTGGGCTGATACCGTGGTGAAGTACGAAATCGTGGAAAACGTCGAAGGTTGCGGCCGCGAAGGCAGCATCGTGCGTTTTTCGGCGTCGTCAGCACCCGGAGCCAACATACGCGCTGCCGGCGAAGAGGCCCGCGCCGGCGAGGTCGTCGTGAGCGAGGGCGAAGTCATCAGCGCAGCGGGTGCTGGATTCTTGGCGAGCTGCGGCGCCGTAACGATCGCCGTACGCAAACGCCCCCGCGTTGGCATCATAGCGATCGGCTCTGAGCTGGTTGAGTCCCCCGCCGTACCCGGACCGGGCAAAATCCGCAACTCCAACAGCTATGCCATGGCCGCCTGCGCGCAAAGCGCCGGCGCCGTTCCCGTCATCCTTCCCATCGTGGAGGACACCGAGGAAGCGCTTGCGCAGGCGCTCGAAGCCGCAACGCACGAATGCGACTTCGTGGTCACCACCGGCGGCGCCTCGAACGGCGACTACGATTTCATCAAGCCCGTGGTCGAAAAACTCGGAACGCTGCTCATGACCAGCGTCAATATGCGTCCCGGCAAGGCACAGACCTTCGGCCTGGTAAACGACACGCCCGTCTTTGGCCTCCCCGGTAACCCCGCCGCCGCCTACTGCGGCTTCGAGCTCATTATTCGCCCGGCCTTGCGCAAGATGCAGGGCTACCCCAACAAAACTAGGCCCGTGGTAAAGGCCCGCATGTCGAAGGACATGAAGAAGAAGGACCCTCGACGCATCTTACTGCGAGGCCATCTTGAGCGCGAAAACGAAGCGCTTGTCTTCCATCCCGACAAAAACCAGAGCTCTGGGTCCTTCGGCGCGCTGCAGCGAGCAAGCTGCCTGGGCATCATCCCCGAAGGTCTCGACCCGAAAAAGGCAGGCGACGAAGTGGACTGCATTCTCCTCGATCTGCCGGAGTGCTCTCTTTAGACGATTCCCCTCGCGCTCAGTCATGCTCAGCTAGGCTGATCAAACCCGACCGAGCCTTAAACCCGATGCGCTCAAAGCATGCGCGCATTTGCCGATAGCAAAGGAGCCCGCGTTGGCGGGCTCCTTAAGTCTTGCAGCTTGTTTAGCGCCTTACATAATGGGCGGAACGTAGATCTTCATGCGGGAGTGAGGGATGGCCTTCTTCGCCAGCTCTGTCAGACCCTGCACCACGATGGGCAGCTTCTCGGTTGGAACACCCATGAACATCATGTCCTCCCCAATGTCGCTTGCAGCGCGGCAGCCGTAGCAGCCGAAGGTGATGTTGGGCTCCTGCTCCATCATGGGATAGAGCACGGCCTCGACGCACATGGAGTTGTAGCCGCTTGCGTGGAAGTCAAAGCGATGGCCGGTGTAGTAGCTCATGGACATGCACAGCCACATCATCTGCTCGGGGGTACCGGTGAACACAACCACCTCGGGTTCGCGCACGGTCTTGTTAAGCGGGGCAACATAGGTTGCGCGACGGCTCTTCTCAGGAAGCGTCGGGCGCTCAGCTACCATACGAGCCGCTGCCTCGGCGTTAACCAGCTTATGGAACAGAACGTAGATCTCACCCGTCGCCAGCTTTTCCGGCACACCGGTCATGCCAAAGATGGAAGTTCCATCAGGGCAGGAGTGCTTGAAAGGCGGCATCAGGATGCTTGCACCGCGACGAGCAGCCATCATGGCCTGGCAGAAGCGCAGGTTCTCGGGCGGCATGGGCACGTCGGGCAGCAGTTCGTCCTTGTCGATGAGGCTTACCGCCACAGGCTGCCAGCGAAGGTCCAGCTTCTCCATGATGATGCGCTGCCATTCGGCATACTGCTTGTGGGTTTCGGCGGCAATGGGCTCGGCACGCGGTTCGTCGGCAAAGGGGTCGTACTTGACATCACCCGTCGCCTCCACCAGAAGCGCGCGCTGCGGGCAGTTACCCGAGCAGGTGGTGCAACCCACGCATGCTTCAAGGTTGACGGCATGGGGGTAGCCGTTTTCGTCAAGCTCGAGTACGTCACAGGGACAAAAGGCTACGCACAGCTCGCACTGAAGGCAGCGCTTCGGATCATTCACGATATTGTAATCAGCCATGTCTTCTCTTTCTCAGGTTAGCGGGGCAAACCTTAGGGGCCATGCCTTCATCGAGGCATCACCCTTCCACGAACGCCCTGCAACTTAAGTCATTTTGCTACCGAGCTACTCGGCTGCCGCAGGACGGTCTCCGATTCCGCGCAGCTCTTCCTTGCCCCACGGCGGATACACGCGCTTGCCGCATGCGTCGGTCAGGTGATAGGAGCAGAACGGAATGGCGCGCCCGTCGGGAACGGTCACCATCATGGAGCACTCTCGCAAACGCTGCGTGTCCATGCTGTAGGCGTCCATGTAGTTCATGATGATGATGGAAAGGCCCGTCTTCACCTCGATGCCCTTCTTGTACAGGATGTCCAAGAAGACCGATCCCTGCGGGCTGTCGGGGCTGTAACCGGCAGCGTACTCCTCCATGGTCATACGCTGCGTTGCGGGGTAGAAGCCGCTCGGATGGTCAGCGTCTTCGCTCTTCACCAAAAACACGCCCGTGTCGCACAGGGGGTTTGAGCAGCCAAGGGGCCAGATGTCCTCAACCTTAAGCAAGCCATCTGACTGCTCAGCCAAGGAGAAGATGACATCACCCGAGGACATGGGGATCACGCGGTGCGCATCAAAGCGACCGGAGGTGAAGGCCGGCTGCAGGGCAAGGCCCGCAATCACATCGGAGTTCTCGAGCGCGAAGCGCAGAAGGTCTCCGAGCTGCGCATCGTTCACGCCGGAAACAACCGCAACGGAAAGCACGCACTGAATGCCCACCTCGCGGCAGCGCTCGATCACCTTGAGCTTGACGTCCAGGATGTCGCGACCGCAGGTTGCCTCGTATACGTCGCCGGTGAGGCCGTCGAAGGACAGGTACACGCCGGTAAGCCCCGCCGCCACCAGGTTCTCCAAATATCCCTCACGCGCAGCGATGACCAAACCGTTGGTGTTGACCTCAATACCCCAGAAACCCTTTTCGCGACCCATGTAGATGATGTCGATCAGGTCCTTGCGACATGTCGGCTCGCCACCGGTGATCTGCACGGCGCCGTCGGTTCCAACGGCGTTGGCGATAACGTCGTACATGGTAGAGATTTCTTCCATGGTGGGGTCATCTTCGCCCGACTTGGAGCTGGCGAAGCACACCGGACAACGCAGGTTGCAGTTGCGCGTGACCTCGATCTCGAGAAGCGTGCCGCGGCGCTCATGACGAGCGCAGGTACCGCAGCCATGAGGGCATCGAGCAATGACCGGCGTGGTGTTCACGGGACGCGTCTTGGGGAAGGCCTCGGAGCGCAGCCACTCGTAGTGGTCAGCATCGGGCCACATGCGCGTGTCAAGCTGGCCATGCTCAGGACAGGTGCGGCTCATCCACACCACACCTTGCTCATCGGCGTACACCCGAGCGGGCAGCTCCTTCAGGCAGGTCGGGCACAGGGCACCCGTAGTATGCAATTCTCGAATGGTCATTCAAAACCTCGTAAGTTGATATCAGTAAAACGAGCGCCTTCTTCGACTGCAACGAGTCGCAGGTTAGCACACGAAGGATAGTCGCAGGTTCGCATTAGCAAGACACCGAAAGCAAAACCTCGCAGCTTGGCGCTAGTAAGTCAGCGAGCGGGTCTGCAGTGCCCGCCAGGCGGGCGGAGCCCCCAAGCGGCAAGGGTGGATGCTGCAGGCCCGCGCAGCGTCGACTATTCCGACAGCTCGTCAGAGCTGTCGGAATCAATATACTGACGCGGATCATGCTCCTCGTTGGGCGGGGTGCTCACGCGAATGCCCATGAAGTCGACCCAGTCGAGAACACGGCGCGGCACGAACAGCTCGGGCTGATACTTGGCCGCACGTTCGATGGCGCGCATGCAGGAGATGGCGTGTGCGAGGTCGGTCTTCTCGTCGATGTCGGCGATGGGAGAGAAATATGCGCAAGGGATGTTCTCCGCGTCGATCTTCTCCACGTAGGCATCGAGCGCCGGCTTGCCGTTGAGGTTGTAGTACACGCCCTGATGATTGATCGGGGTGTTATAGCTAAAGCCGACGAGCGAGGTGCCGCACTCCTGGCAGGGCGCCTGGACAAAGCCCGGGGTACCCTGATCCTGGAAGTAGTCAAGCCACTGGAAAGCCTGGGTGATGTGAGACTTCGGCATGGTGGGAATGTCGCCGCCGACGGACACGATGTGCTCGTAGCCCATGTCGAAGATCTGCTTGAACGCATCGTCGAAGTGATCGTCGAAGGTTGCGCCCTTGTCGGTGATGTAGTGAATCTCCATGGGCCAGGGGCCGATGGCGTCGAAGGTCTCCTTCATGAGCTCGATATTGCTGGCCGGAGTAGTGGAGATGAAGAAGTCGTAGGTGATGACGTCGGCGTTGGGATCAGCCGCCACCTTCGCATCATTTGCCCACTTGAGCTCGAACAGAGCATGCATGCAGGACTCGCACACATCGTACAGGCTGCGCTTGAAGAACTCGGCCGCCTGCTCGGGAGTGAGGAAACCGCCGTGCTCGATGGTCAGGCGCGTCTTCACCATGCCCGGCAGGGGCGGCTTGCTGAACACCAACAGCGCTTGCTTCTTTTCTGCCACTTCTCTTTCTCCTTTACTGTTCAGGGGTAAACCCAGGTTGCCAGGTAAGCTGCTCATCCACTTTCCGGATGACGCAATCGATGGCGTTGTAAGCCCAAGTGCCGATCATTTGCTCGCCTTGATTGATATCGCATGAGGTGAGGCAGTTGATGTTCGACTCCCACATACCGCCGAAACTCGGCGCGCCGGGGGTCCACTCGGGATGCCACCATCCGTAGTCCGCAGATAGTAGACCATATCTTATATCTACTGTTTCCAAAATGAAACGGGCCTCGCCCCTATCGGTAGAGATTATTACACAATCACCCGCGCTCATGCCCAAATCGGTAGCGGTCTGCTCGCTTATCTCCACTACGGGATAGGGGTGCTTCTCCCTGAAGGCCTCGTTGTTGAAGTACATGGAGGCATTGTAGGGCTGCTTGCGCGGACCCGTGAGCAGGGGCATATGGACGCCGCCTTCGGCTTCAGCACGGGCAATGTAGTCATCGGAGCACAGACGGAAAGGCGCGCACTGCTCGGGAAGTCGCGGACCGCCAAGCGCCTCAAGCGTCTCGCTTGCAAGCTCGATCTTGCCCGTCGTGGTGGCAAAGCCCTGGGGATTGCCTTGCGCATCGGGCAGAAGGTGCTTGTAATAGGCATAGGGCTGATGGCACAGGCCCAGCATGCAGTAGGTTTCCCAATCCATGCCGCAGGGGGCAAGGGTTGCGGCGATGGCCTCCTCAAAGGACTCCTCGGGCCAGTACTTAGCCTGGCCGAGCTCAAGACCAAGCGCGCGCAAGATGTCATAGTCGCATTTGCGCTCGTAGTAGGGCTCCACTGCCTTGGGGCCGCCATAGGCAATGTTGGCAACACCGCCGTGCGCCTGGAAAAGCGGTCGCTCGATAGCGCCTGCCGAGGGCAGCACGAAGTCCGCGATGGAAGCCGTGGGGGTCATGTAGTAGTCGAGCACCACGATAAGGTCGAGTCCCATGAAGGCCTTGAACACTCGATGCGTGTCGGCATAGGTGAGCAGCGGGTTGGTAGCGTTCACGATGAGCGCACGGATGGGGTAAGGATCCCCCGTCTCCATGGCGCGCAGGACCAGATCGGGGTGCGCCGAGGTAAGATAGCGCGCGGGAAGCTTGCGGCCGAGACGCTCGGTGAGCTTGGCAACGTGCGCATAACCCTCATAGCTTTGCAGCGGAGTGTAGGCTGTGTTGAGGCACAGAGCAGACAGCTCGTCCATGTGCTCGAGGGTGAGCTCGAGATCCACCTCGGGAACGAAATCGCTGCCCTCGGCAAGCACGCAGGAGCCAGGTTTGTCCACGTTGCCGGTGACGGCGCGCAGACAGCAGATGGCACGATGCGTAGGCGCCACGCTTGCTCCCACCTGATCGATGCCGCGCCCGGAGATGAGAGCTGCGGCCTTCGCTTGGCCAAACCAACGAGCCGCTTGGATGATGTCAGCTTCGGGCACGTCGCACACCTGCGCAACGTAAGCCGGCGTGTACTTTTCGACATGAGCGGCCAGCTCGTCAAAGCCGTGACACCACTGATCCACGAACTCCCGATCAACCAAGCCTTCGGCAATGATCACGTTGATGAAACCGAGCGCCAGGGTGCAGTCGGTTCCGGGCTTAGGCGCGATCCACAGATCGGCCACGGATGCGGTGCGGGTGCGGCGCGGGTCGATCACAACCAGCGGCACGTCCGACTTCCCCATCGCGCGGATGGTCTGCCAGAACATGGAGTTATCGGATTCGGCGGGGTTGGTTCCCCAGACGAAGAGGCACTCGGTATCGGAGGAAATGTCGATCTCAACGGTCCAGCCAAAGGTGAGAACATCCATCCAGATGCGCGGGTTCCAGCAGATCTGGCCGATGCCCACGTTATTGGGCGATCCGAACAGGGTCATGAAGCGATGGAGCGGCCAGAAGGACGCATGGGGGCCGCCAATCATGGAGGCCAAGGTGCCGGCGCCATGCTGTTCGCGCAGGGCGCTCAGGCGATCGGCGATCTCCGTGAGCGCATCGTCCCAGCTGACGCGCTCCCACTGGTTAGCGCCGCGTTCACCCACACGCTTGAGCGGGTAGTTCACACGATCCGCCCCATCAAGTGCGTCAAGGTTCATACGCCAGCGGCGGCAGCCCGCCAGAATGCGCGCATCATAGGGATAACGCGTGGGATCGGGCTCCAAATCGATCACGCGGCCGTCCTCCACCGTGGCGATGAAGGCGCAGCAATAGCCGCAGTAATGACAGTTTGTCGGTCTTTTCTCCTGCAAGAAAACTCCTCTGCTTACTCAAGCCGATGTTTATTCCAAGCCGATGAAGGAACGCTTGCTTTCGTCAACTTCCTCTGCGCCCAAGTTCTCGTCGAACAGAAAGCGCAGTTTCATGAGACCGCCCGTGAGCTCCCAGTCGATGCGCCAGCTGTACAAAAGCTCCAGGTAGTGAACAGCCTGCACGTAGGGCTGGCAGAAGGTAAGCTGGAAGGCGCAGCTCAAGCATGCGGTTACAAGCGCGTCAGCACCCACTTCAAGCGCCTCCTCACCGTTGCGGTAAGCCAGCTTGTCAGCCGCATCATGCTTACCCGCCGCACGAGGCAGCGATCCGCAGCACAAAGACTTGCCGCGAGCATGCGCAGGCTCAACCCAGAGGTTTTCGGGGATGATCTCGCGCAGGCCGTCCGCGAACTCTCCCTTATCGCGGTCGGGACAGGAATCGTGCGTGCACAAAAGCACTTCAGCCTCAGCGTCGCCCTTAACGAGCTGAGCTGCAACCGAGCCGTCTACGCGGTAGCCAAGCTTGGCGAGCTCGGAAGGAAGGGGCACCACTTCGATACCGCGCGCTACAATGCGAGCATCCTTCTCGAAAGCCGCGCGCAAAGCCTTCACGCAGTTCGGGCACGCTGTAACGATGCGCACGATATCGGTTTCGAGGAGACGCTCGATAAACTGCTCTTCGAAGCTTGCGCGTTTCAGGTCGCCCTCGGGCTCGTAGCTTAGAATCTTGCCGCAGCAAAGAAAGGAGATGCCGTCAGCCAAGTCGTGCTGCTTCAAGGTGTCAAACACGGCCGCCACCAATGGCAGGGCGTAATTGATGAGCGAGCAACCTGGGAAGAACAAAGACCGACACGGCTCCATATTGCCGTGCGTGATGCGCGTGTCAAGCATGGGATATTCGCACTCGATAGTAGATCCCGTCAGGGCATCTTTAAACTGGTACTCCATGGCTCCTCCGTTTTTTGTTTGCTGCAGGGCTCAAAGCTAGGTTAATCGCCATGCCATTAAGGCTTTTCGCTCTTAGTAGAAATGTGCACTTTATGTCATGCCATTTGCCCAAACGAGATCACGAGATGACATAAGGCCTACATTTCCGCCTTCACAAGGGAAAGGGCCCGACCGCAAGGCCGGGCCCCCAGTAATGCCGCAGACCGAAGACACGCATCACTTCGGTCATCAACAGGCCGTCAAAACGAGGTCTTAGAACTCGTTTTCGCCGTTGTAATCCCAACGCTTTGCGAAAGCGTACTTGTGATTAGCAACGCGACCCATGTAGCGCTCCTCGCCCGGCAGCGGAGCACGGTCGTCGGTGCTGACAACCATGAAGCGAAGCAGGCAGCCGCCGCAGAGGACGAGCACCGGAGCAACAACGGTAGAAGCCGTACCGCTGCCGCCACCCAGGTAGAGAGCCAGCGGGATGAGCAGACCGCAGAGGACCATGCCAACCCAGAACAGCGGTGCGTAGGATCCGCAGACCCAGCGCTTTGCAGCCTTCTTGGCGGTGACATTGCCAGCGCCCAGGAAGGACAGAACCATGGTCAGCAGCACGATGAGCTCGACGATAACGAGGATGATATCGACGGTGTGCAGGATATGGTTGACCTCAGCAGCAGCGACAAGGTTCTCAAGCGTAGCCTGAGCCGGGAAGCCGCCGATGGAGAGAACGACCGCAGCGCAACCAGTGGAGATTGCGGAGATGGTGAAGAGCACGGGCAGAGCCGGAGTGGCCCAGAAGGAGTGTGCCTTCAGGGTGGACAGCATGATGCCGGTGTACATCATGATGCAGAGGCCGAAGAAGCCGCCGACCAGCAGAAGCGGGCTAGCGATGGGCTTCAGCAGGTTGCTCAGCGGAGCGAAGAATGCCCAGCTGTCGCCCAGGAAGGCCACGACGAAGATCATCGACACGATGGTGTCGATAACCAGAAACACTGCACCCCACTTGATGACGGAGGTTGCGGTGCGGAATACGCGCCAGAACACACCCGGCTGACCAAGGTCGACAAGCAGGCAAACGAGGCCGATGCAGATGCAGATAAATGCAATGAGGACAGGCATCGCGAAAATCTGGGTGTGACCCGGGAGAACGAAGCTGTCAAAGATGGCGGACAGGAACATGATGCCGCCGGCCAGACCGCCCAGGAACAGGTACAGGGCGATAGGCGGTTCCCAATAATGATGCTTCATTATGCCTTACCTCCCAAATCCGGAATGTAGTAGACCTGAGGCTCGGTACCAAACTCCTCGAAGAGGCGCTCGGTCTTGACGGAGCCGATGAGCTTCGAAACCTCGCTGTTGGGATCGTCGAGGTCGCCGAAGATACGTGCCTTCTGATGGCAGGTCAGCACGCAATAGGGCTGTGCGCTCGGGTCTGCCTGACGCTTGTCGCGGCAGAAGGTGCACTTGCGCACGAAGCGGTGCAGGCGATCCTCCACGTGGGATGCATCGCGCATGCCGTAGGGGCAGGCGTTGACGCAAACCTTGCAGGACATGCACTTCTTGGGGTCGACCCAAACGGTGCCGTCCTCGTCCTGGATGCTGGCGCCGTTCGGGCAGCAGGGGACGCACTCGGGGTTATCGCAGTGCATGCACAGGGTGGGCATATAGGTCTTGTGGACGTTGGGCCACTCGCCCTGAGCGCCCTCGGTGAAGACGGGGCAGTAGATGATGTCGAGCGGGAGCTTGTTCCAAGTACGGCAGGCAACCGTGCAGGAATGGCAACCGATGCAACGACGCTGGTCGATGACCATTACGTAACGAGTCATATTCTTTCCTTCCTACTTTCCGTCGCCGTTAGTCCATGGGCTCGTAAGACATGCTGTAGCGCTTGCCAGACTCGAGGTCAACGAGGCAGCCCTGAGCACCGTCGTACATGTAGCCGTAGTTTGCGTCATGATATGCGCCCGTAGCCGGGTCCATCATCCAGCCGCTGTTGGGGTCATACGCGTAGGGCTTGCCCTCAAGGCGAGCATAGCCAAGCTCGGAATCCCAAATAAGGGTGGACGGGAACTCGTACGGAGCAGCCTCATAACCCGGATAGCAACGGATACCGCAGACTTCCACGATCTCCTCGCGCTCCATGGTGTACTTCTTGCCGGTTGCGTCGTCAACGAGGCACTGAGCAGCTGCGTCGTAGCGCCAGCCGGTGTAGGCGTCGTGATAACCCTTGGTACGCGGGTTGATCAGCCAGCCGGAGTCATCCAGACGGAAGAAGGTGCCGTCCTGATAGATGGCGTCACGCTGCCACACCCAGTGATAACCCTCGGGGATCTCGCGAGTGGGCTGCGGCTTCTCAAACGGGATCTTCTCACGGTCGAGCTTGGTCTGGCTCGGCATGATGTGGATGCCCGGCTCGGAAGCAGAACCCGGGATGGAGAACAGGGTGTCGGCCTTGGTGAAGTCATGATCGAGGTCGGTGCACTTATAGACCTTGCACATGAGGCCACGGTTAGCCCAGGAGCCGCCCATGGGGTCGCAGTGCTCGTCGTCAACAGAGGTGAGGACGTTGACGTTGGACTCGAGGCAGCCGAAGGGGTTGTCGAGATCGGCAGAGCCGTCGCGCTCGGGGTACCACCAGCCACGCGGTGCGAAGACCACGTTCGGATGGACCTCAGCCTCGACGTTAGCGCGCATCTTGATGCGGCCACGGCGAGTCTCGATCCAGCACCAGTCACCGTGCTTGATGCTGAGCTTCTCAGCGAGGTGCGGGTTGATGGAGAAGTACGGATCCGGATAGATGAAGCGGATGTTGGGCATGTTGAAATGCTCGGAGTGGTGATAGGGCATGAAGCCGCCACCGGTGGTCAGAACGATGGGGTACTCCTCGCAAAGCTCCGGAGTGTCGATTTCGTTCTCGATGCAGCCGACATAGGTGGGCATGCCAACGTAGCCGAGCTCACGCAGGATGGTGGAGTTGCACTCGACCTTGCCAGACGGAGTCCAGAAGCCACCGTTGCCGACGAACTTGTTCTGGTGCAGCGGCGGATAGTACATGCGGAAGAAGTCGACGAAGTCGTTCCAGCAGGTGATGGGGAGGTTGAGGGGCTTGATGATGTCGTAGTAGCACTCCTCGATGGTCTCCCAGGGCCAGTTAGCCGGATCCTGACCGCAGGCCAGGCCGAGCTTGCGCCAGAAGGTGAAGTCATCGTGGCGGTCATACTTCGGCTGGATTGCGCGGCGGCCGCCCATGACGGAGTCGGTTGCGCCGTAGTGGGTGACGATGATCGGACGCTCGAGTGCGCCAGCAGCCGGGAAGACGTAGTCGGCGAACAGAGCCGTCGGGGTCATCCAGTAGTCAACGACAACCAGGAACTCGACCTTCTTCAGAGCGGCGAGGGTCATCTTAGCGTCGCCGTAGGAGTTGATCGGGTTGGTAGCGTTGCAGACGAGTGCGCGGATCTGATACGGATCGCCGGTGAGGATGGCCTTGAAGACGCTCGGGCCATGAGCCTCGCAGAACCACTCGGCGGGCAGGGTCTTGCCCCAGGTGCGCCTTGCGTTGTCAGAGATCATCTGATAGCCGGGCCAAGAGGTCAGCTTGAACTTGTCAGAGCCGATCTGCTTTGCCTTCATCTCCTCGGGGAGCAGCTCGTTGAGCTCGAGCTCCTCGTCGGTGAGGAAGTTGATTGCCGGGCCGGGCATGCCGTCGCCACCGGGAACGTCAAGGTTGCCGCAGATAGCACGGATGAGGGCCAGAGCATGGGAACCGGTGGTGGAAGCACGACCGATCTGGTCCCAGGTGCAGCCCCACTGAATGCAGCCGGGCTTGTTGGTTGCGTACATACGAGCAGCCTGACGGATCAGGTCGGGCTCGAGCCAGGTGATTTCGCTTGCCCACTCGGGGGTGTACTGTGCAACGTGGTCACGCAGCTCATCGAAGTCAGCGCAGTACTTGTCGACGAAGTCGAAGTCGTACATGAACTCCCAGATGATGGTGTGGAGCAGCGCGAGAGCCAGAGCAGCGTCAGAGCCAGGACGCAGCGGCAGCCACAGGTCAGCCTTGGAGGCAGACTCGGAGTAACGCGGGTCGACCATGATGACCTTCAGGCCCTGCTTCTGCAGGTCGAGGTAGCCGCGGTTGCCGGGCAGGGTGGATGCGCCCGGGTTGAAGCCCCACATGATGAGGGACTTAGCAGCGCCAAGGTCGGTCTCGAACGGGGACCAGCCAGCAACGCAGGTCTCGGCCATGAAGGTCGGGATCCAGCAAAGGAGTGCGTTGTGGAAGCCGTTCGGAGTGCCGAACTGGTTCAGGAAGCGACGACGAGCAAAGTCGTCGGTACGGGTGGTGCCGCCGGCGGAGGCAACTGCCTCAGCGCCGCTCTCAGCCTTGATCTGGTTGAGCTTGTCGGCAACTTCCTGGATAGCCTGGTCATACGGGATCTGCTCCCACTGACCTGCGCCCTTTTCGCCCACGCGCTTCAGAGCGTGGTTGACACGGGCCGGATGGTTCACGTGCAGCAGCGCGCTGGTGCCGCGGCAGCACAGACCACCCTGGTTGGAATAATTGGGATCGCCCTCGATCTTGATTACGTCGCCATCTTTGACGTAAGCAAGAACGCCGCAGTTTGCGTGGCAGAAGTAGCAGAGTGATTTGACTACTTCAACGCCCTCGGCGTGGATGTCGACCTCAGTCGAAACGGTCGTCGGATAAACGATATCCATGAGCGTATTCGACGTCTTGACGATTTCAGCCATTAACCTTCCCCTCTTCTTTCCGTCTCTTTTCCTATACTTCTCTACATCGCAAGCGCCCCGCGAAAGCGGAGTGCTCTCACGTGTTTGCGACGGTATTGGGACCCATCCCCGCAAGCCCTCTCCGACATGTGGGCATAGTTCTCCCAAACCAAATTCGCATTATAGCGATTAGGTAAATTAGTGGCTACAATCCAATAGCCTTTTATCGGAAAAAGGCTCGTATGGCGTATGAGAAGCCCTTGTTTTAGATGGGGAAAGTAAGCCCGTCGTAAGCAAGGCGAACGCGGCCCTCGTACTGTTCCAGATAGCTTTCCAGCTCCGCCACGGTGATGGGCTCGTCGTAATGCATGCACACGTGCGTGAGGTAGATGAGTTTGGCATCAAGCGCCAGGCCCTCCTCGATGCACTCCTGAATGCTGTGATGGGCATCGGGATTCCAGTTTTTCTTCCAGAAGGTGGCATCCATCGCCAAAATGTCCACGCCGCGCACTCGCTCGGCCGTCTCCGCCGGCAGCTCACCGGTATCCGAAGCATAGAACATGCGCGTCTTCGGCGTCTCGATCAGGTAGCCGTACGTGCCCGGAGCATGCGTCACGGGCAGAGCCGTATAGGACACGCCGTCGAACTCGTGCGTGTCAAAAGGCTCAAGAACGTGCAGGTCAAGGCAGTAATCCATGTAATGGAACTCAGCGAGGATGCCCTGGAGCGCAATGGCGCTGCCATAAGTGGGCATCTGCTTTTTCTGCACCAACTGCACCAGGTATTCGTATTCACCCAAACCGCCTATGTGGTCGAAGTGGGCGTGGGTGAAGATGATTTCATCAACCTTGCGAATGTTTTCGCGCAAAAGCTGATGACGGGCATCGGGAGGAGTGTCTATCACAAGCGTCTTCTCGCCGCGCACCATGACGCCGCAGTCGCCGCGGCGCAAGGCGGGGTTTTCGCGGGCCTCATTGCAGGCGGGGCAATCGCAGAAGAAAGACGGCACGCCGCAGCCGGCGGCCGTGCCCATGAAAGTGAAGCTGTGCTTGCTCATGTATGCTCCTCTGATGAAAGCTTGTAACTAAAGCGGGGCGGATGCAAGGCCTAAAAGCCCGCACCCGCCCTCATCATATCTCATTATGGCGAAGCTAAGCGCGCCGCACTAGCCGCGTACCTCTGCACCGGTTGCAGCGGAAACCTTCTGCACCAGGCGAGCATGGGCCTTCTCGACCTCTTCGCTCGTCAACGTACGGTCAGCCGCACGATAGGTGAGCGCATACGCCATGGACTTTTTGCCTGCGCCCACGCGCTGCTCGTCGCGATACACGTCGAAGAGCTGAACCGTCTCGAGCAGCTTACCGCCAGCGGAGCTCATGCACTGGACCATCTTCTCGTGCGTCACGTCTTCGGCAACCACAAAGGCGGCGTCCACCGAAACAGCCGGGAAGGTGGGCACGTCAACGTAGGGACGAGCCGGCTGGCAGGACTTCACCAGAGCCGCCACGTCGAGCTCGAAGGCAACCACGGGCGCGCTGGCCTCGAAGGCGGCAGCTGCGAGTGGGTGAATCTCGCCCACCCAGCCGATGACGGTGCCACCGCAAAGCATCTCAGCGGCACGACCGGGCTGCAGATGCGGGGCAGCCTCGGCGGAAAGCGCCTTGAAGCGCAGCTTGGGCAGAGCCAGCTCGCGAGCCAGACTCTCGAGAACGCCCTTGCCGTCGAAGAAGTCGAAGGGCACGCTTGCCTGGTTCCACGCGGCGCAGGCCATGGATCCAGCCATGACGCCCGCCACCTTGCGGCGCTCCTTGGGCTTCTTGCGACCCTCAGCGGTGGAGAAAACCATACCGAGCTCGTAGAGCTGCACGTTCTTCACGCCGCGGCTCTGGTTATAGGCCACGCTGCGCAGAAGACCGGGGATGATGCTCTGGCGCATCACGGACTGATCGGCGTTAAGCGGGTTCATCAGTGTCACGGGAAGGCCCAGACCCTCGGCATCCATGCGCAGACGCTCGATGTCAGTTGGCTCGGCGAAGGAATAGGTCATGGTCTCGTTCAGACCGCAGGCACGCAGGGTGGCGTTGATCTTGTCGACCACCAGCTCCTCCTCGGAACGAACGCCCACGCGACCGCGACCGCCCGGCAGAGTGGACGGAATGCGGTCCATGCCCCACAGGCGCAGAACCTCCTCGTACAGGTCGATCTCGCGTTCAAGATCAGGGCGGAAGGTGGGCGCCACAACGGCCAAGGTGTTTTCGCCTTCGCCATCTGCAACCTGGCAGCCCAGGCGCCCAAGCACGTCGACGATGAAGTCGCGCGGGATGTCGGCACCCATCATGGAACAGAAGCGGTCCACGCGGAACTTAAGCTCGCGAGCCTCAGAAACTGCCGGCCATTCGTCAACGATACCCTCGGCATTAAGCTCAGCGTAGCTCACCGTGCCACCGGCAAGCTCAACCATGAGAGCCGCCGCAGCGGCGGAGCGCATCTCGATGCCGTGGTCATCCACACCACGCTCGTAGCGCATGGAGGACTCGGAGATGAGGCCCAAGTTGCGGCTGGTGCGGCTGGTGCGGCCAGGCTCGAAGGTCGCAGCCTCAAGCAGGATGTTCACGGTCTCGTCGGTAACCTCGGTCTCGAGGCCGCCCATAACACCGGCAAGCGCAATAGCGCCGAGCTCGGGCGTGGCGATGACGGTCATGTCGGGAGTAAGCTCACGATCCTCGCCGTCAAGCGTGGTGAGCTTTTCGCCCTCGAGGGCGGCACGCACGACCACGTTGGCCTTACCTTCGGCATTCTTGAGCTTATCGAGGTCGAAGGCATGCAAGGGCTGGCCGAACAGGAACAGGATGTAGTTGGTCACGTCAACAATGTTGTTGATCGGGCGCTGGCCGATGGCGGTCAGGCGCTCGACGAGCCAATCCGGGCTCGGGCCGACCTTGCAGTTGCGGATGACGCGGGCGGTGTAGCGCGGGCAGCGCTTGGCATCGTCAATAGTCACGCTAACGGCGGTGTCAACGGGCTCGGCGGCAGCATCGAGCTCCATCTTCTCAGCCATGGCAGCCAGCGGGTTGTCCCAGTCGGTCTGGTACATGGCGCCCAGCTCGCGTGCGAAGCCAACGACAGACAGGCAGTCCGGGCGGTTCGGGGTGATCTCGAGGTCGAGCACGGTGTCGGTCATCTTCAGGTAGTCGGCGATAGGCATGCCAACCTCGGCGTCATCGGGAAGGATCCAGATGCCATCATGATCGTTGCCCATGCCCAGTTCGCGCTGGGAGCAGCACATGCCGCAGCTCACCACACCGCGAAGCTTGCTCTTCTTGATCTTGAAGTCGCCGGGCAAGACCGCTCCAATGGTGGCCACGGGCAGCTTGATGCCGGCGGCGATGTTGGGTGCGCCGCATACGATCTGAACGGGCTCCTCTGCGCCCACGTTCACCTTGACCACGTGCATGTGGTCGCTGTCGGGGTGCACCTCGCACTCCTCAACGTAACCCACCACAACGCCGTCGAAGGCAGCGCCGAGCGTCTCCACGCCCTCGACGCCGGTGCCGGTAAGGTCAAGGCGATCGCACAGAGCCTTGGTGTCAGAGGGCACCTCGATGTATTCGTTAAGCCATTTCAAAGAAATCTTCATGTGAGCCCCCTAGAACTGACGCAGGAAACGCATGTCGCCCTCAAGCAGCATACGCAGGTCCGGAACGTTGTACTTCAGGCAGGCAACGCGCTCCACGCCAAAGCCAAAGGCGAAGCCGGAATACTTCTCGGGATCGATGCCCGACATGGCAAGCACGTTCGGGTCGACCATGCCGCAGCCGAGAATCTCGATCCAGCCCGTGCCCTTGCACACGCGGCAGCCCTTGCCGCCGCAAACGCCGCAGCTCACATCTGCCTCGGCGGAGGGCTCGGTGAAGGGGAAGAAATGCGCGCGGAAGCGGGTCTTGCGATCCGGGCCGAAAATCTGCTTGCACACGTAATCAAGCGTGCCCTTGAGATCGCCGAAGGTAATGCCCTCGTCGATGACCAGGCCCTCGATCTGGTGGAACTGCGGAAGGTGGGTGGGGTCAGCCACGTCGCGGCGGTACACCTTGCCGGGAGAGATGATGTAGATGGGCAGGTCCTGATCCTCCATCACGTGCACCTGCACGCCGGAGGTCTGGGTGCGCAGAAGCACATCGGACTCGCCGCGGACGCCCGCGCTGTCGCCGGAAAGATCGTGCACGTAGAAGGTGTCCTGCATGGAGCGGCTCGGATGATCAGCCGGCGCGTTCAGCGCGGTGAAGTTGTAGTAGTCGGTCTCAACCTCGGGGCCGGTTGCCACAGTGTAGCCCAGGCCCAAAAAGATCTCGGAGATCTCATCCACCATGCGGTTGATCAGATGACGCGTACCCATCTGCTGAGCACGACCGGGAAGGGTCACGTCAACAGCGGCGGCATCAATTGCAGCCTCGAGCTCAGCGGCGTCAAGCTTTGCCTTCGCCTCAGCCAAGGCCTCCTCCACCACGACGCGGGTCTCGTTCACCGTCTTGCCCACAACGGCGCGCTCCTCCTTGGGCACCTGACCCATGGAGCGCAAGTAACCGGTCAGCGATCCGGCCTTGCCCAGAACGCTCACGCGCACCTGCTCGAGCTCGGCCGAGGTCTCAGCCGAAGCAATGGCGGCCAAAGTCTGCTCGCGCAGGCTTGACAGCTCGTCAGTGATTGCCATGTTCACTCTGCCTTTCATTCCTCTAACAACAAAAAAGAGCCCTCTCGCGTCACTGGATCAGAAACGCGATTCCGATCCAAGGACGAGAGAAGGCTCTCGCGGTACCACCCTGGTTGGTGAAGGTAAGCGCACACCCCGCCCTGCAGCGAAAGCCCTGACAGACCTTGCCGCATGCCGGAAGGCAGCTTGCCCCACCCGCTCATTTCGCCCTATGACGGGAGCACCCGTCGCGCCCTACTTGACGTCTCGCACAGAGCTGGCTTCACAGCCGCGTGCGTCCGCGTTCAAACGCGCTGCTCGGAAGGGAATTGACACGCACTTGCAGCCCGAACCCTCTCAGCCAACGAGGTTCGTCTCTGGAGGTGCAAGAACCTGCATGCCACTGTCTTCGTCATCGCATGTAAACGAGAAGTATAGCGCATTCGCAGGTGTTTTTCCCAAAGTCGCTTTGCTAAATCAGCTGGAGAAGGTAAGCGCCACATTACAAGGGCGGGGAGAAGCTAAGGAACGTTTCCGCAGCCGCATCTGTCTAAACCCGTTATGCGGCGAGGACTAGTGACGTGCTTCTCCCCGCCCTTTAAACGGATGACTGAGGGCGGCGGAAAGCTAGGGGGCGATTGCGAGGGCGGCGGGAAGCTAAGGAACGTTTCCGCCGCCCTTGCGCGAGATGTGGGTGCCCATCATGGAAATAAGACGCGCTCTGGTGCCCGCAGGTCGCGTGAAGGCGAGGGCGTAGCGTACTAACGCTACGTAAGCCCGAGCATTCGCGTGAGATGTGGGTGC
>CAYZCY010000014.1:6067-34463 GCA_964477115.1 uncultured Eggerthellaceae bacterium | reverse complement strand
GACAAAACGAAAGCGGTTACAAGGTGGACAGGGGCTCGCAGACCCCAGAGCTCGTAAGTTGATTGCAGCGTGGCTGTATTGTACTCTCTTTTCCATATTCGCAATAGGCGTAATTCTACAAATATTTCAGGGTTGACCTGCAGTTATAAATTCCCTCCAACTTCTATTTCCGTGCAGAAGCAGAAATAGAAACAAGAACAGTTGTACGCCACCAGTTAATCCATGATTCAGTGTGACTTTTTACGCTACGGCCCCGAACTCGCGTTCATTCTTTCGCTAATACAGTCACTCGAAAAGTCTGCACGAAAACGACGAGGCGCCACGGGTCTTTAACCAATGGCGCCATTTAGCCTCCTGTTTAACAAGGATAATTGTCGAGGCTCAGTGACCTGAGTTAAGGATCATCTCAAAACTGTCATCGCATCAGATCCAACGAATACCGCTTGCTTCCAGAAAGTCTCGGGCAATATCCCGATAGGCCTCGTTGCGAAACTCGCGCCACTGCTGCTCGAGGCCCAGCTTGGAAACCTCGTTCTTGAAGCGCTTGAAAGCGCCACGGCCCTCTATGGCGCGCAGCAGCCTTTCCCTCACGACCTCATCCCGGCAATCCGCGAAGCCCCTCATGATGCGGTAGTCTTCCGAAGAATCTGGCTTGGGCAGCAGAAGCGACCTGCACGACTCGTACTCGGCGCGGGACTTGTCGTATAGTTCGTGCATGCCGTCGGAATCGTAAGCGTCCCTGTCTAGGAACAGCATACGAACCTCGCCAGTATCCAGGTCAACGTAGGCGGCAAGCCTCTCCGACTGGTAGGAAAAAGCCTCCACCACGGCGTCGAGTGACACTCTCGGACCGCTGTGCGTCAGGCGCGGCTTTTCAGGAACAGTAGGCATGATCGGGAAATACATGATCTCGTCCATGATGGCGTTGACGGATTCGACGTTGAACTTCTTCATGCCCCGCCACTCTGCCCAGGCGAGAATCTCGCGGTACTTGGGGTGCTTGGGATTTTCGAGAATCTTCATCTTCTCGTAGTAGCCGCCTACTCCACCGCTGTCCTCGAGAAGGCAGTCACCCCAGAAATCGATGATCTTCGGTACGCGAGAGCTTCCCCGGACGTCAATCTTCTCGACGTCGATAATATGCTCCCAATAATCGCCCATATCGTAGACGTAGCTGAACCTGAGCCCCTCCGAAAGATAGGCGTCGATGAACTCGTCGCGCCCGTCGCAGAGCACTCCATCGTTGATGAATGGGTCGTCGAAAAAGCGCCTGATAGGCTCTTCTATTCCAGGAATTTCGAATTGATATAGGTGGTAGTCTTGCCAGCCATAAATCTGCTGGATAATGAGATGCAGCTGGTGGAAGGTGATCCTGTCCGGCACGATGATCCTGCGCCAAACGAGGGGTTCGGTCTCGTCGATGGAGACCTTGAGCTGGTACGTAGTCATACGCACGCCTCCTTATTCTGTTGACGATGCCTGATCTGTGGTGCGGCATCCGACCGCACCGGCATCGCGTCGACCTTCAGTCGAAGGTCGGTTCCTGCCGCCATCATAGCAGGGAGAGACATGGTTCGCTACCCCTACCCACCAATCTACCGTCCTCTTTAGTCACCAAGCGTAAATAGCGTAGCCCCCTTGCTGTTGCTTCGCGGGCCGAAGTTGAAGCAAGGGCTATATGGCAGAGAACAACCTACATCTGGGCTATGCATCCGTGATCGCAATCGTTATAGTTCCACCATCAATCAAACGGAGTACACAACTCTCGGTACGCAATGATTGGCGTCAAGGTCAAGCCGCCTTGTCAATCGCTATGGAAACGCCTTCGTTCATGACGATGGCACAAATCGACGTGGACGCGCTGAGAGATCACATGGCCGACTTATGCGGCACGGCCGCGTTCTCGGGGTTTCCCGCAGCTCTCATCGACCTCGCCGAGATCGAGCGCATGGACGACTATGAGCTCTGCGCGAAAGCGGAGTCCATGGACGTCGACCTGCGAAGGTTCGACATTGGTTTCTGACAGTCTAGATATTGGTTATATTTGACTACACGGCGTCGTTAGCCGAGAAAAGGCAGGCTGGCATGGTCGAAATCAGGAAGATCAACTGGCTTGAGGCGGATGAGGGGCAAAGGGCCCGCATCGAGAAGCGCTACCGCGAGCAGGTCGACGGCTTGGTCGCTGAGCTTGAGAAGCTGTTCCCAACGCGCGAGATCGTCTCGGCTGAAGTTAAGGGCAACTTCAAAGACAGGCTTAGCGCCTGCGCCCGAGAGCTCGGCTATAAGTCGTGGAAAGACTTCGCGCATACCTGCGGCTTCGGAGTCGACGGCGCTGCCTGCGGCGTCGACGCCCTGGAGGTACGCGACTGCGTCCTCAGAGCCGTCGGCAAGAAGGCCGACGACATGCTCGACAAGATCGCGGCTTGGTATCCCGATGGGGACATTGGCACGCTGAAGAAGGATCACGAGAAGTCCGTAGACAACCTC
Organism: uncultured Eggerthellaceae bacterium; assembly: GCA_964477115.1. Classification (GTDB taxonomy): domain Bacteria; phylum Actinomycetota; class Coriobacteriia; order Coriobacteriales; family Eggerthellaceae; genus RGIG3135. The sequence goes on along the minus strand of CAYZCY010000014.1, from coordinate 31,976 downwards.
TCGAAATACGCCCAGAACCTCGGCTACGAGTCTTGGCGCGAGCTGCTCGCCGACTGCGGCTACGATACGAGCATGCTTATTGGCCCGAAGGGCGGAAGGCCCGTCAGCAACGATTACGAGGCGCTTATCGCCGAGCTGCTCGCGAGGTACGAGGGGCGGGCCAAGCCGACGAGCATGAAGCAGCTCGGCGAGGAGAACTCCGACCTCAAGGGGAAACTCAAGTCGTTTTCCAATGGGGCAGTCAAGGAGTACGGCGATACGGGGGCCAACATCCTGATTGCCCGCGGGGTTATCGGTGGAGGATTGGCGAAAAACGAGCTTTCCGAGGAGGAGGTCGAGAAGCTTCTGGCGGACATCGCGACGCGCTACGAGGGCCGAGTGAGGGAGAGCTCCCTCTCCGCGTTCGAGGAGGCGAATCCCGACTACAAGGCGAGCAGCGTCAGCGTCAAACGCTACATCAGGGCGCGGGGGACGACTGCGAAGCGGTATCTGGAGGAGCACGAGCTTATCTCCAGGGTCGCCGGGGAGGGTTCTATCCCAAGGCCGATCGGGGAAGTTGTCGAGGCGTTCTCGCGGCACATCGGGGCGGTGTCGCCTTCTGAATTGCGCTCCCTCGCGCCAAGCGGCGCGCAGTGGTATGAGTTCGACAGCAGCGTCGGGGGGAACGTGGACTACGGAAGCGCCCAAGCGCACGAGATGCTCAGGGTCGGCGATTCCGTGGAGCTTGTCGTCAACGAGTATGGCCAGGTTGCCGCGACGTTTTGCGGCAAGGATCTCGGCCTGCTGAACAGGGACCACCAAGATTCTTACAGGCTTGTTTCCCGTATTTCCTACCCTGCGGACAACGGAGTTTTCGGGGAGCGTGTGCGAGCCGTCGTGACGGGGTTGCGGGAGGCTCCAAAAAACCAAAGGCGCTGATCACGGTGTACTTCGCCGAGGATGCGGGTAGCCGCAACGTCGTCGACGGCCTGCTGCTGTCAAGGGACGGCAAGGTCCTGATCGAGCGTCTGAGGTATACGGGGCTCGTGAGGGTTCCCGAGGGGGTCGAGGCCATCGCCGACAGGGCCTTCTACGGAGATCCGTTGAGGGAGGTTGAGCTGCCGAGCAGCTTGAAGTCAATCGGAGCCGAGGCCTTCGCCTACACGCTCATCGAGAAGGCCAGGATACCCGCGCGTGTCGAGAAGATCGGCTGCAGGGCCTTCTTATGGTCGGAGGAGAGATCCAACCCGTACGGCTACCATTCGACGGATAGACCCGTCTATCTTGACGTTGACGCGGAGAACGAGACCTTCTTCTCCTCGAACGGAAGCTTGATTGAGCGCCTCCCTGACGGCGGGCAGCGGCTTCGATCCTTCTATTACGAAACGGGCGCGAAGGCGTCGTACGCGACCAAGCACGACATCAGAATTCCCGAGGGCATCACCTGCCTGGGAACGAGCTGCATCGTCAACCCCGGGCTTTTTCAAACTCTTAGGCTGCATCTTCCCGAGAGCCTCGAGGAGATCGAGGAAGGCGCTACTCCCGCAGCGGATGTGTCCTACATATACATTCCGGCCAAGCTCTCTAGGGTCGCCCATGACTTCTGGAGGCACGTGGCCGAAGGCTACCCCTACGTCTTCGACCACATAACCGGCGAGCCGCTTTACGAGTTCGACCGGGGTGACACCAAGGTCAAGATCAGCCCCCTCAACAAGAACTACGAGATGTCCAGAGGCAGGTTCTACATCCTGAACGCCGACGAGCAGGACGAGGGATCGATGACACCCATGGCCAGGCCCTCCGAAAGAGACATCGCGCTGTTCGCCGACGAAGTTGTTGGGAAGATTGAAGATGGCGCTCGATCGGAGAAGTTCGCAGCAACCGCCAGCGTCGCGAAGGCCGAGCGCGAGGCGGCGCTGATGCTCGAACCCGGCGATATCCTGGAGATTCGACCTACCGCAAAAGAGGACGAGGCGACCGTACTCTTTTGCGGCCACAAGGTTGGAACCATCAAGATCCCGGCGCATGAGCTCGAGTACCCCTTCGACGTCCTCTTCCAAGACGACTCCCTGCTTTCCGGGAAAGGGGAAAGGTACTCGTTCTCGGCAGAGGTCGGAGGCAAGGAGGTATCGTACACCTTCGAGTTCTTCGGGGACGGCTCCGATGACTACGAGGAGGCCGAATTCTACAGGTACGCCGATGCGAGGGCGTTTGTCTCGGCTTCGCCCATCGTGCCTACCTCATGGAGAAGAACCGCGATTCGGTGATGAAGAAGCGCCGTCCGCTCAAGGTCGTTCTGGATGACTTCCATGAACTCGGAGGGGTCGGCAGGCCCTACGGAGTGGTACGCGCCGTCGCGGGAAGCAAGGTGCGTCCGAGAATCGACATGACCGTGCGGTTTGCTTTCAGCAAGTAGCGAGGAGGGGTTGGAGTATGAAGTTCAGAGCTGATTTCGTCACCAATTCAAGCAGCAGCAGCTATCTGTATTTGGACATAACGAGTCCGCTGCTGGCAAAGATGATGAAGGACTACGAGGACGTCCTCGTGGGGCGAGGGGAGCTGCCCGACGTGCGCCCCGTGGATGCCTTCCTGGGCTTTGAGGTGGACCTGGATGCCGGGTACGTGGGCCTTCACGAAGACGAAACCGGGTACAGCTGCGAAGTCCCGGAAAACCTCGAGGAGGTTCTTCCTGCGTTGCGCGGCCTGCTTTCAGAGGGCGCTCAGTTCGATGCGCCGAGAATCGCTCCCCTGCTCGGGGCCATGATCCAAAACGAAGCGGCGCTAAGGGAGTCCATTGAAAGTGTGAGTTGGGGCTACACCAATCAAGGCTGGGGCGGGGACCACGAAGGCCGCTTCTACCCTGACAGCATGCCGAAGGACTTTGCGGATTCCGTTTGGGAGGACATCGCTGCGGAGAAGGGCGTCAGCGTCGAGGACCTGACCGATGACGACTGGGTCAACCACGTATCCTCGGAGGTCAGCATTGAGACATGGGACTACTCCTACAACCGCAAGACGGGCGAGGAGGGCTACAAATGGAACTATTCGTTCCTCTAGGCGAGGCGACCCAGGGCCGTTCTGCGTTACGCTGAGGAAACGCTCCCTATGAGATACACCATCATCGACAAGAAGCACCGGTTCATCAGCGCGTTCGACACCGAAACCGGCGCCTACGTCCGAACTGGCGTACTGGACGCCGAGGGCAAGGACACCGGCGTCGATCCCTTCATGGCGTCGTTCCCCCACCTCATCGACGTCGGCGTCATGGGACATTGCATCCATGGCAAGACGGGCCTGTGCCTCAAGGCGGGCATCGGCTGCTATCAGAGCGGGCCCGTCCTCGACAAGCCGAACATGCGGGTCGAGGACTTCCGCTGGATCGCGGAGCAATGCGAGGGCCGAACCAACCAGATAGCGCTCGGCGGCCGAGGCGATCCCGACCAGCACGAGGACTTCGAGGAGATCCTCGCGATTTGCCGCGATCACAACCTCGTCTCCAACTTCACCACGTCGGGGTACGGGATGACCCCGGACCTAGCTGCCGTCTGCAAACGTTACTGCGGCGCCGTCGCCGTCAGCTGGTACCGCAACGAGTACACGCACGCGGCCGTCCGGATGCTCTTGGATGCGGGGGTCAAGACGAACGTCCACTACGTCCTCGGCCGAAACAGCATCGACGAGGCCATCCGCCGCCTTCGGGACGACGACTTCCCCGAGGGCATCAACGCGGTCATCTTCCTACTCCACAAGCCGACGGGCCTCGGTCAAGCTGAAAACGTGCTTTCAGCTGGCGACCCGCGCGTCAGGGAGTTCTTCGAGCTCGTCGACGCACCCCATCCCTTCAAGGTCGGCATGGACTCGTGCAACGTGCCGGGCGCCATCAACTACTGCAAAAACGTCGCCCCCGAGAGCCTGGACACCTGCGAGGGCGGCCGCTTCAGCTGCTACATCGGGGCCGACATGGTCATGGTTCCCTGCAGCTTTGACCAAGCTGGCCGGTATGCCTTTCAACTCGAGCCCGGCGTGGAGGGCGGATGCAGCATCGAGGATGCCTGGAACTCCGAGCGCTTCGAGAGGTTCAGGGGGGCCATGCGCTCTTCGTGCCCCGATTGCTCTGTGCGCGAGCTTTGCATGGGGGGATGCCCCCTCATGCCGGAGATAGTGTTTTGCGACAGGGATGAAAGGATCTGATCTTTAGCGAGAAAGAGGGGTTCGCATGGATGTAGTCGCGGACAACGAAGCAACTTGGGAAGCTTGCGAAAGCCTTTCTTAGCAGCGAGCAGAAAGGGCGTCGAGAAAGAGCGTCCGCGGAGGCTCCAGGTAGCTTCCGCGGAGTGTCGCTGTCCGCAACCCCTCAATTACCGCTTACCGTGAATCTCGAAAGGTGCCTGGCCAGATGGAGTGGGGCACAACCAAGGTACCCGTTTATAGCTGCAGAGAGTTCAAGGGGCTTGAAGCCGATGTAGTCTTCTTGGTTGACGTGGATAGGCAGGTTTGGGAGCAGGATTATAAATACCAAGCGCCTCCCGGGCTTTTGTTCTACACGGGAGCGTCGCGCGCCAAGTTCCAGCTATACGTGGCCGGCGAAATGAGCGAGGATGAGGCTGCTGATGTGGTTGACATTCTGCTTGGCGTAGACAACAGGCACAGGAGAAGGGCCTTCATCCAACTCGAGAACGTTTTGAGGAAAAGTCTTTCGTAAGCGCTGCTCTTGCTGACCGATGGTGTTTAACGCCGCCTTGCGCTTACCTTCCCGTATTGTCTAGCCGGGTTGCCGCCGCGTCCGTTGCGCCCGCGCCGCGCGCCTTTAAGCCTTGCGCTTAACCTTGGCCACGAAGAAGCCCTCGTAGAGATCGGTGGGGCAGACGCAGAGCGTGCCCTCGACGCTCACGGGCAGAAGCGGCAGCTCTTCGATGCCCTCCATCTTGATGGGCTCGATCTCGTAGGCACCGCGCTTGTTGGCGGCCTTCAGGCATTCGCGCACTACGTCCTCGTTTTCGCAACCGAGGACGCTGCAGGTGGAATACACCAGGGTGCCGCCGGGCTTCAGCAGCTCAAGTGCCTTGGTGAGCAGCGCCTTTTGCGACTTCACGCTTTTCTGCACCAGCTTCTCGGTGAAGCGCGAGGCCAGCTTGGGGTCGCGCGTGCGCAGCGTGCCCGAGCCCGAGCACGGAGCGTCCACCAGGATGCGGTCAAAGCGGAAGAACTCGTCGAGGCGACGCGCGTCGGTGCGCATGACCACCACGTTGTTGGCGCCCTGCTTACGCAGGTTGTACTCCAACTTGTCGGCGCGCGGCGGGTGCATCTCGCAGGCGGTGATGCGGCAGCCCTTGCCGCCGATGGCCGCGAGCTGCGTGGTCTTGCCGCCGGGGGCGGCACACATGTCCAGGATATCGATGCCGGGTGCCGCCCCCAGCACAAGCGGCGGCAGCATGGACGAAAGGCTCTGCAGGTAGATCTTGCCCGCCTCGTATACGGGCAGGTCCCACAGTGCCTTCTCGCCCGCGTCGCGAATCACGAAGGCATCTTCATACCAGGCAACGCCCTCCCAGGAAATCCTCGCCTCGTCAAGCGCGGCTGCCACCTCGTCGCGCGTGGCGGCCAGAGCGTTTGTGCGCAGGCTCGAGCTGCGGCGCACGTCGCAGCCTTCCACAACGCGCCGCGCCGCTTCGGCGCCGTACTGGCTGACCAGCATTGGCTCGAAAAAGGCGGGCAGTTTGGCGGCGGCTTCCTCGTAACTCATGTGGGGGGCTCCCTTCGGGGCGGTTTGGCGCTCGGGTTTCGTTGGTTCGTCGGGTGCAGATTCGCGCGTCGGGAAAATCCCTTTGGCACGTCGCAGGATTCTTATTTGTACTAAAAATCGAAGTGAAGCGCCAGCTGATGGGGCTGTAAGGACTGAGCGAATGCATCAGTGGCGGGAGCCTCGAGAGGGGTGACCGCGCATGCGGAGGCTGGGTTTTACCCGGCCTCCGCATGCGTATGAAGCGAGTGTGTTGCCTTAGTCTTGCTGCGGCTTGGAGAGGGTCTTCGCGATAAGCGGCATGAGAAACACCGTCACTGCGCCGGCCGCCACGAGCACGGAAGCGGTCGATTGCAGCATGGCGCCCGCGTCGACGGCGACCGTCGTGACCGCAACGATCAGGGGTAGCGCCGTGGTGCAGTAGGCGGCCACCGATGCGCGAACGCGGGCGGGGAGTTCGTGGCTTTCGCTGTCTGCGCTTAGACAAATGAAGATGGGTAGCCCGCGTACGATAAGCAAAAGCGCGATGAACGCCACCAGCATGATCGGCTGCGAGAAGATGGCGGCTGGGTCGATCGCCGCACCCGACACGACGAAGAACAGCGGCACCAGGAAACCATAGGCGATGGAGTTGAGCTTACCTTCCATAAGGTGGTTTTCCTCGGGGACGACGTAGCGCAGGACAAAGCCGGCCGCGAAGGCTCCAAGCACGATGTCCAGGTCGAACACGGCCGAGACGGCGACCAGGCCAATGAGCAGCACCAGCACGGCGCGCACGAGCATCTGAGAGGAGCCGTCAGCGTGCTTCTGGATGAAGGTGAACAAGCTGGAGCCAGCGGCACGAGCACGCTTCGGCAACACGGCGGCCGTTATGGCGATTGCCGCGAACAAAAGCAGGATGACCACCGTCGCCCAGTGGGATCGGGTGGACAGGAACACGCTCATTGCCAGGATGGGGCAAAGCTCGCCCCAGGTGCCATGAGCGAGGACGAGGTCGCCCACGCGCGTCCCCAGAAGGCCTCTCTCGGAAATGATGGGCATGAGCGTGCCGAGCGCGGTGGTGGTCATGGCTATGGCCAGCGCCACGCCGTTGATGTCGCGGACGGCGATGTTGGGTATGAGGAAGACCGCCACACATGCCAGCAGGAAGGTGATTGCCCAGGTGGCTACGGCGCGTTTTCCTTGGCGCCCGGTGATGCTTTTGGGGTTGATTTCGTAGCCTGCCAGTAAGAACAAAAACGCCAGGCCGAGCTCTTTTAAGAGGACGATGGGTTCGCCTACGTGGATGAGTCCCAAGACATAGGGGCCGAACACAATGCCAGCCAGCAGCAGAAACACGGTTTCGGGAATCGGCCTGCCGGGAATTGCATGGCTGAGGACGGGACACGCCAGGGCGATGACGGCGATAACTGCAAGCGAAACCATCTCTGCGGCCATGTCTTCTCCGTTCGACTTGAGCGGGCCTATTCGGGGTAGATCGCTTTTGAGTATACCCAATTGAAGCGGACGCGGCACCATTGTTGGCGAATGGCGAATGGCTCACTGCCTACGGTTGGGCGCTTTGCTCTTGAGCGGTCGCCGGCTGGTGGGCAGTTTGTTATTGGGAGGCGCCAGCTGGCAGGCGGTCTGTTGCTGGACGATCGTCAGCTGGTGGGCGGTCTGTTCCCAAATCAGCGCTTTTCGTTCCCAACGCGCTAAGCCGAAGCGATTACCAAGCTCCGTTAAAGGTCACGTTTTATATATAAAAAATGAAAAAACGACCTTTGAACTGGGGGTATTCAAAAATTACTACAGATAAAAACTCCCTTCGGCACAAATCAAGGCGCCTCGCATTCTACTACGAAAGCAAGACCCAAGCCCTGCGGTACAATGACGCTTGGAAATCACACGATGCCGTTGCGGGTGGCGAACCGGTGCGCATGGCGCGCGCGGCGAGCGCTTACCTTCGCCAAGGGTTTTATGCAAAGGAAGATCATGTCTGAAGATAACAAGGTAGAGAAGGTAAGCGCTGAGCAGGCTGAAGCCGCAGCCGCTGCCGAGGCCGCAGCCGCCGAAGCCGCCCCCGAGCAGCCCATGTCCTTCGAGGTGGTGCTTGCCAGCGCCAGCCCGCGCCGCCGCGAGCTCCTCGAGCAGGCAGGCGTTAAGTTCTCCGTACGCACCCCCGTCACCCCGGTCGACGAAACGCTCGAGCCCGATTTGCTTGCCAATCCCTGCGAGGCTTGCAAGAAGCTCGCCGAGCGTAAGGCGGGTGCCGTGGTGCAGGAGGTGCTTGCCGAAGACTACATCGGCATGCTCATCGTGATCGGTGCCGACACCATGGTGGTCAAAGGTCAGGAAATCTTTGGCAAGCCGCGCAATCTCTCCGACGGCAAGCACATGCTGCGTCAGCTTTCCGGCTGCACGCACGAGGTGATCACGGCCGTGTCGGTATGGATGATCGCCGCGCCTGAAAAGGAGAAGATCTCGCTCGGTTTCCGCACTTTGGCTGATACGAGCTACGTCACCTTCCGCGATCTGACCGACGAGGAAATCGCCGACTACCTACGCAAGGGCGAGTCCTTTGACAAGGCGGGTGCGTACGCCATCCAGGGCGAGGGCGCTAAGCTGGTCGCCAAGCTTGAGGGCGCGCTCGATACCGTGATCGGCCTGCCCGCCGAGCGCCTGGTGCGCGAATTCCCCGATCTCATCCAGCCGTAATAGCGAACATTTTTGGGGCGCAAACTCGTGAAAAAAAGATGACCATTGACCTACGTTTCGGCATTGCGCGGCTCATGCAAAAGAGCAATGGTACACTGACTGATAACAAAGGTAGAGAACCCGTGCCTGCCGTCTTTTCCGCCGTGGTCGCAACGCAATGCGCGGGCGGGTCGGCAGGCACGAAAGTTGCAAGGGGGACACCATGCATGAGGACGTTTCGAGGATCATCATCTCCGAAGAAGAGATCCAGAATCGCGTAGCCGAGCTCGGCGCTGCCATTACGCGCGACTATCAGGATGTAGTCGGCAAGGAGGGCATCGTCCTGATTTCGGTGTTGCGTGGAGCGGCTATCTTCATGGCAGACCTTGCGCGCGCTATTGAGATTCCGCTGGAGATGGACTACATGGCCGTTTCCTCTTACGGCAAGGCCGCTAAGAGCTCGGGTGTCGTCAACATCCAGAAGGACCTCTCGTCCTCCATTACGGGACGTCACGTCGTCATCGCCGAGGACATCCTGGACTCGGGCCTTACGCTGAGCTACCTGCTCAACAACCTGGAGTCGCGCAAGCCGGCTTCCATGTCCATCTGCACGCTGCTGCTCAAGAACCGCGAGCGTGAGGTTGACATCGACTGCCGTTATGTCGGCTTTGAGTGCCCGAACGAGTTCATCGTGGGCTACGGCCTTGATTACGCAGAGCGCTACCGCAACCTTCCCTACATTGGTGTCCTGAAACCCGAGGTTTATGAATAGGGTCTAACTACATGGCAGAAAAGAAACCGCAGAAAAACAACGAGCAAATGAACACCAGGACCACGATCATCACGATCGTGCTGTTCGCCCTGGTGGCTTTCTTCGTGGGAAGTCAGTTCGTAAACGCAGGCAGCTCTAACGGCAAGGTTACCGACCAGCTGATCACGTCCGAGTTCGTGCAGGCTGTGGAGCAGGATCGCGTCATCAACGTGGTCTACGCCGCGGGCGAGTACAGCGTTTCGGGCAGCTATTACCCGGCAGCCACTGCAGGCGCCGCGGCGGCTGATGCCTTCAACGTGGCTTTCGACGCGCTCAACGCCCGCATGGCCACCATCAAGGACGCATCTGGTTCGGCGCTTGCGGGCGTCAGCACCACTGACATCGATCCCGCAACGCTTGGCACCGTGCACAACTACACCTCCACATACGTGGGCCAGGACTCGCTCGGCCAGCTCATGGCGGAGCATCCCAACATCCAGTATTCGGTCAAGCTGCCGAGTGCCTTCCTTGAGATGTTCGCCACCTTGTTCCCCATCCTGCTGATCGGCGCGCTGCTGTTCTTCTTCTTCAATCAGATGCAGAAAGCGAACAACTCGCAGATGAGCTTTGGCAAGAACAAGGCGAAGAAGACTCTCGAGGAACGCCCTGACGTGAAGTTCTCCGACGTCGCCGGCGCCGATGAGGCCGTCGAGGAGATGCAGGAGATCAAGGACTTTTTGGCCAACCCCGAGAAGTACCAGGCCATGGGCGCCAAGATTCCGCGCGGCTGCCTGCTTGTAGGCCCTCCGGGCACGGGCAAGACCCTGCTCGCACGCGCCGTTGCGGGCGAGGCGGGAGTTCCCTTCTTCAGTATTTCCGGCTCTGATTTCGTCGAGATGTTCGTCGGCGTGGGCGCTTCCCGCGTGCGTGACCTGTTCAAGGACGCCAAGGAAGCCGCGCCCTCCATCATCTTCATCGACGAGATCGACGCCGTTGGTCGTCAGCGTGGCGCAGGCCTCGGTGGCGGTCATGATGAGCGCGAGCAGACCCTGAACCAGCTGCTGGTTGAGATGGACGGTTTCGAAGGTAACGACTCCGTTGTTCTGATTGCGGCTACCAACCGTGCCGACGTCTTAGACCCCGCGCTGCTGCGCCCGGGTCGCTTCGACCGCCAGATCGTGGTTGACGCGCCCGACGTGAGGGGTCGCGAGCGCATCCTGCAGGTGCACTCCAAGGACAAGCCCATCGGCAGCGATGTCGACCTGGCGCGCGTTGCCAAGATCACCCCGGGCTTCACCGGTGCGGACTTGGCCAACCTCATGAACGAATCCGCGCTGCTCACCGCACGCCGTGGCAAGAAGATCATCACCATGCGCGAGGTCAACGAATCCATGGAGCGCATCATCGCCGGTCCGGAGCGCAAGGGCCGTGTCATGGACGACAAGACCAAGCGCACCATTGCCTATCACGAAAGCGGCCATGCCCTGGTGGGCCATCTGCTCGAGCATGCCGATCCCGTGCACAAGATTTCGATCATCTCGCGCGGTCGCGCTTTGGGTTATACGCTGTCCATCCCCGACGAGGACAAGGTTCTCAACTCGCTCGGCGAGATGAAGGACGAGCTGGCCGTGTTCATGGGCGGTCGTGTTGCCGAGGAGATCTTCTGCGACGACATCACCACCGGCGCTTCGAACGACCTCGAGCGCGCCACTAAGATGGCCCGCTCCATCGTTACTCAGTACGGCATGAGCCCGCTTGGCACCCAGGTCTTCGGACAGCCCAATCGCGAGGTCTTCCTGGGTCGCGATTACGGCAACATGCAGGACTACTCCGAGGAGACCGCGCGTCGCATCGATGACGAGGTTGCTCGCATCATGAAGGAAGCGCACGACCGTGCTTACGAGGTGCTTTCCGCCAACGCCGACCAGATGCATCTTATGGCGAAGGTGCTCCTCGAGCGCGAGACGGTTGAAGGTGAGGCGTGCGACGCCCTGCTTGACAACAAGTGGGATGAGTATCTGCTTCGCGAAGATGACATCATTGCGGCCAAGGAGCGCGAAGAGGCCGAAGCCCGCGCCCGTGACGAGCAGCGCGCGGCTGGCTTGCTGGTGGATGCCGACCCCGGCACTGGTGCTGGCGCTCAGCTGGCTGACCAGAATTGGCAGAACGCGCCGGTGGCTTATGGTGACCAGAACCCGAACGGCCCCTACCGCATGCCCGCGCAGCCCGTTGCCGAGCAGCCCGCAAATCCGTATGCTAACCCCTACGGCGTGGTTCGCGAAGAGCCCGTGCAGCCGGTGCAGCCCACACAGCCCGTGCAGTCGGCGGCTGACCCGGCGGTCGAGCCTGCGGCGCAACCCGTAGCTGATCCCGCTGATCAGGCACCTGTTCAGTCTTCGGAAGAGAGCCAGAGAAACTAATGATTTGGAAATGCTCCAACTATAGCTTCGACACCAAGACGCCCATCATCATGGGCGTCTTGAACGTTACCCCCGATTCCTTCTCCGACGGGGGAGAGTTCACCGACCTTGACGCCGCCCTTGCCCGCGCGCTCGAGATGCGCGATCAGGGCGCGTCCATCATTGACGTGGGCGGCGAGTCCACGCGCCCCGGCGCTTGCGCGGTCGACCCCGCTCGGGAATGGGGGCGCATCGCGCCCGTGGTGGAGGCGCTTGTTGCGCAGGGTCTGTGCGTGAGCGTTGATACCCGTCATGCTGAGGTGGCGCGTCGTGCCGTGGAAGCGGGCGCTAGCGTCATCAACGACATTTCGGGTTTCACCGATCCCGCCATGATGGAGCTGGCAGCTTCCTGTGATGCGGGCTTGGTGGTCATGCACATGCAGGGCGAGCCGAGCACCATGCAGGACGATCCCACCTACGTCGACGTGGTTGCCGAGGTGAGCGACTTCCTGCGCGAGCGCTGCGAAGCGCTCAAGGCGGCCGGCGTGGAACATGAGCGCATCTGCGTTGATCCCGGCCCGGGATTCGGCAAAACACCCAAGCAGACCATCGAGCTCATGCGAAACCTGCACGAGCTGGTGCATCTTGGCTATCCGGTCATGTGCGCCGCTTCCCGCAAGCGCTATGTGGCCTATGCTTATCACATCGAAGACGACGACCCGAAGGCGCGTGACGTGGCAAGTGCCGCTGAGGCCCTGCTTGCCTGCGATCTGGGAGCCGTTGTGGTGCGTACCCATAACATCCCCAAGACGGTTGAGGGTTTGAGCGACCTGCGTCCCTACGTGCTGCTAGGCCTGGGTTCCAACGTGGCCATCATGGCTGAGAAGCATGAGCTGCGCGATGCCAAGATCGCCCAGATCAACTACGCCATCGGCCAGCTGTGCATGTTGCCCGATTCGCAGATCATCGACATTGCCGGCTTCTATGCCAGCGAACCTGCCTACTACGAAGACCAGGACGAGTTCGTCAACACCGTGGTGCTCATGCGTACGGGCATCCCGCCGCTTGAGCTGCTCGATCATCTGCACGGCATCGAGAACATGCTCGGCCGTGTTCGTGAGCGCGAAAACGGCCCGCGCACCATTGACCTCGACATTTTGGATTACCAGACCTACACCTATGCCAACGATCGTCTGGTGCTCCCGCATCCGCGCGTGAACGAGCGCGACTTCGTGGTCAAGCCGCTGCTGGAGATCCTGCCCAACCACGTGCTTTCTGACGGCACGCCCGTGGGCATCATCCCCGAAGCTGATCGCGTTGGTACCGCGTTCCGTATCTCCTAACTCGACCTTTTGAACCAAAGGGAAGGTAAAAGCCCATGCAGTTCCGTCACCTTACATTCGACGAGATTGATTCGACCAACCTCGGCATCATGCGCTCCATTGACGCAGGTCAGACCGAGGGTTTGGTGGTTCGCGCCGCTCGCCAGATAGACGGCTACGGAAGACAGGGCCGCTCGTGGGCGAGTCCTGAAGGCGGTCTGTATTTCTCCGTCTTGCTGCGCCCCAATGTTCGCCTGGTCGCACTTCCCAGCCTGAGTCCGGCTGTGGCCGTGGCCTGCTGCCGTGCCTTCCGTAGTCTCCTGCCGGCTGATGCTTACGAAAGCTTGCGCATCAAGTGGCCGAACGACATCATCATCGCGCCCGAGCCGGTTGCCTCTGGCGTAAGTCCTGCGAACTTCGCACCTGCGAGGGCCTGCGCCTCTCCCGCGCCCGCGTCCGCGCCCTTGGCGCCTCCGCCCGCTTTCGTCCCCGCCAAGCGCATCCAGAAGCTCAGCGGAATTTCGCTTGAGGCTCATCGTGGAGCGGTGTGCCTTGGTGTTGGCGTTAACGTGCTGCGCCCCGATGAGGCACCTGTCGTTGAAGGTAAGAACGATCCTGCTTACCTGGCTGACCTGGGCTTTTCTGGCAGCGTAGACGATGTTTTCGACGCCATTCTCAAGGAAATCTCCCGTGCGTATGAGCAGTGGTGCCAGTTTGGCTTCGACGGCTTCGAGCGCGATTTCAACGCGCTTATGGCCTATCGCGGCGAGATGGTTGAAATGAAGGATATTGCCGGTAAGACGTGCGCGTCTGGCGTACTGTATGGCATTGACGGCGGTGCAAGGCTGATCATCGAGCAGAACGGCGCGCAGAGCTTTATCTCCTCGGGCGAGCTTTGCCCGAGCATGCTAAGGTAGACGGAGGACAGCTTTCGGGATGTTTTAGGCAGATTCCGATGAGGTGGCGCGGGGTATCCCGCAAAGAAGGGAAGGCACCTGATGGCAATCGACGTTAGCAAGATCAGCCCGCTGGGATTCGGCACCATGCGCTTTGAGGGGCGTGACACCGACACCATCGACATAGAGAAGACCTCGAAACTGGTCGACCTCTACATGGAGGCCGGCGGAAACTACTTCGACACCGCATGGGCATACCCCGGCAGCGAGGCCGCACTCGGCAAGGCGCTCGTTGCGCGCTACCCCCGCGATTCGTACATTCTGGCCACGAAGTGCATCTCCTGGGGTGGGTACTGCAAGGGCCCGGAGGACCTCGAGAAGCAGTTGCAGGAATCGCTTGCCAACTTGGGCGTCGACTACGTTGACGTGTATCTGATGCACAATCTGGGCGGCCCGAGAACCGAGTCCTTCTACGAGCACAATGTCTGGGATTTCGTGAAGGGCGTCAAGGAGCGAGGTTTAGCCAAGCACATCGGCTTTTCCACCCACTGCACCCCCGAGGAGCTCGAGCGGTTCATCGCCGACTTCCCCGAGGCCGAAATCGTGCAGCTGCAGGTGAACTACCTCGACTGGGAAAGCCCCTCCTTCCGCGAGCGCGAATGCGTGGAAGTCGCCAACAAGCACGGTTTGCCCATCGTGGTCATGGAACCCGTCAAGGGCGGTCTGCTCGCCGATCCGTCCCCGAAGGTCAAGGAGATCCTCGACGAGGCCTTCCCCAATGACTCCTACGCTACCGTCGCCCTGCGCTTCGCAGCGAGCGTCGAGGGCGTCTGCACCACGCTTTCCGGCATGAGCACGCCCGAGATGGTGGAGGAGAACTCCCGCGCGTTTAAGGACTTCCGCCCGCTTGACGACGCCGAGCGCGCCGCCATTGCAAGGGCGCAGGAGGCCATGAGCGAAAGCGGCATCGTGCCCTGCACCGGCTGTGCGTACTGCGAGAAGGTCTGTCCCGAGGGCATCGGCATCTCCGGCTCGCTCACCACGCTCAACTACCTCATCAACTTTGGCGATCCCCAGCGCGCCAACTTCCAGCTTGGTTTCGTCGTTGCCTTCAACGGCGGCAAAAAGCTGCCGATCAGCTGCATCGGCTGCGGTGCCTGCGAGGATGCCTGCCCGCAGTCCATCAACATCCTGGACTGCTTCGAGCGTATCAAGAAGGAGATCATTCCCTTCCCCCTGCAGGACGCATCGCTCATGAAGCGGGCCTAGAAAATTTATTTGCGGAAGGTGGGCGCCGGCGTTGCCTCAACACAACCCGACCTTCCCATCATTCGAACACTGAGAAAGACCCATGAAATCCCAGCCTGCCTCTTCCGAAAAAATCTTTACGCGGACTTTCGCGCTGCTCTTTTTGGCAAACTTCGTCGTGGTGTCGGTTTACTTCCTGCTCATCACCACGATGGCGACTTATGCGGTGCGCAGCTTCAACGCCGACGGGGCGACTGCCGGTCTGGTTGCCTCGATCTTCCTCGTTGGCGGCGTGCTGGGGCGAGTTTTCAGTGCCCGTTACGCGAACTACCTGGGACTTCGCCGTATGACCATAGTCGCGCTCCTCATTCAGCTGGCGGCGTGCATCCTTTACTTCCTCGACGCTCTGGGCGTGACCTTCCTCATCGCAGTGCGCCTTCTGCACGGGTTTTCCTTCGGTCTTGCCAACACTGCCATTCCCGCCCTAGCGGTTGAGGGCATGCCCAAGGGGCGCATCGGCGAAGGCACTGGCTACTTCATGCTCTCGAATTCGATAGCAACGGGACTGGGGCCGGCTGTCGGCATCCTCATGACGATGGGCGTTGACTACCATGCGTTCTTCGTCATCTGCACGGCGGCGACGGTGGTGGGTATCGGTGCCGCCTTGCTGGCGCAGCGCTCAAGCGAGGGTGCGGCCTCTCGCCAGGAGGATGCCGCAAAACGACCTCGCCTCGAGCCTTGGTCTCTTCGCAGCATCATCGACCTGTCCACGGTGAAGCTCTCCGTGTTCATGTTCATGGTGGCCTTCTCCTATTCGGCCATCAACTCGTTCATCAATAACTATGCCGCAGATCTGGGTCTGGGAATGTACGGGCCCTTGGTATTCCTCGTGTATGCGGCGGCTCTGTTCGTGACGCGCCCTGTCGCCGGCAAGTTGATGGACCGCTACGGGCACGGCGTTGTTCTGTACGCGTCCACTATCTCCATGGCCGTCGGCTTAGTGCTTGCGGCCTTCGTGTCGAACGCCTTTACCCTGCTTTTGCTCGGTGTCTTCATGGCGCTTGGCTTTGGCACCAGCATGTCGACCGGTCAGGCGGCGGCAACCTTGCTCACGAAGGGAAACACGGCCTTGGCTATATCGACCTTCTTCCTTCTGTGTGACAGTGGATGCGGGATCGGACCCTATTTGCTGGGCTTCGTGCTGGATGCGGCAGGCTATCGGGCGATGTATCTGCTGTGCGCCTGCATTGCGTTCGCGGCCTTTCTGTACTGCCTATTCGTGGCGTGCCCGCCGAGGCGGTTCAAGGCAAAAGACGCCCTTAGTAACCCAGCTCCGTCAGCTTAGCCTGAATGCGCTCCTTCACCATGGCCGCAATCTCAACGGTGCGCATGCCGGCGTAGTCTTCGTAGTAGATCGGCTCGAGGAAATGCACCTGCGTCTTCACGGGCAGGATACGCCAAGAGTTGTAGGCCTTGTAGGAATCGATCAAGGTCACAGGTACGATGGGCGCCTTTGCCTTGACGGCCGCCTTGAAGCAGCCCGCCTTGAAGTCCCAGAGCGTGTGCTTCTTCTGATTGTCGTAGGCGCCTTCGGGAAAGATGACGTAGCGACGGCCCGCAGCCACCTCTTCAGCAATGCTGTTGATCACCTTGAGAGCCTGGCGGGGGTCATTGATGTCAAGGCGCTGGCCTTGCAGCATTTTCATGATCTCGTCGACCAGCACGAAGTAGGACATTTCGCGGTCCATGACGGCGGTCATGGGGGCTTCGTGAACGGCGGCTATGCCGTAGCAATCGTATTTGCCCTGATGATTGGGGTACATGACGTAGCCCCCGGTTTTCGGGAGGTTTTCCGTGCCAAAGCTTTCCGTTTTGATGAAGCCGGTTTCCTGGATGAGCCCGACAACATAGCGCACGTAGCCGTAGCGCTCTTCTTCGGAATAGAGGTCGGGCCTGTCCGCCATGCGGTGCATCTTCTCGAGAATGCGAGGCAGGCGATATAGATTCAGCACAATGCTGTAGTTCATTCTCCACATGATATAACCCTGAAAAACCTGCCTGTAACTGCACGTATGAGCGCAAGCGCACCCGGTCAATCTGCGGCGCTGCAGCCTCCTCCAAAGGAGAAAAACGTGCTTGATCCCCCTAATTGCAAGGGGTAATTATACTACGGCCTCGCTGAAACTGTTGAATTCACGACGTTTTTGACGGGATCGCTTTGTCCTCGATTTGCCGCGGCGTTGTTGCCGAGTTGGGGCAGTGGCTCGCCTAGTTCCACCGGATGTCTTCCGAGCTGAAAGAGCCCAAGGTGGACACGTAGCTGATGACGGCTACCTGGGTGCTGCTCTCTGCGGCGTGCGCCCGTACCTTCTGTTTACCCTGCTCGATGCGGCTACATCCTGCATGCGCATCGATATCGACTAATTGCCCACCTAAAGCACTTTGAAGCGGTAGCCGTAGCCGCGGACCGTCTCCACCAGGGCGGGGTCGTAGCCAGCGGACTGAATCTTGTCGCGCAGGCGCTTGATGTGCGTGTCGACCGTCTTGGTCTCGGTGAGATATTCCCAGCCCCAGGCCTCGCGCAGCAAATCCTCGCGGGACACCACTTTTCCAGCGCTCTTCATGAGGCAAGCCATGAGCTCGAACTCGCGCGGGGTGAGGTCGATGGGGCCCTCGACGCCTCCTGCCGTGTGGGCGTCCTCGTCAAGCGTGATGCCGCTCACCTTCACCGCTGAATTGGCGCCGGGGAAGTTGCCGGCCCCGCGACGCAGCAGGGCGCGAACGCGCGCGATGAGCTCGCGCATGCCGAAGGGCTTTGCCAGGTAGTCGTCACCGCCGATTTCCAGGCCGACAACCTTGTCGAGCTCGGTGTCGCGTGCGCTCAGGAAGAGCACGGCGGCTGCGGTGTTGAGGCGCAGGCGGCGGCAAAGTTCGTAGCCGTCCATCCCGGGGAGCATGATGTCCAAAACGAAGAGGTCGTAGCTGCCTTTTGCGACCATTTGCAGGGCGTCCTCGCCCGTGCTGGCGACATCGACGGAGTAGCCTTCGCGCTTGAGAGCGTGGGAGACGAACTCGGTGATGGTGGGCTCATCGTCGACGACGAGGATGCGGGTCGGTGTCTCTGCCATGATGCTGCCTTTCTTCGGTCGCCGTTTGCCGGCGGCGAGGTGGTGCGCTGCTGCGTTACCGGGCTTGCCGAGCCGGCGTTCGGCTGGCTTGGCCGGGGCGGTGCGCTTGCTATAATGATGCGGTTGCGCGTTGCCTCTCACGCGAAGTCCGCTTGGGTCTTGCGTGTGCCGAAAGAGCCGTCGGGCTTGCGTCGGGCCGTGGAACCCGCACCGAGCGGGCCGTTGGGCTTGTGCGGCTTGGCAATTGCGCTGCGGTTACTATATCCAATTCGGTCAGCAGAAAAGCGAGCTGTCACTATTATGTTACTTGCGATTGATGTGGGCAATTCTCACACCGTTCTCGGCGCTTACGTGGACGGTCGGCTGGTGCGCATGTGGCGCGTTACCACGAATCCGCTGGATACGGCCGATGAGCTGCGCGTGAAGCTGATTCCTCTGCTGGAGTCGGAGGGCCTTTCTTTTGCGAAGGTAAGCCGTGCGTGCCTGGCCTCCGTTGTGCCTCAGCTGACCGAGGCTTGGAGCCGCGCCGTGCGCGATGCTTCGGGAGCGCAGACTATCGTGTGCACGGCAGAGAGCGCCGCTGGTCTGTTCAAGGCCAAATACCCCCGTCCGCATGAGATCGGTGCTGATCGCGTGGCCGATGCCGTGGCGGCGAATGCCTTGTACGGGGCGCCGGCTGTTGTGGTTGACTTCGGTACGGCCACCAACATCGAGGTGCTCGATTCGCAAGGGGCATTTATCGGCGGCATCATTGCGCCGGGTGTGCAGACTTCCGCCCAGGCCCTGTTCTCCCGCGCATCTCGTCTGTCGGCCATCGACTTGGTGGCTCCGTCCGAGGCAATTGGCGTGAGTACCGAGACGGCCATTCAGTCGGGCATCGTGCTCGGTGAGGCTGACCGCATCGACGGTTTGGTGCGTCGCATTTTCGCGCAGATTGGATGCGAGGCCACGGTTGTTGCTACGGGCGGCCTAGCGCCGCTCATCGCGCAGCACTCATCTACCATTCAACATGTGAATCCCGAACTTACCATTGAGGGCCTGCGCCTGATCGCAGAGGCGTCGTAAGCGTTTGCGATCAGGCTTGCGTCCCGGGATATGGTCTACCCCTTGCGCTTGGGGTGTGGTCCGCTCGTGTGTCGCCCATGCGCTTGTCCCGCGCTTGTCCCGCGCTTGCTTTCGCACCGCCTTCGTCCATTTGCGCAAGCTCTCGCTCGCCGAACTCGACCGCTCTCCCGGGTGGCTTTCCGATCGCATAATTAAAAGCCCCTTGATGGAAGGGTCCCGTCATTCACCCCTTGCGGTCTGTATCATAAAGGGGTTGTCACATACGGGGTGCGCGCCCGAATGGGGCGTGCAAGAGAGAAAGAAAGTGAGGGCCCGAAGTGTTGACTGACATTGAAATTGCCCAAGCGACCAAACCGGAGAAGATCGGCGCTATCGCCGCGAAGGCGGGTGTCGACGAGAAGTACCTTGAGCTTTATGGCAACTACAAGGCCAAGGTCGACTACAACCTGCTGCGCGAGGAAGAGCATGAACCGGGCAAGCTGATCCTGGTCACCGCCATCAACCCGACGCCGGCAGGCGAGGGAAAGACCACCACAACCGTCGGTTTGGCCGATGCGTTGTCCAAGCAGGGAAAGAACGTCGTTGTAGCGCTGCGTGAGCCGTCTCTCGGCCCCGTGTTCGGCATCAAGGGTGGTGCTGCTGGCGGCGGATATGCCCAGGTCATCCCCATGGAGGACATCAACCTCCACTTCACGGGCGACTTCCACGCCATCGGCGCGGCCAACAACCTGCTCGCCGCGCTGCTTGACGCCCACATCCACAACGGTAACGAACTCAACATCGACGTGCGCAAGATCACCTGGAAGCGCGCTGTCGACATGAACGACCGCCAGCTGCGCAACATCGTGTGCGGCTTGGGCGGCAAGGCCCACGGCGTGCCGCGCGAGGACGGCTTCGACATCACCGTTGCCTCCGAGATCATGGCAATCTTCTGCCTGGCCACCTCCATCACTGATCTTAAGGAGCGCCTCGGCCGCATCGTGGTTGCCTATACCTACGACGACAAGCCGGTCACCGCTCACGACCTGCAGGCCGAAGGCGCCATGTGCGCGCTTCTGAAGGACGCCCTCAAGCCCAACCTGGTGCAGACGCTTGAAGGCACGCCGGCGTTTGTGCACGGCGGCCCCTTCGCCAACATCGCCCACGGCTGCAACTCCATCATGGCCACCCGCATGGCCATGGCCCTCGGCGACTACTGCGTGACCGAGGCGGGCTTCGGCGCTGACCTCGGCGCCGAGAAGTTCCTCGACATCAAGTGCCGCCTCGCCGGCCTTAAGCCCGACGCCGTTGTGGTGGTTGCCACCGTGCGCGCGCTTAAGAACCACGGCGGCGTTGCCAAGGCCGACCTCAACACCGAGAACCTCGAGGCCCTCGAAGCCGGCCTGCCGAACCTGCTGCAGCACGTAGAGAACATCACTAACGTCTACCAGCTGCCCTGTGTGGTGGCCATCAACGCCTTCCCGACCGACACCCCCGCCGAGCTCAAGCTGGTCGAGGACAAGTGCCGTGAGCTGGGCGTGAACGTGGCCCTCTCCGAGGTTTGGGCAAAGGGCGGCGAAGGTGGCCTCGCCCTAGCCGACGAGGTCGTGCGCCTGTGCGAAAACGGCGACGATGCCGGCCGCAGCGCCGAGACCTTTGAATTCTCCTATGCCGACGAGCTGGGCCTGGCCGAGAAGATCGAGGCCGTTGCCAAGCGCGTCTACCGCGCCGACGGCGTCATCATCACGCCGGCTGCCGCCAAGGAAATCGCGCAGCTCGAGGCCTTGGGCTTCGGCAACATGCCCGTGTGCATGGCCAAGACCCAGTACAGCTTCTCCGACGACGCCACCAAGCTCGGCGCCCCGCGAGGCTTCGATATCACGGTCCGCAAGGTGAAGGTAAGCGCAGGCGCGGGTTTTGTTGTTGCGCTCACCGGTGACATCATGACCATGCCCGGACTTGGCAAGAGCCCGGCGGCCTTCAAGATCGACGTCGCCGAAGACGGCACCATCAGCGGCCTGTTCTAGCTGGGTCGCGGGCCCGTTGCCCTAGCGGCGGCGGGCCGATCTGCGATGCGGCTGGCTTGCCGAGCCGCAGATCTGCCAAGTCGCTTTCGAAACGGAAGAGGAACGCCCATGGTTGACGTGGCCTTTCTGAACGAACTCGCAAGCAAGGCCCCTACCCCCGGCGGGGGAGGGGCCTCGGCCTATTGCGGCGCTCTTGCCGCCGCGTTGGGCTCCATGGTGGGAAATCTCACGGTGGGCAAGGCCCGCTACGCCGCCGTGGAAGAGGAAATGCGCTTTGCGCTCGCCGAGCTTGAAGACGTACGCGTCCGTCTGGTTGAGCTGGTGGAAGAAGACGCGCGTGCCTTTGCGCCGCTGGCCGAGGCCTACCGCATGCCCAGGGCAACTTCCGAGGAGGCGGCCGCCAAGGAGGCCGCCATGCAGGCGGCGCTCATTGGAGCCTGCGAGGTGCCGCTTGAGATCATGCGCCAGTGCATGGCGGTGATCGAGCTATCCCATCTCATGGCGCAGAAGGGGAGCCGTTTGGCTCTCTCGGATGCGGGCGTGTCGGCTGCCTTCGCGAAGGCGGCGCTGCAGGGCGCAAGCCTCAACGTGCGCATCAACCTGTCGTCTATGGCCGACGGCGAGCGGGCCTGCGCCTATCGGGACGAGATGGACGATCTGCTCGCGCGCGGCTGTGCTCTGGCCGACGAGGTCTTCAGCTCGGTGGTGGCCGACCTGTAAGGTGCACGGCGCCCGCGCGTGCTGCCACGCGGCGTCTGCTCGCCCGCCTGACAGCCCGCCTCCGTGTGGCATGCGGTTGGTCGATTTGCGGCATATGTCGCGCTCATTTTCTTAAATCAACCTAAAAACAAGCCCATTTGTACCCACTAACACAGACTAATTCGCCACATTGCCCACCCGATGCGTTATCATAGGGCGGTTGTTTATGGCTTGAAAGCTATATCTGGAAGAAGTATCGGCAAACTGGAAAGGGGACCTATGACCGATATGACTGCTGCCCAGATTAAGAGCAAGCGTATGGTGTACCTGGTGCTCTCCACTCTTACGCTCCTGTTCCTGGGCCTCATCTATGCGTTCTCTATGTTCGCAGCTCCTATGTGCATGACCTTCGGCCTCGAGAAGGCTGACGTCGCGCTCACCTTCAACATCATGATGATCTGCTTCTGCTTCGGCGCCACCATCGGCTCCTTCCTCGAGAAGAAGATCAACATCAAGGGCACCATCATGCTCGCTGGCATCCTGTTCTTCATCGGTTTCGTGGGTACCGGCATGTTCGCTCATGAGAAGCTCTTCGTCGTTTACGCTCTGTACGGCGTTTGCGCTGGCGGCGGCGTTGGCATGGGTTACAACTCCATCTGCGCTACCACCAACCAGTGGTTCCCCGACAAGGTCGGTTTCTCCTCTGGCGTTCTCATGATGGGCTTCGGCGTTTCCGCCCTCATCATTGGCAACATCTCCGTTAACTTCATCGAGACCATGGGTCTCACCACCGTGTTCACCGCCCTCGGTGTTATCACGCTGGTCATCGCTCTCGTCTGCGCCTTCGTGCTGCAGCGCCCGCCGGCAAACATCGTGGCTATCATGCAGCCCGAGCGTGCCGTTGCTGCTGGCGCCGTTGACCCGGCTGACGAGGAATCCCCGCTGAAGACCCCGCTGTTCTATGTTTACTGGGTCTGGGCTATCATCGTTATCGCCATTGGTCTGGCCACCATTGGCAACTGCGCTTCCGATGCTCAGATGGTCGGCATCAGCGCCTCCACCGCAACCTTCCTGGTCGGCATCGTCTCCACCGCTAACGGCTGCGCACGCGTGATCATGGGCATGGTCTACGACAAGACCAACGTTAAGGTCACCATGCTGATTGACGCCATCATCGCCATCGTCGCTACCGTTTGCATCCTCGGTGCATTCATCACCAACATCAGCGCTCTCTACATCGCTGGCGCTATCTGCTGCGGTTTCTGCTACGGCGCTGTCCCGGTTGTTGCTGCTGCGTTCTCTCGTCAGCGCTTCGGTTCCAAGAACTACCCGCTCAACCTTTCGCTCGCAAACTTCGCCATTGTTTTCGGCTCCCTGCTCAACATTGCTGTTCAGGCTGCCGTCGGCGGCTCCACCGAGCGTATGGCCGTGTTCTCCGTTATGGCTGTCTTCGCCATCATTGCTACCCTTGACGTTCTTCCCTTCTCCAAGATGTGGGACAAGAGCATCAAGGCGCTCAACGAGAAGCGCGCTGCTCTCCAGGGCTAGTTCTTTTCCTGCGCTAAGCAGACTCCGGTTCACTCGGAGTGATTTCAAGGGCGTTGGCTTGAGGCCAGCGCCCTTTTGTTTGCGTGAGCGTTATGATGGCCCGGTTGAATTGCGCGAAAGACACGTTGCGCGCGGAAGACCCGCGGTGATCGAAAAGCCCGCGGCAAGCGAAAGACCTGCGGCATACGAAAGAGGCACACCATGGCACAGCTTCTCACCGGCAAGGAAATCGTCGCCAAGATGAGCGCGGATCTTACCGCGCGCGTGGAGGCCCTGGCTTCCCAGGGCGTCACGCCCACACTTGCCATCGTGCGCATGGGCGAGCGCCCCGACGACCTCTCCTACGAGCGCACCGCTATGAAGCGCGCCGACGCGCTCGGCATTGCCGTGCGCCGCCTCGTGCTTGAGCAAGACGCCCCGCAAGCTGATCTTGCCGCCGTCCTGAACGAGGTCAACGCCGACCCCGCCATTCACGGCTGCCTGATGTTCAGACCCCTGCCCGCCCACATCGACGAGGCCGCTGCGTGCGAGCTGCTCGCCGGCAAGAAGGACATCGACGGCATCACCGCTGCCTCCTTGGCCGCGGTCTTCTCCGGTGCAGGCGAGGGCTTCCCGCCGGCAACCGCGCAGGCCTGCATTGAGGTGCTCGACCACTACGGCATCTCCGCCGAGGGCAAAAACGTGGTCGTTATCGGCCGCAGCCTGGTCATCGGCAAACCCGTGGCAATGCTTTTGCTCGATCGCAACGCCACGGTCACCCTGTGCCATTCTCGCACGGCTGATCTGCCCTCTGTGTGTCGCGCCGCCGACATCGTGGTGTGCGCTACGGGCCGGGCGCGTGCGTACGGCGCCGACTACTTCCGCGCGGGACAGACGGTGCTTGACGTGGGCATTAATTTCGATGGAGAAGGTAAGCTCTGCGGAGATGTTGACCTCGCCGCCGTCGAGCCCGTGGTTGACGCCATTACGCCCGTGCCGGGCGGTCTTGGCGCTGTCACCACCATCACGCTCATGTCGCATGTGGTGCGCGCCGCTGAAGCCGCGCTTCGCTAAGCGCTGCCGAGGTCGCGTCGCGAGCATCGTGCTGCCTGGCTAATCCCGTCGCCTGCCGAATTGCCGATGCAAGGGCATCGCATGCCGACTATGCTCCTTTGTGCAAAATAAAGCGAGTGAGCGATTTGATTGAGGAGATGCGTATCGTGGCAGTGCTTACACCGAGGGAAATCACCGAAGGCTACATGAATGCGAGCGTGGGCAAGGCGTCCTCGCCCGCGTGGAGGTTGTTTGTTCTCGGAGTGGCTGCCGGCCTGCTGATCGGTCTTGGCGCGGTGACCTCTTCGACCGCGGCACACGCTCTGTCTGACGCTGGCATGGTGCGCTTGGTTTCCGGTCTTATTTTTCCCATTGGCCTCATCATGGTCATCCTGCTCGGCACCGAGCTTTTCACGGGCAATGCGCTCATGGTGACCGCGGCCATCGACGGACGCATCACCTGGGGTAAGCTCGCTCGCAACTGGGCCATCGTCTACGCGGGAAACTTCGTTGGCGCGGTGGCGCTGGCTGCGTGCATGGCGTTTTTCGGGCAGCTCAACATCGGCGGCGGCGATCTGGCGGTTTACACGGCCAAGGTGGCGGCGAACAAGGCCAGCATGCCGTGGGGCAATGCCTTCGTGCTCGGCATCTTCTGCAACCTGATGGTGTGCATCGCGGTATATCTGGGCAATACCTCGCAGGAGACCTCGGGCCGCATCATGGGAATCTACGTGCCCATCATGGGTTTTGTGCTGGCGGGTTTCGAGCACTGCGTGGCTAACATGTACTATGTGCCCGCTGGCATTTTCGCGAACATGAACGCTGCCTACGCGGGAATGATCGCCGAGGCTGGCATCAATACGGCGGTGCTGAACTTCGGCAGTTTCTTCACGGCGAACCTGATCCCTGTGACGCTTGGCAACATCGTGGGCGGCGTGCTGGTCGGCCTGGTGATGTACTTCTGTCACGTGGGGAAGAAGAAGGCCGAGTAGGCGCTCGTGCGAAAAGCGCGCTTGTGCGAAGCGCTTACCTTCTCCATATGAACAAAGGGAACTGGTAGGGGCGGTGGGACTCGAACCCACAATCCGAAGAGGCGGATTTTAAGTCCGCTGCGTATGCCAATTTCGCCACGCCCCCAGATTGAATGCGCTTGAAAACGCGCAGTGACTATCCTAGCACAAGGCCTTGTTTACAGGATGGTGAAGGTGGGCGCTGGACCATGCCTGCCGCCTACCCGCCCAGCTCGCTTCGAAGAGAGCGGGCCTAGCCTTGTTTTTTGCGCAAAAACGCCGTCGAGCTCTAGCGGGGCCATTCTTTGGATTTGAACTAAGGCGAAGCTTCGGTGGCTCCCGGATGAAGCCCTCATGGCTCCCGGATGAAGCCCTGACGGAAGCCCTGATGGAGCGAAGCGAGGGGAAGC
>CAYZCY010000014.1:0-5967 GCA_964477115.1 uncultured Eggerthellaceae bacterium | reverse complement strand
TGGCTCCCGGATGAAGCCCTGACGGAAGCCCTGATGGAGCGAAGCGAGGGGAAGCGAGGGGAAGCGAGGTGTCGGTGACGGGGGGTCGCGGCGGGCGCGGCTTACGCTTGTGCTATCATGTGTAATTTGGGTAATGCTGGAAACAAACCAAAAGAAAGCCTTATGAAGAACATCAACGAGATCATCGCTGCTGCTCCCGAGCAGCCCAAATCATTCGAGGAATACCTGAATTGCTTCGCCGATGAGGTAGGTGATCTGGTTAATGGATACATCCCGCGCGGCTCGCATGCTGACATGGATCGCTACCTCTATGCGCCGCTTCTGACCTACAGCGAAAACGGCGGCAAGCGTCATCGTCCGCTGATCAGCTTTGCTGCGTGTCTTGCTGTTGGCGGCAACATGGAAAAGGCCACGTCCGCCGCTGCGGCCATCGAGCATTTTCACACCGCCGCGCTCATCCACGACGACATCGCTGACGGCGCAGAGCTGCGTCGCGGCGAGCCCTGCCTGCACCTGCGCGAGGGCCTGGGTCTGGCTATCAACATGGGCGACCTCGGCTTGTCGCTCGTCAACGGCACCGTTGCCAAGGACCCGCTGCTTGACGACTCCACCAAGGTCCGCGTGATCACCGAGCTCATCGACATGACCCATCGCACCATCGAGGGTCAGGCGCTCGACATCGGCTGGGCCCGTGACGCTCGTTATGACATCACCCCCGAGGACTACCTCGTCATGGCCACGCACAAGACGGCCTTCTACTCCGGCGCGGTGCCGATGGCTCTCGGTGCCATTATCGGCGCCGCAAGCGAGGAGCAGGTTGAAGCTCTGCGCAGCTTCGGCCTCGACACCGGCCTCGCCTTCCAGATCCAAGATGACCTTTTGAACCTCGTCGGCTCTGAGGAAAGCACCCAGAAGGACTTCCGCTCCGACGTGACCGAAGGCAAGCGCACCCTCGTCGTAGTCCACGCCTTGCAGAATTCGCCCAAGCGCGATCGCCTGATCGAAATCCTCTCCTCGAAGGAGAAGGACCCGGCAGTGCTCGCCGAGGCCGTGGCCATCATGGAGGAGAGCGGCTCGATTGATTTCGCCCGCAACTACGCCGATGAGCTCACCGAGAAGGCCAAGATCTGCCTGATGGAGAAGGTGGCGCCGTCTGAAGCTCGCGATCTTCTCATTTCCATGGCTGACTGGTTCGTGAGTAGGTTGAACTAGCATGAAGACCATTAGGCTCAACGATACGGGCGCGGCTGTCGAGGACATCCAAAACAGGCTCATGCTCATCGGTCACCTGACCGAGGAGCAGGTCACGGGTGTGTATGACGAGCTCACGGCAAAGTCCATCCGCGACTTCTGCCGCAACGTGGGCATTCCCGAGACCGATGAGGTGACCGAGAAGGTATGGGCGGCCCTGGTGGACGCCTCCTATCATCTGGGCGACCGCACGCTTTACCTTCGCATGCCGCACTTCCACGGACACGACGTGCTCGAGTTGCAGCAGGCGCTCGGCGCGCTCGGCTTTGGCTGCGGTTACGAAGATGCCATCTTCGGGGCCTACACCGAGCTTGCCCTGCGTAATTTCCAGGAGAACATGGGCCTGCCGTCTGATGGCATCGCGGGCGCTTATACCTATGCTGCGCTGCGCAACCTGCACCATTCCTGGGAGGGCAAGGGTTCCGCGCAGTCGCTGCTGCACCTGGGATTTGCCCGTGCGGCTGATGTGCTCGAGGCGAACGCGCTGTGCCTCTTCGGCACCGACGACTTCGCGCGCAGCGTTGCGTCCCGCATGTCCAATCTAGCGCTGGCCACCAACCCCGCCTCGCGCATCGTGAGTGCCGAGTCGCTTTCGGTGACTCCCGATGCCAACATGCTGCTCGTGCAAGTTCTTGTTCGCGAAGATGAGCGTCCCGTTGATGCGGACGCCGGGGTCGACTCCGTGCCCCGCGTGGCCTACTCCGATGATGAAACCATGGCTTTGCGCCTTAAGTCCGCCATTTCTGCGGCTCGCTCTGCCGCTTGCAGCACTGCCGGTGATGCTCCTGCGCGTGTGGCCGTGGCATTGCCGGGCCGTATGTGGGAGGATGCGGGTGAAGATAGGTCGGCGCAACATTTCGCCATTACCCTGCTCGACGCCCTGTGCGCCGCTCTGTAGGCGCGCCCGTCTTGCTGGGCTTAAAGTTCAAGAGACTCACTAGAAGGAAACCACCATGGCTATTCAGGCTCCCGAAGGAACGAAAGATCTGCTGCCCGATGAGGCGCTTTTCTGGAACCAGTTCAAGGCATGTGCTGCCGAGGTCTTCGGCTGCTACGGCTACGTGCCCATAGAAACGCCCGTTTTCGAGCAGACCGAACTGTTTGTACGCGGCATTGGCGAGGCGACCGACGTGGTTTCCAAGGAGATGTTCACAGCCGTCTCCGGCGAGAATCTGAAGCGTTTGCTCGAGGGCGGCACCATCAAGAGCAAGAGCCGCCTATCCATGCGTCCCGAAGGCACGGCTGGTGTCGTGCGCGCCGTGGTGCAGCACGACCTGGTTCCGCAGGGAGCGGCTCCGGCAAAGCTCATGTACATGGGCCCGATGTTTCGTGCCGAGCGCCCGCAGAAGGGCCGTCAGCGCCAGTTCAACCAGATCGGCATCGAGTGTCTGGGCGCCGAGGAGCCCACGGTGGACGCCGAGGCCATTATCATGCTCATGCGCTTCTACGAGAAGGTAGGCATTCCTACCGAGCTCACGCGTCTCTATGTCAACTCCATGGGTTGCGACAAGTGCCGTCCGGCCTACCGCGAGCTGGTGCGCGCCTACATGGCCGAGCACGCCGACGAGCTGTGCGAGACCTGCATGACGCGCGCGGAGATCAACCCGCTGCGCGCTTTCGACTGCAAGAACGACAAGTGCGCTGCCGTGATGGAGAACGCCCCCAAGATCACCGATCACCTGTGCGATGACTGCCGCGACCACTATGCGAGCGTTTTGGAGCTGCTTGATGGCGCAGGCATCGAGTACGTGGAAAACCCCAAGCTCGTGCGCGGCCTCGACTACTATACGCGTACCGTGTTCGAGGTGCAGGTCGTCGACGGCCTGGGCTCTCAGAACGCCATCGGAGGCGGAGGCCGCTACGACAAGCTTGCCGAGGAGGTGGGCGGACGCCCCACGCCGGGTCTGGGATTTGCTCTTGGGTACGAGCGCTGCATGCTCGCCCTGCAGGCCGCGGGCGTCATGTTCCCGAAGGCGCAGCGCTGCGATCTGTTTGTCGCCTGCGTGGACGCATCCGTGCGCGCCAAGGCCTTCTCGCTCGTGCAGACCGCCCGCGACGCCGGCTTCGTGGTGGAGATGGATCACCAGAGCCGCAGCCTGAAGAGCCAGTTCAAGCTGGCCGACAAGCTCGGTGCTGCCCGCGTTGCTATTCTGGGGCCCGACGAGCTTGCACAGGGATGCGCCAAGCTGCGCGACATGGCTACGCGTGAAGAGCAGCTGGTCGCCTTGGACGAGCTGGTGTCCAAGCTGGCTTAGCCGGAGTGCCGCCGCGTCTTCCGAGGTAGGAGAGGGATCTTTTGGATCAAGTTCACGAAAACGAGCGCTACGCTGCATTGAGACTGGAAAACCAGCTCTGCTTTCCGCTGTACGCCTGCTCGAAGGAAGTGATCCGTCGCTATAAGCCCTTCCTCGACGAGATCGATCTGACTTACACGCAGTACATCACCATGATGGTGCTCTGGGAGAAGCGCTTTGCCGCGGTAAACGAGCTCGGCGAGTGCCTTATGCTCGACTCGGGCACTTTGACGCCCTTGCTCAAAAAGCTCGAGGCGAAGGGACTCGTGCGCCGTACGCGCGATGAGCTGGACGCTCGCAGGCTCATGGTGAGCCTGACGGACGAGGGCCTCGCCCTGCGTGATCGCGCGCTTGCCGTGCCCGAAGGTCTGGGGCGCTGCGTTGCCATGGATCCCGAGGAAGCCGCTGAGCTATATCGCCTGCTGCACAAAATGCTCGACTTGCTGCGCGATTAGCTCCGCAACTAGCTGAGCTGCGCTTACCTTCTCGTTTTTGCTCGCACGCTCATGCTTCGGTGGGCGCTTCTTGCATCTCCGTGCGCCCTGATTGCGCGATTGGTGCTGTGTTACTGCGCGGTATGGTACCTCTGGTGCATGTCGGCGACACCTTGACGCGACATGGCGCGCGCTACGAAGAATGCCACACCCGCCATGCAGAGTGCGGTGCCGAGGCCGGTGTAGAAGAAGGCGATGAACCAGGCGGGGGCCAGGCCTGTTGCGCGCAGTCCGAAGCCGAGCGCCATCATGAAGGCCATGATGAGGTAGCCGCGCGCGTCGAAGAACTTGAAGATGCTCATGCGGGTGTCGCCGAAGTCCCAGATGCGGCGCGTGCTTTTGGCCATGACGCGGTGGAACATGCGGCTGAAGAGCACGAAGATCACGATGCTCGCGGCCGCGAGGCCGAGGGCGGGCACCATGCTGAAGCCGATGAGTTCGGAGATTCCGATGCCGAGGACGTTAAGCCCGGCAAAGCACCATACAGCTCCTGCCACGATGAGCAGATTCTCGCTTTTCATGTTCAGCATGTTTCCCCCTTGCTTGCTGCGCATCCCTTGGATGCTGCCCGTTGTTTTGGCCGCGTCTCCTGGATAATGCCTGTTGCTCTCGCCCGCGCGTCCGCGTCCAGCCGCCCCGTTTCGTGATCTCGCTCGCGCCTTCGCCTTCGCCTCGAAACCCCGCGTCCGGCGCCCCGACCAGCGCATCTTGCCCCCACCTCTACAGCAGGCGCTTGACCTTCGCCTCAATCTTCTCGGGCGTGGTAGTGGATGCGAATCGGTCTACCACCTTGCCTTGACGGTCGACGAGGAACTTGGTGAAGTTCCACTTGATGTCTCGACCGCCCAAGCCGCCCTTCTGGGACTTGAGGTATTCGTAGAGCGGGTCGGCTCCGGGACCGTTGACCTCGATTTTCGCGAACTGCGGGAAGGTGATGCCATAGTTTGCTTGGCAGAAGCTGCCGATTTCCACCTGCGTGCCCGGTGCCTGTCCGCCGAACTGGTTGCAGGGGAAGTCGAGCACGACAAGGCCCTGATCTTCGTACTTTTCGAAGAGGCTTTGGAGGCCGTCGTACTGAGGCGTGAAGCCGCAGCCGGTGGCGGTGTTCACGATGAGGAGGACCTTGCCTTCGAATTCGGCCATGCTGACGTCGTTGCCGGCGGCGTCTTTGACGTGGATGTCGTAGATGTTCATAGCGCGTCCGTTCTCGCTGTTGATGGGTAAACTCTAGCATGTAAACAGATTGTATGCAATTTAATTGCAAGCGATTGAGGGGAGGCGAGATTTGTTGTCACGCTGCGTCCTGCTTGCCCGGGTGCCGTTGCCGGGGCATCGCTGCCGATGGCCGCCGTTGCCAGGGCGCTGGTATCCGCGTGCCGTTGGTATGGTGCCGCTATCGGAGCGCCGCCGTTGCCAGGGCGCTGGTATCCGCGTGCCTTTGTTGAGGCGAGCCCTACGGGGGCGAGGCGACTCTGCTTCACTGGCGCCAGCTCCATGCTGGTCAAACATCTCACCTCAGGGTGCGTTCCTGCGCAAAAAGCCCGTTGGCTCCTAAACGCACCTGGTCAAGGAGGGCCTCTCGGGGTCAAATCCGTACAAAAACAGCCTTGAGATCTAGAAAAACTCGCCGGATGGGCGTCTTGTGAGCGCAAACCCTTAGGACTCCTAGGCCTTTTTGCGCATCGGATGATCTTATCTTGTTTTTCAAATTCTTCTAATAATAAAACAAGGCTCTGACCTGCGGATATGCCGGGGACTCAGAAACACCTTCGACCGCGAGCATCCCCTTATCTAATCCAACCCCTCAGATTTGTAGGGCTCAACGCCGTTTCCGCCAGGCCCGTAGATCTCAACCGCTTTTCTGTACACGCGTGGAAGGCGTGGGCGCTAGCCCGTAGGGCTCAACGGCGTTTCCGCCCACGCGTGGA
>CAYZCY010000013.1:0-36423 GCA_964477115.1 uncultured Eggerthellaceae bacterium | reverse complement strand
ATTTCGGCAGCCCCGTAGCGCTTTTCGCGCACTTTGTTCTTGTAATGCTTGCGGCTTGCGCACTTTCGCAGCTTGATGCTGGCATTTGGAGATCATGCGCGTTTGCTATGGCGGGATATTTGATCATGAGCTTTGCGCTGTCGGGATTTTGGTACTTGGGCGTGCCCGGCGTGTCAAGCCTCGATGCCGCTACGATTGACATGCTGACCATGGTTTTCGGAGCAATCGGCGCTGTGCTTGGAATCGTTGTCATGCCCACTATTCGCACCTATGCCCGCGAGTTTGAGGACGGTCATGTGAACACCATTCGTGTGTCTTCTCGAAGCACGGCCGCTAAAGCCTACGACTTGCTGCTCGATCAGAGCTGGAAACCCCCGGCTGATCGCATCGCCCATCCCGAATATGCTGATAACCCCCGAAAAGCCAGAGGGGGGATGTAGGCGTGGCTCAAGCTTTCATCAGCGACGAGGACATTCAGCGCGTACGAGACGCTAACGACATCGTTGCTGTTATTGGGGAGCGCTCTCCGGTAAGGCAGCGTGGTCGCGATTTCTGGTGCTGCTGTCCCATCCACAACGAAAAGACCCCTTCGCTTAAGATCGACCCTGCCATGCAGCTGTGGCATTGCTTCGGTTGCGGGGAAGGCGGCGATGTGTTCGGCTTCATCATGAAGACCGAGGACATGAGTTTTCCCGAAGCGGTGAGAAAGCTTGCCGACCGTGCGCATATCGACATAGTTGAAGTCGGCGGTCGTGCAGGCGCTACTTCAAGCCACAAGGCGCGCCTTAAGGAGATCTGCCAGAAGACGGCGGAGTTCTACCACACTCAGCTCATGCGCAATCCCTCCGCCCAGGCGGCACAAGCTCGGTCCTATCTTGCCGGCAGAAAGCTTGGCGGTGAGGTGCCCAAACGCTGGATGCTCGGCTTTGCCCCCGGCAGGGGGGCTCTCACGCGATATTTACTAGGCGAGGGTTATAAGGCGGAAGAGCTGGTGGAGGCCAACGTGGCTTCTCGCTCGCATGACGGCAAGGTGCGGGATCGCTTTTACGACAGGGTGATGTTCCCCATTTTCGATGTGCAGGGCGATTGCATCGCCTTTGGCGGTCGCGTGATCGGCAAAGGCGAGCCCAAGTACCTCAACTCGCAGGAGACGCCCATCTTCCATAAATCCCAAGTTCTCTACGGCCTCGACAAAGCCAAGGCGGCCATGGCCTCTACGGGTGTTGCCGTGGTGGTGGAGGGCTATACCGACGTCATAGCTATGCATGAGCACGGCCTCAAAAACGCCGTAGCCACCCTGGGCACCGCTTTGACCATGCGCCATATTCGCGTTTTGGGCCGCCATGCCCAGAACAAGATCGTTTACCTGTTTGATGGCGACGCTGCGGGTCAGCGCGCTGCTGACAGGGCTTTGGCCTTTATCGACGAGTCCATGACGCCCGAGGCGGGCAAGAGCAGAATCGAGCTTTGCGCCGTCACCCTGCCCGACAACCTCGATCCAGCCGACTTTATCGAGCAACGCGGTGTGGAGGCCTTGCGTGCCTGCATTGACGCTGCCGTGCCTCTGGTTCAGTACGGTATCGAGCGACGCCTTGCCGCGCATGACCTGTCCAAGGCCGAGGGCAGAACGCGGGCCTTGTCGGAAGCGCTCGCCGTACTCGCGCCCATCAAAGATTCGCTGCTCGCGAAGGACTATGCCGTTCAGATTGCCGGGCGCGTCAGGGCCCGCGAACAGGACGTGCTTGACCAGCTGGCTCGTCTGCAGGCTCCCAAGCCGCAGTTTGGCGAAGGTGAGCGCAAGGACCAGGCTGTGACTTCGGGTGCTGTCGCTCACGAGCAAGCCTATTCGAGCGGACCTGAGAGCGTAGCTTCTGCGCAGGGCGCGCTCCGGCCCGAGCCGGCAACGCGTCTGAACGGAGCGGAGATCAGCCGCAGAAGGTTCGAGGCGGAGTTTTTACGCCTGATGGCTACCCAACCTTTGCTGGCCCTTGAACACGCCAACTCGCTTGCTCAGATACAGTGGCACGAAGGCCTCCATGCAGCGCTATCCGCGAGCATGCTCAACGCGCTCATAGAAGATCCTGCCACTAATGCCTCCTCGCTCGCATCCAAGCTTGCCAGCGAGGTAGCGGGTGCCTCACGAGTACTCGCGCGGGAGTCGTCCTTCGAGGATGCCGATCCCGCACAAGCGGCGGCTTACCTTTCCGAGGAGCTTTTGCTCGGTGACGCCGAAGACGTTTTGGCGCAAATGAGAGCCCAGCTGTCCAACCCGCAGTCCATGCCCGCTGATGAGTATGAGATGCTGTTCCAAAGTGTTATCGGCATGCAAAAGGACCTTGCCCAAAGAAGGCTTTCACATAAACCCTTGCATTAAGACATAGAGAAAGGAAGTTCGATCATGCTTAAAATCGTGGAGTCTCCGGATCCCATTCTCGCCACGGTGTGCGACCCCTGCACGGTTGGTGACCCGGCCCTGAAGGAGCTTGCCCAGGAGATGGCAAAGGCAATGTATGCGAACAACGGCTGTGGTATCGCTGCGCCGCAGGTTGGCGTGCTTCAACGCCTGGTGGTCATTGACACCGATTGGGACGACGATCATAAGAATCCCATCTACATGGTCAATCCTGAGATCATCGAGCTTCAGGGCGAAGCTGAGACTGTCGGCGAGGGCTGCCTTTCCTGTCCGGGCGTCACCGTTCCCATCTCTCGTCAACCCTGGGCCCGCGCCCGTTACTATGACCTCGATGGAGAGCTTTGGGAGATCGAAGGTGACGGCTTGCTGGGTCGCTGCATTCAGCATGAAGTTGATCACCTCAACGGTAAAACCCTGTTCGAGAGCTGCGAGCCCATGGCGCGCATCGAGGCTCTTCGCGCCTATGACGAGGCACGCAAAAACGGCGCCCGCCCCGGTGACACTTCTTTCGAGGTGCGTTAAACATGCGCATAGTATTCATGGGTACGCCGGCTTTTGCGGCTACGATTCTCGAGGAGCTCGTTCAGCACCACGAGGTGGTGGCGGTTTACACGCGCCCCGATGCTGTGCGTGGACGCGGCAAGGCTTTGCTGGCCTCACCTGTGAAGGAAGTTGCGCTTCGCGAGGGCATTGACGTGCATACACCCAAGACACTTCGCGATGAAGCCGAGCAATCGATTCTTGCGGCATACCAGGCAGATATTATCTGCGTTGCAGCCTACGGCATGATTTTGCCGAAAGCCGTGCTTGACATGCCTCGTTTCGGCTGTCTGAACGTCCATGCCTCGCTTTTGCCTCGCTGGCGCGGGGCTGCACCCATAGAACGTGCGATTCTTGCGGGTGATGAGCAGGCGGGCGTCTGCATTATGCGCATGGAGGAAGGCCTCGATACCGGCGCTTACTGCGTTTGCCGAGCAACTGACATAGCGGATAAGCCCTCGGATTACCTTACCGATGAGCTTGCCAATCTGGGAGCGCGCGCTCTTCTGACGGCCTTAGTTCACGTTTCAGAAGGTAAAGCCGAATGGGTTGAGCAGGATGAGGCCTTTGTCACTCACGCCGCTAAGATCGAAAAGGGCGAGCTTTATTTGGATCCTGCGCAGACGGCTGTCGTCAATGCGCTTAAGGTGCAGGCTTCAAGCCTTGCGCATCCCTCGCGTTGCCTCCTTGCCGACAAGACCGTAACCGTGCTCAGCGCCCGGGTGCCCGATGTCGATGCTCAGCTTGCGACCCGGCTTAACGCTCTGTCCGCAGGTGAGGCCCTGTTTGCCGGCAAGCGACTTTTCATCGCCTGCGCTGACGGCGTTTTGGAGCTTTTGGCCCTCAAACCGGATGGAAA
Organism: uncultured Eggerthellaceae bacterium; assembly: GCA_964477115.1. Classification (GTDB taxonomy): domain Bacteria; phylum Actinomycetota; class Coriobacteriia; order Coriobacteriales; family Eggerthellaceae; genus RGIG3135. Next base: position 32,611 of record CAYZCY010000013.1, on the reverse strand, counting down.
GAAGGAAATGGACGCCAAGGCTTTTGCTGCAGGTGTTCAATCGCTTCGCAGCGGTGAGCTTTGGAATGCGGTGAGTCTGCATGTGTAGCGCTGAACTTAGGGTTCGGGGCGGCAGGCGCGGCAGTGGTGCTTCCCCTGCGCGTCTTGCGGCCTTGGAGGTTGTTCGCATCTCCCGTGAACGTGATGCCTTTGCACAGGATGTCATTTCCAAGTATATTGACAATTCATCGATGAGCAGGGAAGACCGCGCATTCGCCACCTTGCTCGTTCTCGGTGTGGTGAGCTCTCGTGGTTCCCTCGATGATGTCCTTAACCGGTGCATGAACTCCCCGAAAGATGTTAAAGACGACGTTCGTGACGCCCTTCAGATCAGCACCTATGAGATCATCTACTTGGATAAAAGCCCCCACGCGGCGGTAGATCAAGGTGTTGAGCTGGTGCGAAGCGTGGCCCCAAAGGCCGCCGGTTTGGCAAACTCCGTCCTTCGCAAGGTTGTTAAGGCGAAGGACAGCTTCCCTTTCGGTGATCCGAGAACCGATATAGCCGCGTATTCACGCCTGGTGGCTTTCCCTACCTGGCTTGTCGAATTGGTAAACGCCACTCTCGGCCCTCAAGCTGCGCACGATTTCTTCAAGGCATCCAACGAGCCTGCTCCGGTATTCGTTGCCGTCAATGCTCTCAAAGCCTCAGATGAGTCCGTGCTCAGCGTGCTCGAGGATGCAAAGGCTCAGCCTCAAGCCGCTGGCGCTGGTGGTCTGCAGGTTAAGGGCTGCTATCTGCTCAACAGCGGCTCTGTACTGGTCGATGGTCGCGTGGCCCGCATGCTCAACAGGGGGGAGATGCTTGTCTCCGACGCCGCTTCTCAGGCGGTGGCGAGCCTTGTGCTTCCCGAAGAGGGCCTGCCCGCCCCTCGTTCTGTTCTCGAGATTGGCGCCGGTCGTGGTACTAAAACCATCCTGCTGCAGTCCAATGCACAGCGCAGGTGGGGTGAGCAGGTGAAACACTACCTCACGCTCGACAATCACAAATTCAAAACCAAGCTTCTTGCTGATCGCGCGGAGCAATACGGCGTGCATGTATCGCAGGCGCTCACGGGGGATGCCACGAAGCTTGATGAAGTTGTGGGAGATGAGCGCTTCGACCTTGTCTTCATCGATGCTCCGTGTACCGGTTTGGGTACTTTGCGAAGACATCCCGAAATCAGATGGCGTCTTAAACCCGAAACCATCAAGGAATACGCTAGCTTGGGCCTCAGCATGCTCAAATCTGCTGCACGTCACGTCAACGCGGGGGGAACGCTTGCGTACGCCACTTGCACCATCACGGATGAAGAAGACGTCAAGGTGGTGAAAGCTTTCCTCCAAAGCGACGAAGGTTGCGCCTTCAGGCTTGTTCCCATCGGCGGCAGATCGAGTTTCGCCAGCAATTTGACGTCCCGGGGAAGCGATGCGCATTTCGCCGTGAAAATGGTCAAGTTGAATTAATTCACTGTTAAAGACCGAGTTCGCGCTCGGTCTTTCTTATACAATCAGGACCAATCTTTTGCCTCGATCGCAATTGCGTTCGTGTCGAGATAACATCCAGCCTAGCAGCCGCCCCTTGGCGCTGCGCACTTAGAAGAAAAGGAGGTAGTCATTCATGGAGCCGAATATCAAAGAGGTGGCAGGTAGGATTCGGGCCTTGCGTGAAGACCTTGACCTCACGATGCAGGAAATGGCCGAGGCCACCGGCTTGAGCGTTGCTGCTTACGCAGCTCAAGAGTCGGGTGACAACGACCTGTCGTTTACCTTCCTCTACCGTTGCGCCAACCGCTTCGGAGTCGATGTCATTGAGCTTCTGACCGGTGAAAACCCTCACCTCACTGGGTATTCCCTGACAAGAGCCAAAGACGGTCTGTCCATCAAGCGCCGCGCCGGCTTCGAATACCTGCATAAGGCGCCTCATTTCCGAAACAAGCTCGCGGAGCCCTTCCTTGTTACCGCGCCTTATCTTCCCGAAGAGCAGGATGCTCCCATTCACCTGTCTTCTCATAAGGGCCAGGAACTTGACTTCGTCATTTCCGGCAAGCTTCGCTTTGCCTATGAAGGCCATGTCGAAGAGCTTGAGGCCGGTGACCTTGTCATGTATGACTCTGGTCGCGGGCATGGCATGATTGCCATTGGCGGCGAAGAGTGCAAGTTCCTCGCGGTTGTTCTTCGTGATCCGGAGGAGAAGATTATCTAGGCGCACTCGATGTCGCGGGTGTTCCGCGCTTTCGTTTGCGCCGTTGAAAAGCTTCGATCCGCTCCTGAGGCGGCGGTATTGCGTCGCCTAAATCACGAAAGAGAATTTTAATCATGAGAAACATCAACCTTCGATTTGTCGAGGAAGAATACAACGACAAGAAGCAGCTCGTTGACTTCAAGGTAGTAGCTCCCGAGAACTTCAATTTCGGATACGACGTCGTTGACGATATTGCCCTGAATGATCCCGATCGTCGAGCGATGATCTGGTGCAATCCTGAAGGGGAGGAGCACTTCTTCACCTTTGCGGATATGAAGAAGTGGTCTGACAAGACCGCTAACTTCCTTTCCGAGCAGGGTATTGGCAAGGGCGACTATGTTCTTGTCATCCTTCGTAGGCACTATCAGTTCTGGTTTGTCGCAACGGCGCTTGCAAAGCTTGGCGCTGTCATGGTGCCTGCTACCTTCATGCTAAAGGAGCATGATCTCGAGTACCGCCTCAACGGCGCCTCAATCAAATCTATCATCTGCACTTCCGCAGGCTATATCGCCGATGTCGTGGATAACGTGGTTTCGACTTGTCCGAGCGTCGAGAGCTTGATTCTGGTGAATGCGCCCGGTGCAGGCCTTACGCCGCAAAACGAAGACGGCAGCTTCCAGATCTTTGAAGGAGAATTGGTCGGTGCTGCGCTTTCCGGTGAACAGGGCATCTGCCTTCCCACCATCAACCGCGAGGGCTGGGTTGACTTCAACGCTGGTGTGAGCGCTGCTTCTGAGGTGTTCGAGCGTCGTGACACCCTTGCACTTGATCCCATGCTCATGTACTTCAGTTCCGGAACCTCAGGTAACCCCAAGATGGTGCTGCACGACTCCCTGTACGCCATCGCGCATCTTGTCACGGCTAAGCATTGGCACAACGTTCGCCCCGATGGTGTTCACTTCACCATCGCCGATACCGGTTGGGGCAAGGCTGTCTGGGGCAAGTACTACGGTCAGTGGCTTATGGAGGCCTGCGTTTTCACGTATGACTTCGATCGCTATCAGCCCAACGAGATTCTCAGCATGATCGGCAAGTACGGCATCACCACCTTGTGCTGCCCGCCGACTATGTACCGTCTCATGATGCAGACGGATATCGACTCCTTTGATTTGAGTTCGCTTGAGTATTGCACGACGGCCGGCGAGGCCCTTAACCCCGATCTCTTTGATTTCTGGAAAGAGCATACGGGTCTTACCATCTACGAGGGCTTTGGGCAAACCGAAACGCCCCTCACCATCGCAAACCTCACCAATTCGACTCCGCGCCCCGGCTCTATGGGCAAGCCTTCTCCGGCTTTTAGGGTAGAGATCCTTCGCGAGGATGGAACGCGTTGCAACAACGGTGAAACCGGTGAGATCTGCATTGCATGCGATCCCCGTCCTGCCGGCATCATGATGGAGTACTTCCGCAGTCCCGAAAAGACCGCTGAGGCTATGCACGATGGTTGGTATCACACGGGCGATACTGCATGGCGTGACGAAGACGGCTTCCTCTGGTATGTGGGACGAAACGATGACGTCATCAAATCGAGCGGCTATCGTATTGGCCCCTTCGAGATCGAAAGCGTCATGCTTGAGCACGACGCCGTTCGCGAGGTTGCTGTTACGGGTGTGCCTGATCCCGTTCGCGGAAAAGCGGTTAAGGCTACGGTTGTCTTGAGCGAAGGTTACAAGCCTTCTGATGACCTTACCCGTGAGCTTCAGAAGTGGGTCAAAAACCAGACGGCTCCGTATAAGTTCCCGCGCATCATTGAATACGTGAGCGAACTGCCGCGCACCGTAAACGGCAAGATCCGTCGCGTTGCCATCAGGCAGGCTGACGAAAAGGCCGCTGAGGAAAAGGAAGGTCAGGCCTAATGCCTCTTCCTTTTCCGCTTAAGGCCGTTACGATTGTCTGCGGTCATTACGGCGTCGGAAAGACCAACTTTGCTTTGAACATAGCCGTTGATGCCGCCATCGACGGCTATGAGACTAGTTTGGTGGACCTCGACATCGTCAACCCTTACTTTCGCTCAAGCGAATACCGCTCAATGCTTGAAGAGCATGGCATCGAATTGATTGCCCCAGTCTTTGCTGAAGCTGGTTCTAACCTCGATGTTCCCTCTTTGACGGGCGCAATCATTCCTGCCATTAATCGCGCTTACTTTGATGAGCTGAAGGGGGCTCGCAAGCGCAAGCTCATCATTGACGTTGGCGGTGACGATGCGGGTGCTACCGCGCTTGCGCGTTATTCCGCTGATATCGCGGCGGGCGATTATGATCTGCTCTACGTCGTCAATCGCTATCGAAACTTGACTCAGGAGCCCCAGGAGGCATTGTCGGTTCTATATGAGATAGAGGCCCGCTCTGGCTTGAGGGCCACCGGCATCGTGAGCAACGCCCACATGAAGTCTGAGACCTCGTGGGAGATCATCGAAGGCGGGGGGGCCTTCGCTTGCGAAGTCGCCGGTTTTGCAGACCTTGACCTCGTCTGCACAACGCAGCCGATTTGGCTTCTTCCGCAGGAGAAGCTTGGCGCAAAGACTGCTTTTGATGCTGAAAAACGCTATCCTGTTAGGATGCTTGTTCGTTCCCCTTGGGAATAGTTTTTGGAATTTGCGCAGTGCGACCGAGTGGTCGCATGCGTGACGTAAATATATTTGAGAGAGGTGCTTCATGGCAAGAATCGCCGTTGACGAGGGATTCTGCAAAGGTTGCGGCCTATGCGTTGATGCCTGCCCGCGTCACATCATCGAACTCGACCCCGAACGCATCACGCCGAAGGGTTATCATCCCGCTCACTGCATCGACCAGGCCAAGTGCACCGGCTGCGCAAACTGCGCAACCATGTGCCCCGATGTCGCTATCACGGTTTGGAGGTAAGCATGGCCGAGAAAGTACTCATGAAGGGAAACGAGGCGCTTGCCGAGGCTGCCCTGCGAGCAGGGTGCAGATTCTTCTTCGGATATCCCATTACGCCTCAAACCGAGGTTGCTGCATACATGTCCAAGCGCCTTCCCCAGGTGGGTGGCACCTACTTGCAGGCAGAGTCTGAAATCGCCGCCATCAACATGGTGTACGGCGCCTCCGCCGCTGGCGCCCGCGTCATGACCTCTTCTTCCTCCCCGGGAATTTCGCTAAAGAGCGAAGGTATTTCCTATATGGCCGGTTCTGACCTTCCCGGCGTCATCATCAACATCCAGCGCGGTGGTCCGGGTCTCGGCGGCATTCAGCCCTCCCAGTCCGATTACTGGCAGGCAACGCGTGCGACGGGTCATGGCGACTTCCAGGTCTTCGTTTTGGCTCCTTCCACCGTCCAGGAGATGGCGGATTGCGCATACGAGGCCTTCGATATCGCGGATAGGTACCGTATGCCCGTCATGATTCTGGGCGACGGTCTTTTGGGCCAGATGATGGAGCCCGTCGCTCTTCCCGAGCAGCGCGAGCTCGCAAGCCTTCCCGAAAAGCCTTGGGCAACCACGGGCCACAAGCACCAGCGTGAGCACAACGTTGTCAACTCGCTCTACCTCACGGCTGACAAGCTTGAGGCGCTCAACATCGAACGTTACGAGCGCTATGCTGAGATTAAGGCGAACGAGCAGCGTTGCGAAAGCTATCTCGTTGACGACGCCGACATCGTCGTCGTCGCATTTGGCGCATCGGCCCGCGTGGCCCGCTCTGCTGTGAACGCTGCGCGTGAGCAGGGCATCAAGGCAGGTCTTCTGCGCCCCATTACCCTGTGGCCTTTCCCCGAGCAGGCCGTATCTGCTGCAGCCGAGTCTGCGAAGTCTCTCCTTGTCGTGGAGATGAACATGGGTCAGATGGTTGACGATGTGCGACTTGCGGCAAAGGGCGCCGCACCCGTTGACTTCTATGGACGTACCGGCGGCGTGATCCCGACGCCCGCCGAGGTTCTTGCCAAGATCGTTGAGATGAACGAAGGGGAAGGTGAGTAGCATGGCCGAAGCTGCTGCAGAAAAGATCGTCTACGAGCGCCCTCACGCACTCACTCCCGTCGTTACCAACTATTGCCCGGGTTGTCCTCACGGCATCGTCATCCGTCTTGTCGCCGAAGTTTTGGATGAGCTCGGCGTTGAGGGGGATGCCGTGGGCATCGCTCCTGTCGGCTGTGCCGTCATGGCCTACGACTTCTTCAATTGCGACATGATCGAGGCTGCGCATGGTCGCGCTCCCGCTGTTGCTACGGGTGTCAAGCGCGTTCATCCCAACAACCTTGTCTTCGCATACCAAGGTGACGGCGACTTAGCCTCCATCGGCATGGCCGAAACCGTTCATGCTGCTACCCGCGGCGAAAACGTCACCGTCATCTTCATCAATAACGCCATTTACGGCATGACCGGTGGACAGATGGCGCCCACCTCGCTTCCGAACCAGGTTACCCAAACCTCTCCTTACGGCCGTGACGTCGACACTGCCGGTTATCCCGTGCGCGTGAGCGAACTGCTTTCCACCCTTGACGGCGTTGCCTACATCGAGCGCGTCACCGTCGACAAGCCCGCCAACGTGCGCAAGGCCAAGAAGGCCATCAAGAAGGCCTTCGAAACGCAGATTGCGGGCCGCGGTTACTCCATGGTCGAAGTTGTCTCTACGTGCCCGACTAACTGGGGTATGACGCCTCAGGGAGCATTTGACTGGATGCGCGAGAACATGCTTCCGTACTACCCGCTCGGTGTTTACAAGGATGTTGTCGCCGAGGGTTATGCAAACGTTGCCGAGGCGGCGCTCGTACGCGCTGCCGAGTGCCCGATCGCTCAGCCCAAGGCTGCGGAATAGGAGGCCGGATATGTCCAAGGATATGCAGGCGGTATTCGCTGGCTTCGGTGGCCAGGGTACCCTGTTCTCCGGTAAGGTCGTTGCCTATGCGGGCCTCATCGAGGGACGCGAGGTTTCGTGGTTTCCGTCTTACGGTCCCGAGATGCGCGGCGGCACCGCAAACTGCTCCGTCACGGTTTCGGACTCCCTGATCGGAAGCCCGCTTGTCACTGAGCCCGATGCGGTCATCGCCATGAATCAGCCCTCTTTCGACAAATTCGTCGATACGGTAAAGCCCGGTGGCGTCATCGTTGCCGACACCTCTATGGTCGCTGATCTTAAGGAGCGCGAGGACATCCGAGTCATCGGCATCCCGGCAACTAAGATTGCAGAAGATGCAGGTCTTAAGGGCCTCGCCAACATCGTCTTGCTCGGTCGTCTCTTCGCGGAAGAGCCTTTCTGCTCCGAGGAGAGTCTCGATGCCGCTGTCGTCAAGTGCATTCCGCCTAAGCGCGCGGCCATGATCGACAAAAACCGCGTTGCCATCAAACTCGGAATGGAGGCCTAGGCAAAATGGATGAGATGAAGGAGATCGGTCTTCGCATCGAAGGATTGCGTGAAGCTTGCGATGTTTCGCAGGAGGAAATGGCCAGCGAGCTTGGTGTTAGCCTGGAAACCTATCAGGAGTGGGAAAGCACGGGCGCTGACGTGCCAATTTCCGCTATCTACCATATGGCTAAGACCTTTGGCGTCGAGTTCACCGAAATTCTAACCGGAACTGCGGCAAAGCTTGATACCTATCAGGTAGTCAGGTCCGGCAAGGGCAAGGAGGTCGACCGCTACCCCGGCTATTACTACGAAGACCTCGCCTGGCGCATGCAGGGAAAAATTATGCAGCCTCTTCTCGTTGTCCTCGATCCGTCAGACGAACCCGCCAAGCTCGTCACCCATACGGGTCAGGAGTTTAACGTGGTCATCGAAGGCACGATTGTCGTTACTTTTGGCGACAAGGAGTTCACGCTCAACGCCGGTGACAGCATTTACTTCAACCCCATGTATCCCCACGGACAACGTTGCGGTGGGGATGTGCCTGCCAAGTTCATCACTATCATTGCAGAGTAAGGAAACAGTTTCACCCATGGACCATATTCTTAAGAAATACTGTCCCCGAATCGAATTCGATTCTTACGAGGATTTCTATGAGAACTTTCGTATCAATGTTCCAACTGACTTCAACTTCGGTTATGACGTCGTAGACGAGTGGGCAGCTGTTGAACCTGAAAAGAAAGCGCTCGTATGGTGTAATGACGCGGGGGAGGAGCGCGTATTTACCTTCACCGACATCTCTTTGATCTCCAACAAGATTGCCAACGCCTTTGTTAAGAAGGGTATTGGCAAAGGTGATGTTGTCATGTGCATTCTGCGCAGGCGTTGGGAATACTGGGCCATTGCCACCGCTCTTTGCAAAATCGGCGCAACGCTTATCCCGGCGTCTTTGCAGCTGACCAAAAAGGACATCGTTTACCGCGCGAGGGGCGCCGAGGTCAAGATGATCGTCTGCGTCAACGACGACTACGTCCTTGACCAGGTGGAGCAGGCTCTTCCCGACTCGCCCTCTATTGAGAACCATTTGATCGTCGCGGGTGAGCGTGAGGGTTGGACGAGCTTCGATGCGCTTGTCAGCGCTGAATCCGATACGTGGGTTCGCCCCACGGGCGAAGATGCCACCTGTTCTTCTGACATCATGCTCATTTACTTCACCAGCGGAACGACAGGTAACGCCAAGGCTGTATGCCATAACTTCGCTCATCCTCTGGGGCATATCCTCACTGCGAAGTATTGGCAGCAGGTGTGCGAAAATGAGCTGCATATGAGCGTCACCGACTCTGGTTGGGCCAAGTTTGGCTGGGGTAAAATCTACGGTCAGTGGATTTGCGGTGCCACCATCTTTGCCTATGACATGGATAAATTCGTGCCGCTGAAGCTTCTCCAGAAGATTCAGGACTACAAGCTCACCACCTTCTGCGCACCTCCTACCATGTATCGATTCATGCTGCAGGAGGACGTCTCTGCCTTTGATCTGTCCAGCGTGCAAAACTTTGCTACGGCAGGAGAGCCCTTGAACGCCGAAGTTACGCTTGCCTGGGAGCGCTTGACGGGCAAAAAGATTCGCGAGGGCTTCGGCCAAACTGAGGGACCGGTTCTTTTGGCGACCTTCCCCTGGGTTGAGCCCAAGCCGGGGTCCATGGGAAAGCCTTCTCCTCTGCTCAACATTGCGCTTCTCGACGAAGATGGCAATGAGGTCGAAGATGGCGAAGAGGGCGCAATTTGCGTTACGCGCTTGAATGAGGCTTATCCTCCGGGACTGTTTGTGGGCTACTATCAAGATGAGGAGCGCACGAAGGAGGCTGTGGGCGGCTCTTACTACAACCTGCATGACATGGCTTGGCGCGACAGCGACGGCTACTGCTTCTTCGTCGGTCGCAACGACGATGTTATCAAGTGCTCTGGATATCGCATCGGTCCCTTTGAGGTTGAAAGCGCGCTCATTGAGCACCCCGCGGTTGTGGAATGCGCTGTTACCGCCGCACCCGACCCGGTCCGCGGCAAAGTGGTTAAGGCCACCATCGTACTCGCGCGCGGCTATGAGCCTTCTGAAGAGCTCGTCAAGGAGCTGCAGACGCATGTAAAAAAGACCACGGCTCCCTATAAGTACCCTCGCATTGTCGAATTCGTCGATGAGCTGCCCAAGACTATCGGTGGTAAGATCAAGAGAAAGCTGATTCGAAACCAGGATGGTATCGAGGAGTAATCATGATTGCGTTCAACGGTAAATACTTTGTATACGCCAGTGGTGCGGGCTTGGTGCTTACCGCCGTTGTGCAGGGCATCTACTCGGCGGTAACCGGCCTTCCCATGGCTTCAACCTTGCCAGGTCTGATCGCGTCCCTGCTTCTGTTCGTAGGGACCACGGTCATCGCCTTGCTTTACTTCAAGCGAAAGTCCGCCGTTGACATAGACACCTTGCTCGATGTTTACAACGAATCCTGTGATCCGGGTGCCTTCGTTGAGCAGTCGCAGATCTACGTTAACGGGATGCAGGCCCCGTTTGACAGCTCCAGCTCCTGGTATATGTCCTACTATGCCCAGGCTCTTCTCGATCTGGGTCAGGTACAGCAGGCTCAGAAAATCGAGCAGGATATGTACGAAAGCATCAGGGAAGCCAATGATGTCGAGCAGCAGGCAAAGATCATAGTCAACCTTGTTCCCTTGGCGCGCAAGCTTCTCGGTTCGGCGGACACCGTCCCCGTCATTCAAAAGGGAATCGAGCTTCTGAACTCGGGCGATGCCGTAAAGGACGCCCTTGCTTATGAGGGCTTCCTCCAAAACCAGCTGGTCATATGCACTGCATTGGCTGAGCAGGATGATGCGAAGCTCATTCGTTTCTATTCCTCTTCTCGCACCAACGAAACGCTTCCCCTGCGTATTCGCGTCGAGCAGGCTTGGGAGGAAGCTCAGATTCACTACCGTGCGGGCGATACCGCGCGTGAGCTTGAGTGCCTGGAATTCATCGTGGCGCACGGTAACAAGCTTGCTTTCGTTAAGGCTGCGCAGGACAGGCTGTTGTCCCTGACCTAGGTCATGTGATTCGGCTCATCTCCGCAAGGCCTTTTGCACCGTTTTCAAACACTTAAGATGTTTAAGCCTTGTGCGCTCTTTTGCAGGGGCTTAGTTTCCGCTATAGTCATCTCAGTCCTTTAAATGCGGTACAGAGAGACCGACAAGGTGACATAAATGCCCTGCGTTTCAGGGCCATTAAGTGGGCCTTTGTCAGTCAAGGCCTATTTTTTTGCGCAGATGTCAGCTCGTTTGCGCAGGTCCTTGACGGATAAACGTTGCTTACCCGTTCGGGTGGTGCGTGGTCACGCTGTACGTGCTCAACTCATGAAAGGAGTGTGCATGTCCGAAGCTGGCGTAGTTAAGAGCGTTTGCATGAATGCAAGCGAGGTGGAGCGTTCCCTTACGCGAATCGCCCACCAGATCCTTGAGGCTAACAAGGGTGCCGAAAACATTGCCCTCGTTGGCATCGTCACGCGAGGTGATGTCCTCGCAAAGCTGCTCGTCGACAAGATCGAGGAGATTGAAGGCGTCAGGGTACCCCTTGGAAAGCTCGATATCAGCTTTTACCGTGATGACTACCTAACCTACCTGAGCCCTGAGGTTCATTCGACCTCCATTCCCTTTAGAGTCGAAGGCAAGACCATCGTCTTAGTTGACGATGTTTTGTATTCCGGTCGCACCATCCGCGCTGCACTCGATGCCCTCATGGATATTGGCCGTCCCGAAGCCGTTCAGCTTGCCGTTCTCGTTGATCGCGGTCACAGGAAGCTTCCTATTCGAGCAGATTTTGTCGGCAAGAACGTACCTTCCTCCTCCAACGAAAGCGTCCGCTTGTTTCTCGAGCCGATCGATGGCCGTACGGCTGTTGAAATCCTCGAGCTTTCGCCTGGTTCTCGTGTTGGTTCTGCTCCCATTTCCAAAGACGGAGGTGATCGCTAATGGCATTTGCTCACAAGCATCTCATCGACATCCGCGAGTATTCCGCTGAAGATATCATGACCATTCTCGAGACTGCTCGAAACTTCAAGCATGTCAACGAGCGTCGCATCAAGAAGGTTCCCACCTTGAAGGGCTTTACCGTTGTTAACATGTTCAACGAGCCCTCTACCCGCACCCGTTCCTCCTTTGAGATCGCAGAGAAGCGTCTTTCCGCGGATACGCTCAATTTCGGCGGATCGGGTACCTCCACGACCAAGGGAGAGAGCCTGACCGACACGGTTAAGACGCTCTGCTCTTACAAGGTTGACGCCATCGTTGTGCGTGACAAGCACGCGGGCGTTCCCCGCAAGATCGCCGATATATCTGGCGTTCACGTCATTGACGCAGGAGACGGAAAGCATCAGCACCCCACCCAGGCGCTTCTCGATCTTTACACGATCTGGGAAGAGAAGGGGACCATCGAGGGCCTGCATGTCGGTATTGTCGGAGACATCGGCCACTCCCGCGTTTGCGGCTCTCTCATTCCTGCGCTCAAGATCATGGGTGCAGAAGTGACGGTCATAGCGCCTCCCACCCTGCTTCCCGCACGTCCTGATGTTCTGGGTGCCGACCATGTTTCCAGCCATCTCGACGAGGTTTTGCCCGACCTCGATGTGGTCTATATGCTTCGTATTCAGCGCGAGAGGCTTGAGGGCGCACCCTATCCCAGCTTGCGTGAGTACAGCATGCTTTACGGCCTTACCAAAGAGCGCGACGCTCTCATGAAGTCCGACGCTCTCGTTTGCCACCCGGGACCCATCAATCGCGGCGTTGAGCTTGACAGCTACATGGCCGACCATCCCACTCGCTCGGTCATTCTTGATCAGGTGTATGCCGGCGTGCTGGTTCGCATGGCCGTTCTCTATCTTCTCCTTGGAGGTGCCGAAGATGAATCTCGTGCTTAAGAACGCTCGTCTGATCGACCCCCAGCTTGATCTCGATCAGGTGGCAGATATCGTCATTTCCGATGGTTATATTGCCCAGGTAGGCCCCGACCTTGATGTCGATGGTGCTGAAACCATCGATCTTTCGGGAAAGATAGTAATTCCGGGCATGGTGGATATTCACGTTCATCTTCGCGAGCCCGGCTTCGAGTTGAAGGAAGACATTGCCAGCGGCACGCGGGCAGCAGCTCACGGTGGATTTACCGCAGTATGCGCTATGCCCAACACCAATCCCATCGTAGATGACGCCCTTGCTGTTGAGTACATCAAGGCCCGTGCTGAAGCGGTGGGGAAGTGCCGCGTTCTCGTTTCCGGCGCATGCACCAAGGGTCTCGGCGGAGACACGCTTGCCGAGATGGGTGACATGAAGGCGCATGGCTGTTGTGCGTTTACCGACGACGGCCGTGGCATCAGAGACAGCGGCATGATGCGCCGTGTCATGGAGTATGCCTCTCAATTCGACTTGGTTGTCATGCCCCACTGTCAGGATGACGAGCTTGTCGGCGCCGGTCAGGTCAACGAAGGCGTGGCGAGCACGCGCCTCGGTCTTCTCGGCTGGCCCGCCGAAGGCGAGGAACTTGAGATCGTTCGCGACATCATGCTGTGCCGCTTGACGGGCTGCCCGCTTCATATTCAGCACCTCACTACCAAACGGGCGCTTGACATGGTCAAAGAGGCTAAGGCCGAAGGCCTGCCTGTGACCTGCGAGGTTACCCCGCACCACTTGTTCCTCACCGAGGATGACATCGGCGACGACTACAACACTTCTTTGAAGGTCAATCCGCCGCTGCGTACCGCAGAGGATGCCGAAGCCCTCATTCAGGGTGTTGTCGACGGTTCCGTTGACGCCATAGTTACCGATCACGCTCCGCATACCGAGTGGGAGAAGGACCGCGAATTCGAGCTCGCGCCCTTCGGCATGATCGGACTTGAAACCTCGCTCGCGCTTATGCTCACGCATCTCGTTGACAAGGGCATCATCGATTACGACCGTCTTGTCGAATTGATGTGCATCAAGCCCCGCGAGATCCTGCGTCAGGAAAAGGTCTCGATTGCACCCGGCAGCGTGGCGGATCTTACGGTGTTTGATCCCGAGCTTGAATGGACGGTCGAAGCAAAAGACTTCTATTCGAAGGCAAAGAACTCCGGGTTTATAGGCGCTAAGCTAAAAGGCCGTCCCACCGATGTCTTCGTTGGCGGCGAAGCTACCCTTCGTGACGGTGTAGTCGTCGAGTAAGAACCGATTCGTATATCATTGAGTGTCATCTAGAAGGAGGTTTCCTTGACTGCCTTGGTAAACGAAAACGCAGTGATTGTGAGCAACGAGCAGGTAGGGCCGCGCTTGTTCCTCATGACTCTGAAGTCGCCTGAAATTGCCTGCCGGGTCATGCCCGGTCAGTTTGTTCATATGAAGATTCCGCGCATGGATGATCACATCCTTCGCAGGCCCTTCTCCATTTATGCAGCCGATCCTGTCGAGGGCACCGTAGATGTGCTCTATCAGGTTGTCGGTTTTGGCAGCGAACACCTTTCCGGCTTAGAGTGCGGTCTTGTTGCTGAGCTCATCGGTCCTGTTGGTCATGGCTGGCAGGCTCCTGCAGGCACTGAGCGTGCGCTTATTGTTGCCGGTGGAGTTGGCGGCGCACCTCTGTTCATGCTTACCGAGAAGCTTCTTGCCGAAGGCGTTGATGTCGACGTTGTATTGGGTGCTCAAACCGAGACGGCGCTTGTGTGCAAGGACCGCTATCAGCAGCTCCTCGGCGCATGTCCTGCATGTGCAACCGATGACGGCACTTTTGGCCGCGCGGGTTTCTGCACATCCCTTGTTCAGGAAGCCCTCGATACCGCTGCAGTATCCGGTAAGCCTTATGACTACCTTGCCGTTTGCGGACCCGAGCCTTTGATGAAGATCGTTGCCGGCATGGCAGCTAAGGCTGACGTGTATTGCCAGATTTCCATGGAAAAGCGCATGGCCTGCGGCGTTGGCGCATGTCTTTCCTGCGTAGTTGATACCGTTAACGGCAAGAAGCGCTCCTGCGTGGACGGCCCGATCTTCGATGCTCAGGAGATGATGTGGTAATGGCTGAGATCTGTCGCTTCCCCAAAAACACCGAGGTCAAGCTTGAGGTAAATCTAGGCGGCCTCATCATGAAGAACCCGGTCACGGTGGCATCGGGCACCTTTGCCGCCGGTCTTGAGTACAACGATTTCGTCGAGGTTGCAAGCCTTGGAGCCGTTACCACGAAGGGAGTTTCTCTTAACGGCTGGGAGGGCAATGCCTCTCCCCGCATTGCTGAGACGGCTTCCGGTATGCTGAACTCGATCGGCCTTCAGAACCCGGGCGTTCAGCACCTCATGGAATTCGAGCTTCCCTGGCTTTTCGACCAGGGCGCTACCACTATCGTCAACGTTTCTGGCCATAGTTTCGACGAATACGTTCAGGTAATCGAGGCTCTTGAAGAGGCGCCTGTTGACGCTTACGAGATCAACATCTCCTGCCCAAATGTCGATGCCGGTGGAATGACCATGGGCACTCATGTTCCTAGCGTCGAAAAGGTCGTCTCCCTGTGCCGCGCTGCCACTAAGCGCCCCCTTATCGTAAAGCTCACCCCAAATGTCACCGACATCACTGAGATCGCTCGAGCAGCCGAAGCTTCGGGGGCAGACGCCATCTCCCTTATCAACACTCTGCTCGGAATGGCCATCGACGCCAAGCGACGCAAACCCGCGCTCGCACGTGTGGTTGGCGGATTCTCGGGTCCCGCAATTAAGCCCGTTGCGCTTCGCATGGTCTGGCAAACCCATCAGGCCGTGAATATTCCGCTTTTGGGTATGGGAGGCATATCAAACGGCATTGATGCTGTTGAGTTCATGCTTGCGGGTGCGAGCGCTGTCGCTGTCGGTACGGCGAACTTCGTTAATCCGCATGCAACTATAGACGTCATTAACGGTATTATCGATTACTGCGAAGAGCAGGGCGTAACCGATGTCAACGAACTGATTGGAGCACTTGAATGCTAAGCAATTTCTCTGAGATTCCTGCAAAAGACCGTGTGATCGTTGCTCTCGATTGTTCTGCGGATGAGGCCATTGAACTTGCTGAAAAGCTCTCGGGCAAGGCAAAGTGGATGAAGGTTGGCATGACCCTGTACTATGCAGAGGGTCCCTCCATTGTCGCAGCACTCAAGGAACGCGGCTTCAAGGTCTTCCTCGACCTCAAGTTTCATGATATCCCTCATCAGATCGAGGGCGCTGCCGCCGCCGCAACGCAAAGCGGTGCCGACATGCTTACCATGCATGCGGTTGGCAGCGTGCCTATGATGCAGGCTGCACAGCGAGGCGCCGAGGCCGCTGCTGCAAAGATCGGCACAGAGGTGCCCATCACCTTGGGCATCACCGTTCTTACCAGCATGAACGAAGAGACGCTTGCGTCTACCGGTGTGGAGCGCCATGTTGCCGATCAGGTTCTCGCTATGGCTTTGCTGACCAAGCAAGCGGGCATCTCCGGTGTCGTTGCTTCTCCTCAGGAGGCAAGCCTGCTTCGTGAGGCCTTAGGCCCCGACGCCTACATCGTAACCCCTGGCGTTCGTCCGGCAGGTGCCGCTCTTGGCGACCAAAGTCGTGTCGCCACCCCGTCTAAGGCTTTTGCAGACGGTGCTTCCCATATTGTCGTGGGCCGTCCCATTACTCAGGCCGATGATCCTGTGGCTGCATTTGAGGCCATCGCTGCCGAATTGGAGAATATGTAGTGGAATTGTGATTTGATCTGCAGTTTCAGGTAATTTCTATCCATATGGTCCATAATTTAGCGCGCTCGAAATTTTCGGGCGCTTTTTATGCGTTTATCTGCGAAAACAGTGCGTATTTAGCCCGTTTGTCACAGTATGGAAGATAGGTGTGGTGGTCTTTGGTAGTATCACCGGGCCGCCTAAGACAAGGAGACTAAAAGATGGCAATTCCTCAACTCAGTGCAGAAGCTCGTCAGGAGGCTCTTGAGAAGGCCAAGGCGGCTCGCATCAAGCGCGCCGAGGTTCGTGAAGAGCTTAAGTCTGGCAAGCTCACCATTGAGCAGGTCCTCGATATGAAGGATGACCCGATTGTCGGCCGCATGAAGGTTTCGACCCTTATCGAGACCATCCCTGGTTACGGCAAGGCTAAGGCCGAGAAGGTTATGAAAGAGCTTCAAATCGCCGATAGCCGTCGTCTCCGCGGCTTGGGAGATCGTCAGCGCGCAGCCCTTTTGGAGAGAATGGGAAAGTAGCCATGCGTCGGGGGAACTTGTTTGTCATTTCAGGGCCTTCAGGTGCCGGCAAGGGCACCTTGGTTTCGCGTCTGATGGAAGCGGTTCCCGATGCACGACTCTCCATTTCTGCAACAACCCGAAAGCCTCGTGAAGGGGAAGTTGACGGCGTTCATTATCACTTCATCACGCGCGATGAGTTCATGGAGCTCGTTGATGAGGATGGCTTTTTGGAGTGGGCTGAATTTGCCGGAAACTGCTATGGCACTCCGCGTTCCTTCGTTGAGCAGTCCATGGCGAAAGGCGCACAGGTAATCTTGGAAATCGAGGTTCAAGGTGCTTTCCAAGTGAGGGAAAAGATGCCGGATGCGCATCTCGTGTTCATCGAACCACCTTCTCTTGAAGTGCTTGAAGAAAGGCTTCGAGGCCGTGGGACCGAAGATGAAGAGGCCGTTCAGCGTAGGCTGGCTACAGCGCGGGTGGAGCTTTCCCGCAAAATGGAGTATGATATACGGCTGGTAAATGATGACCTCGAGCGTGCGGTTGACGAATTGATCTCAATCGTCAACACATTGGCCGAGCAAGAATAATAAGGATTGATACCATGAGCATTATTGAGCCTAAAATTGACGTTCTGCTGAACGAAACCGACAACGATCGATTCCTGCTCTGCGCCCTCGCTTCCAAGCGCGCGCATGACATCAACGACATGATGCGCGGCCAGCGCGATCGAGCCATTCAGCTGCAGACTGCCGTTGAAATCGCTCGTGCTGCTGACAAAAAGCCGCTCTCCATGGCCTTTACCGAGGTTTCCCGCGGCGACGTCTCCTTTGATCCGGAATCTATTGACGTCAAGTATCACTAGTTCTTCATGTCGCAGTTTCAAAGAATTTGCCTGGTCCATTACCATGAGATCGGGCTTAAGGGTAAGAATCGCTCAGTTTTCGAAATGCGTTTGCTTCGAAATCTTGAAGCGATTCTTGCTGATTTTCCTATCGTTACCATTCATCGTATTGCCGGCCGGCTCTGCGTGTTTCTTCGCGAAGGCACCTCTTATGAGCTTGCCAACAATTGCGCGGATGCCATCATCGGGGTACCCGGCGTAGCTCGTGTGTCTTGCGGTTTCAAGTGTGAAAGGGACATGGGCAAGATGGGTGAAGCAGCCGTTTATGCCTTGTCCGAGGCGGGTGGCTTCACGAGCTTTAAAGTTGCCGCGCGCCGCAATCACACCGACTTCGCCATCGATTCAATGCAGATGAATCGCGATATCGGTGCTGTTCTTTGCGAAGCATTCCCTGAAAAGAAAGTGCAGATGAAAGACCCTGACGTTACCGTCGGTGTCGAAGTGGTGCAAAACGCCTCTTACGTATACGCACGCAGTATTCGAGGGATTGGCGGATTGCCCGTGGGCAGCTCGGGTAAGGTTGTCTGTCTTCTTTCTTCCGGTATTGATTCGCCTGTTGCCCTGTGGCGCATTGCCCGTCGAGGTGCAGTTTGCGTTGGCGTTCATTTTTCCGGACGTCCGCAGACGTCTGACGCTTCTGAATACCTCGTTGACGACATCGCGCGTGTACTTGAGAAGACCGGTTGCATAGCCCGCGTGTACGTTGTTCCCTTCGGTGATTACCAGCGAGAGATCTCCGTGCTCGCACCCCCTTCCTTGAGGATCATTCTTTACCGAAGGCTGATGTTCAAGATTGCCGAGAAGATCGCCCTTCGCGAAAAGGCCGGCGCCTTGGTCACAGGCGAAAGCCTTGGCCAGGTTGCTTCGCAGACGCTTGAAAACATTCGAGCTACGGATGCTTCTGTTGAAATCCCGGTCTTCAGGCCTCTCATTGGCACAGACAAGCTCGAGATCATAGAGGCGGCTGAAAAGCTCGGCACATTTGAGATTTCATCTCAAGATGCCCCTGACTGCTGTACATTGTTCATGCCGCGTTCTCCGGAAACGCATGCAAAGCTTGAGGATGTCGAGGCAGCTGAGGCCCTCCTTCCCCTTGAGCAATGGATAGAGGAACTTGTTGATGCCGCCGAAGTGCACGATTATTCCTGTCCTGCATACAAGGCACCGCGAAACAACACTCGGTAACCGTTTGAAAGGCGCGCAAGCGCCTTTTTTATGCCCGCCTTCTTGATTCTGGGATCGATTTGAGACTGTTTTGGGATTCAGAACGGACTAATCTGGGGACATGTGGCAGCGAAGGGCTTCCTATGCTTAACGAAAGTTAAGTGAGGAGATGCCGATGTCTTTCCAGTCAAGCGCCCAAAGTCTCAGATCACGGCTTCATCTGCACAGATACAAGCCCTCCGCTATAGCTGCGTTTCTTGTCTTTTCCTTAGTAGCTAGTCTGGCAATTGTGATCGGTATCGTGCAGCTGGTGAGAGAGCATGCGGTGTCAGTTGTCAGATCTGATGCGGCTCTCGAGCAAATACAAGAGGGGACCAGCTTTGCAGATGAAGAGGAATCATCCGCCAAAGCTTCTGCTAGCGATGTTGCCAAGGTGAAGATCGTCGTATATGTGAGCGGCGCGGTGCAATCTCCTGGACTTTACGAGTTGGATGAGGGCAGTCGTGTTGGAAGTGCGGTTGATCTTGCTGGTGGTGCACTTGAGGAGGCATCTCTCGAAGCCGTAAACCTCGCACGTGTCGTAAACGATGGTGAGCAGATTCACATTCCCACACGCGAGGAGCTTGAATCTGGCCTGAGTACGGCAGGAGCTTTAAGTGGCGTCGCGCAAACTGGCGAAAGCAATGCTGTCGTAAACATCAACAACGCCGGTGTTGATCAACTTACTACCCTCGATGGAGTAGGGGAAGCAACGGCGAAAAAAATCATTGCTGATAGGGAGGCAAACGGTCCGTTTTCCTCAATTGAGGACATCATGCGCGTTTCTGGCATTGGGCAGAAGAAATTCGATGCAATTAAGGATCGAATTTGCGTATGAAGGACGTATGGGAAGCTTTGCGGGATAAGGGCGTTCGCAATAAGGTCAGATTTACGCCTCTAGCTCTCTGCTCCCTTACGTTTTGGCTCGGATCCGCCGCCTCCTTGACCTTGCTAAGAGAGGTCGATGCAAGTTTTTTCCCGCTTATTTGCGCGTTATGTTTTATGGCGGCTTTGGTTTTGGCGCTCATGCGGCTGCCGCAAATCGCCAAGCGAATACCAGAACTACTGCCCTTAGCTGCGGCCTTTTGCCTGCTCGGCGTGAGCCTGGCCGCAATCAGCGCGTATGCTCTTATGGAAGGAGCTGAGTTACTTCATGAAGCTGAATATCCTTTGGAATATCGCCTTGAAGAAGACCTTGTTTCTCGAAACGGTGAATTCAGCGTGCTCGCTTCCGTGGATCTTCCAAACTCTGGCAAGCGCTACGTCAGTCTCAGCTTCAATGAAGATCCCGGATTGCTTCTCGTTGGCGATATCATACGAAGCAGTGCGTCTCTTTCTGAAGCCAACGTAAGAAGCGAATACAACTGGGAAAAGCGTATATGCGCCGAAGCGGTGGTCTATGGCTTTGAGCTGGTAGAGCGAACTGGATTATCCGAGATCATAGACACGGCCCGAAGGCAAGCGATCGAATCTTTCGGGCTTCGCGGCGGTGGTCAATCGGGTATATTGCAGGCCTTGATATGCGGATACCGGGGCGGCATTGAGGCAACGGGGGAATATGAAGACTACAAGATTGTCGGCCTAGCTCACATTATCGCCGTATCGGGGTCGCATCTAGCTATCGTAGCGGCCTTCGTCCAGGTGTTGCTCATGAGAATGTCCGTGCACGCGCGGTATCGGACCATTGCCACTATCTTCATGATGGGCGGATACTTTGTTTTCACAGGTTCATCCATCTCCGCCTTTCGCAGCCTCTTCATGGTGATAGTCTCTCTTTGCGCCTATTTCTCGAACAGGCGAAACTCTGCGCTCAACGCACTGTCCCTCTGCATTATTACCTTCGTAGCAATTGACCCGTTTTGCTCGCTTTCGGTATCTTTTATCCTTTCAGCCGGCTCCACGCTCGGCATTATCATGTTCGCGTCGCTGTTCATCGATGCGGCTGCAACGCCCTTCAAGGCACTCAATGCTCTCTGCGTAGACCCGATTGCTTTGACGCTGTCATCTGCGCTTACGACCCAGGCCTACTCGGCAGCCCTGTTTTCCCAGTTGCCGCTCGCTTCAATTGCGGCAAATGTATTGATAGCGCCTCTGTTCGCGGTGTCGTGCGTGCTAGGTTTGCTTGCCGCTATGGTTTCAGTGTTCGCGCCCGCTCTTTCCCAGGTATCGGTCAGCCTTGCTGCTGTTTCCTGCGTGCCCATGCAAATGATCACGGGCGCCCTATCCCGCATTCCCTACGCCTCAGTCCCGTTTAACGGAGATCCCGTTGTTATGATTGCCGTCTCTGCAGCGCTCTCAGCTGCCCTGTACTTTTGGTGGCCCAATGCAAAGAGCTTAAGGATTTGCGCAGCTGCGATCTTTGTTTGCCTTGCTTTATTCGCAGGGCTGAGGGCGATCTATGTGTCCAACCAGGATGAGCTGATCATGCTCGATGTCGGACAGGGCGATTCTTTTATCCTGAGAAGCTCTGGTGCGTCGATGATGGTCGATACGGGGACTAACGACGCCTTGCTTAAGCAAGCTTTGGCAAGAAACGGCGTGTATCGTTTGGAAGCTCTCGTAATCACCCATCCCGACGATGATCATTGCGGTTCAATTCCCGCGCTGTCCCAGATCGTTCGAATCGAGTCCGTGTATCTTCACGAAGATTTACTCGCTTGTTCCTGCGATAACTGTTCTCAATTGATAGAGACCGTCAGGGGTCTTGAAAGCGCTCCCGACATCGTGCCCTTGACTCAAGGCGACATCATAGAACTTGGCGATTTTCGCTGTGAAATTGTATGGCCCAGGGCATTTGCCTCGCAAGGAGGAAACCCCGACAGTCTTTGCATCCTCATCGATCATCTTCAATACGGTTGGAAGACGCTTATGGTTGGCGACGCTGAGGAAGATGAGGTAGAGCAGATACTCGATTCGGGCGTCTGTTCCCAAGTGGACGTGTTTAAGGTGGGCCATCACGGTTCGGCTCAGTCGGTAAACGAAGACCTGCTTGATGTTTTGCAGCCTCTCATTTGCTTGCTAAGCGTAGGGGAGGCTAACACCTACGGCCATCCTGATGACGAAGTTGTTCGTGACCTGGAATCATCAGGTGCCCTGGTTTTGCGTAGCGATGTTAACGGAGACGTTTGCCTGCGTTATGGGGAGGAGCAGATCCGCGTCCTGCTTTAGCACTTGAACTGCGGTAAAATGAGCCCCATGAACCAATCCCTGAAAGACTCGTTTTTGCCTGTATACCTCGTCGTGGGCGAGGATGAGTTGAAGCGCGCTGCTGTGCTTAAGAAGCTGCGTACTCGGGCGGAGGAGTATGGAGATTTAAGTTTCAACAGCGACGACATTGACGCGGAGTTTGCCGAGGAGGGCCTCGTCTGCACATCATGCAACACCATGCCCTTTGCAAGCGGTGTGCGTTTAGTTGTGGTGAGAAACGCCGATAAGCTATCCAAAACCGACGTTGATCAATTGGTCGAATACCTCAAAAACCCCTTTGAAACCACGCTTCTTGCCCTTGAGGCGGTAAAACTGGCGAAGAACACCCGCCTATACAAAGCAGTTGCCGCTCATGGAGCAAAGGCTGTCATCGACTGCAGTCCCATGAAGCGAGCCGACCTTCCGCGTGCGGTGCGCGCTATGGCTGTCGGCCATGGTGTGACTTTTACCGATGGTGCGGCTAGGGCTTTGGTCGATCTCGTCGGCGAAAACACCGTTCATTTGGATTCTGAGATTCAAAAGATCGCTCTTGCCAATGCCGGCAAATCGCAAGTTGGGGAAGAGGAAGTCCGAAAGCTCGTTGCCCGCACTGCGGAAGTCAAGCCATGGGACTTCACCGATGCGTTTGCTGCGAGGGATCTATCCAAATGCTTGCTTCTCTTGCAGCGAATGGATTCCGTTTCGCCCCATGTTTTGATCTCCATGTGCGTTGGGCGCCTGAGAGAGCTCATGTGCGCCAAGGCACTCGCGCGAAGAGGTAACGGTAATGCGGCTACCATCGCCAAGGCTTTCGGGGCATACAGCGGTAAGAGTCAGCCCGAGTGGAGGTTCAAGAATCATGCCGCATGGTCGCGCAAGTTCAGCGCCTGCGAGCTTCGACAAGCCCTGTCTTCCGCTCAAGACTGCGAGAAGGCTATGAAGAGCGGAACTGACCCTGATCAGGCCTTTAAGGATTGGCTCATCTTGGTTTTGAAGTGATTCTTTGTATAAAATTGAACGCAAAATCCTTGCATCTATCCTTCGATTTGCTAAAATACCTCCTTGCGTATTCAGCGATACGTGCGTGTGTCGATAGACACCATCCGCAGACGTGGCTGCTAAAGGAATCGTTCGCTGAGTGACTCAGGTCAGGAAACGGAGAAATCCCGCCCGTTTCATAAACGTGCACGAGAAGGCTCGTCTTGTCGTGCGCTCTTGTGTCGCTCATGAACTTAATAGCAAACCACTCGGCGCGGAAACGCGCTATTTTTATAGCTAGATAAGTGTATTTCCATAAGGAGGAAGTAAAACATGGCAAACATCAAGAGCCAGAAGAAGCGTATCATCACCAACGAGAAGTCCCGTATGCGCAACCGCGCTGTCAAGTCCGAGCTGAAGACTGCTATCCGCCGCGTTAAGGAGGCTGTTGCTGCCGAGAACGGCGCTGAGGCTTTTGCCGCTGCGCAGAATGCATGCCGTCTGCTCGACAAGGCTGCTTCCAAGGGCGTTATCCACAAGAACCAGGCTGCTAACCGCAAGTCCGGCGTTATGGCTCTCGTGAACACCGTTGCTACTGCTGAGGACAAGGCTGCTTACGTCAAGCCGGCTCCCAAGGCTCAGAAGACCGGCTCCAAGAAGGCCGAGGCTAAGGCTGCTCGCGTTGCTGCTATGAAGGCCGCATCCGAAGCCAAGGCAGTTCGCCGCGAGGCTCACATGAAGGCTGTTGCCGCTGCTGAGCAGCGCAAGGCTGAAGAGGCAGCTAAGGCTGCTGCTGAGGCTGCCGCAGCTGAGGCTGAGGAAGCTGCTGAATAAACTGATATCCTGGATCCAAAGCGATCCATCTGCATATCAAGCGAAAGAGCTCTGGGTTTCCGGAGCTCTTTCGCATTTTTGGGAAGCCTCTTTCGTAATCCCGATATGCGCATATATTCCGGCATACGTCTCGCCAAGCATTCTCCTATGCTTGGCGAGACGCGCAGCTTAACGAGCGCTTATCATGCGCTAAAATATGTAAGGTTAAGCATCAATGCCGAAGATATCGGCGTATTTTTTTGAAATAGAAAGCAAGACATGGCACAAGATCCTCAGTTCATCAGAAACTTTTCGATTATCGCTCACATCGACCATGGCAAGTCCACGCTGTCAGACCGAGTTCTTGAGCTTACAGGCACTGTTGCCAAGCGCGACATGCAAGAGCAGATCCTTGACTCTATGGATATCGAACGAGAGCGCGGCATAACCATTAAGAGTCAGGCTGTTCGCGTTGACTACACCGCCGATGATGGCAATACCTATCAGTTCAACCTCATCGACACGCCGGGCCATGTTGACTTCACTTACGAGGTATCCCGAAGCCTGGCGGCGTGCGAAGGTGCGGTTTTGGTTGTGGACGCAACTCAGGGCGTGGAAGCCCAGACGGTTGCAAATGCCATGATGGCCATGAACGCCAACTTGGAGATCATCCCCCTTATCAACAAAATCGACCTTCCCGCCGCTGACCCGGATCGTGTGCGCGCTGAAATTGAAGACGGGCTGGCACTGCCTGCTGATGACGCCGTTCTTGCTTCGGGCAAAACCGGCGTTGGCGTACACGATATGCTTGAATCTGTCGTGTACAACATCCCTGCACCTGAAGGAGATGCCGACGCACCCTTAAGGGCGCTGATTTTCGACTCCTACTTTGACCCGCATCGTGGTGTTATCGCGCTGGTTCGCGTGGTTGACGGCTCTATGAAAAAGGGCGACCATGTCCGCATGATGGCTACAGGCACCGAGGTTCTCATCAACGAGGTTGGCTGCCGCCGACCCGTTGAGACTCCCATGCCCTGCCTTTCAGTTGGTGAGGTTGGCTATTTGGTCACCGGCCTCAAAGACGTGCGTCAGGTTAAGGTAGGCGACACCATTACGGCGCTCAGAGGCGGCGTCGACGAGCCGCTTCCTGGTTACCGCGAGGCTAAGCCCATGGTCTTTACGGGCCTGTATCCGATCGACGGTGATCAATACGAACCCCTGAAGGAAGCCCTTGAGAAGCTTTCGCTCAACGATCCCGCCTTGGTCTGGGAGCCCGAGAAGTCCCATGCCCTTGGCTTTGGCTTCCGCGTCGGCTTCTTGGGCTTGCTCCACATGGAGGTTATCAAGGAACGCCTGGAACGTGAATTCGGCCTGGATCTTCTCGCTACGGCACCAAGCGTTGAATACCATGTGTTCAAAAAGAACGGGGAAATGGTCTCCCTCCATTCGCCGCAGGAAATGCCCGATTTCAGCGAAATCGACCATGTTGAGGAGCCCTACCTTAAGGCTAAGGTACTCATCCCGCCTGATTACGTGGGCGCTGTTATGGACCTCACCGTTGCTCGCAGGGGCAACTTCGTCAATATGAACTATCTGTCGCCTACGACAGTGGAGCTCATCTGGGAGATCCCGCTTTCCGAGCTGATCATGGACTTTTTCGATAAGCTCAAGTCCAATACCAAGGGCTATGCGAGCTTGGATTACGAATTCCACGGCTACAAGAGATCGGATTTGGTCAAGCTTGACATTCTGCTTTCTGGCAAGCCCATCGACGCGCTGTCCTTTATCGTGCATCGTGATAAGGCCTATGACCGCGGTCGTGTTCTGTGTGAAAAGCTCAAGGAGATCATTCCTCGTCAGATGTTTGAGGTTCCCATTCAGGCTGCCATCGGCGGTCGGGTTTTGGCGCGTCAAACGGTTAAGGCAAAGCGTAAGGACGTTTTGGCCAAGTGCTATGGTGGCGACATCACCCGCAAGCGCAAGCTTCTCGAGAAGCAGAAGGCGGGTAAGAAGCGCATGAAGGCAATCGGTAATGTCGAAGTGCCTCAGGAAGCCTTCATGGCCATTCTCAAGGTTGACGATTAGTCGCAAGCCAAATCGTAGAAGCGTCCGTATAGCTCGTTACCGCAAAGCCAGCCTAATTCGGTTGGCTTTGCCCTATCTTGGTGAATGTAGATAAGGCCTAAGGTTTGCAGCTCTTCGATCACGTCGGGAAGAGTGGGGAAAACAAGGGAGGCAAGCTCAATGTCTTCCATGCTCACTCCACGTGACATGCGCATGCCAAGCATGAGGTCTTCGGCAAGCGCTTCATCCGCATGAAGGCGCTCCACCAGCTTTCCGTCGCAAAGCCTTTCCCTGAAATATGTCGTCTGCCTCATAGTTGTGGCGCCATCGCCTAAGCCAAGGTAGGGAAGACCGGTCCAATAGGCTTGGTTATGGCGGCTTTCGTATCCGGGTAGAGCGTAGCTTGCAACCTCGTATCGTTTAAAGCCGCAAGACCTAAGGACTTCTTCGGCAATCCTCATATGCGATGCTTCTACGTCGTCATCGACGTCTTCCATCAAGCCATCGTTTACCAACTGTCCGAATAGCGCACTGTCTTCTATGGTGAGCGGGTAAACGCTTACATGCTTGACCCCAAGGTCAAGGGCGGTTAGCACGCTGCGTTCGAAGCTTTCACTCGATTGCCCCGGGATGCCGCACATAAGGTCAAGGCTGATGTTGTCAAAGCGGCATTGAGCGGCATGCACTGCGTTTAGGGCGTCTATTGAGCTATGGGGCCGCCCGAGCACCTTCAGCACGTCGTCATCGAAGCTTTGAACTCCTATGGAGAGCCTGTTGACGCCTAAGGCCCACAGATCTCGAGCCATTCTTTCGTCAAAGCTTTCAGGGTTTGCCTCCATGGTGCATTCGACATCGGGGCTAAGATGCATCGACACGGACAGAGTATAGAGAAGCTTTGATAAGCGCTGTATTCCGATGTGAGAAGGCGTGCCGCCGCCAAGGTAAACCGTATCGATCTCACCGAGGAGCCCCTCCTTTGCGGCGCGTCTGATGTCGAGGACAAGTCCGTCGATATAACGATCAATTGTCGAGTCTAAACTATCGCAGGCCCTTGAGTTGAAATCGCAGTATGCGCACTTGCTTACGCAGAAGGGAATGTGCAGGTATAAAGCTCGGTAAGGGTCGTATTGCATCAAGGGCCTCGCTGTGAGCGCAGTTATCTAAAGACCGGTATTGTTCATGTAGAAGCCCTGTGCTTCGTAATGACGCGTCATACGAATCACCTCATCGAAGACGGCGCTGAAGTCCTCAAGGGTTTCACAGCGGTTGATCTGCTCGCGAGCACCCGATGCACGGGGAACGCCTGTCATATACCAGGCGGCATGCTTGCGCATTCTTACGATGTTGCATCCTTCGAGTTTTGCGAGCAGCTCGGCGTGATGTCGCGCCATGGCAATCTTCTCGTCGACGCTCGGTCGAGGCGGGGCATCGTGCCCCTCGAGTGCAGCTTGTATTTCGGAGAATATCCAGGGATTGCCCTGGGCACCGCGTCCCACCATAACCGCATCGCAACCGGTGTGCGCCATCATACGAGCGCCGTCTTCGCCATGTTTGATGTCGCCGTTTCCTATGACGGGGATGCTTACGGATTTCTTCACGCGCTCGATCACACCCCAGTCTGCACTGCCTCGATACATCTGCTGGGCGTACCTGCCATGCACAGCGACCGCCGCTGCGCCTGCTTGCTCCATACGCTGGGCGAATTCGGGTGCGGTCTCTTCGTCCATTGCCCATCCACGCCTGAACTTAACGGTGACGGGAACCTTTACCGCTGCCGTAATGGAGGATACGATGCTTGCCGCAAGTTCCGGATCCTTCATGAGCGCCGATCCGTCACCCTTGGTTGCAATCTTTCGCGCGGGGCAACCCATGTTTACATCAAGGTAGGCAAGAGAGTCGCCCATGCTTTCCTCCACCCATTGAGCCTGCGCTGCGAGTATGTCGGGCTCATGCCCGAACAGCTGGACGGCAATCTCGCTTTCACCTTCTGCTAAGTCCAAAAGGTGTCGGGTCTTTTGATTGGCGAAGGAAAGTGCCTTGGCGGAAACCATCTCAGAATAGGTCATATCTGCGCCAAAGTTTCGACAGATAGAGCGAAACGCGAGGTCGGTCACTCCTGCCATGGGGGCAAGGAGCACGCGATGATGTTGGAAGAATTCTTTCATACGAAAATTGTAGCCTAAACTTACGCTCCCACCTGCCGTCTGCACGTCGTGGATCGTTGAATGTTCGTGAGTTTTAGCACTCTTTTGCCAAGGCTGCTAAAATGATGGTTTGCACCAAGTGAAGTAAGGGCGAAAGGAGGGTCATGCTTTCCGATAGAAGACGCAGGGTTCTCGCGGCACTCATTGAGGAGTATATTGCTCATGCAACGCCCGTGGGTTCACGTACGCTTACCGAACGCTATCGACTAGGCGTGAGCCCTGCAACCGTGCGCAACGACCTTTCCGCCTTGGAAGATGCGGGCTACATTACGCAGCCGCATACTTCTGCGGGGCGCATTCCCACTGATTCGGGTTATCGTGCCTTCGTTGACGAGCTGCTCTCTTCGAAATTGCTAAACGAGGAAAGCCCGCATAAGGACCTGATCGAGCAGATCCGTTCGAGCGCCACCGAGCTTGATGATCTCATGGACCAAACTTCTGCTGCGCTGTGCCGTCTGACCGATTGCCTGTCGATCGTTATGGCTCCCTCTGTCTTAGGCGCCCATCTTCGCCAGATTTCACTCATTTCCCTTTCCAATTACCGTGCGCTTATCGTTGCGGTACTTGAGGATGGTCAGGTGCTTAACCAGCAGGTTTCCTTTGCCGAAGAGGTCTTATTGGAGGATCTCGCCCGCGTGCAGGACCTGCTTAACCGGGTATTCGTTGGAAAGACCCCCTCACAAATCAGAGGCGTTCTTGACGCAAAGTCAATCGATCAATTAAGCGATCCCTTGGTTCTGCTCATCCTGGAAGAGCTAATATGCTGCTTGCAGGGCCCCGGCGCTCAAAGGTCTCACCGTGACGGCGTTTCCGCATTGCTGCGTAAGCCCGAGTTCAGTACGGCATCATCTCTTCTCCCGGTTGTGCAGATGCTCGAAGATGACACCATTTTGCTTCATGTGCTCGACGGAGCGATGTTCGAATCTGGCTCCATGGTGAGGATTGGTCGTGAAAACACTTCTCTTCAGCTCCCGGGTATTTCGGTTGTAGCTGGGCAATACGGCAGGGGAGAGGCAAGCGGCGTCGTTGCCGTGATTGGCCCTACCCGCATGGATTATGGCAAGGTAATACGCGCAGTACGCGCCGCACAGCAGGTTTTGGGGGATGAGTAGCCCCAGACCCTTCTAGAAAGGTCAAGCAAGCAATGGCAAAGGATCTGTACGAGGTCATTGGCGTTTCAAAGGACGCCTCAGATGCAGAAATCAAGAAGGCATTTCGCAAGAAGGCGCGCGAGCTTCACCCCGATGTGAACAAGGCGCCCGATGCCGAGGATCAGTTCAAAGAACTCAACGAAGCGTATGACGTGCTTTCTGACCCTCAGAAGAGGGCTCAGTATGACCGCTTCGGCACCATCCCCGGTGCTGCTGGCGGCGGTAACCCCTATGCTGGTGGCGGCGGCTACGTGGACCTCGAAGATCTCTTCGGCGGCGGCTTTGGCATGGGTGATATCTTCTCCACCTTCTTCGGAGGCCAGGCGGGGAGCCGTGCTGCTCGTAAAGAGGGCCGCGACATGGGTGTTGGCCTTCGCGTTACCCTTGAAGAGGTTGCTGAAGGCGTGAAGAAGGAGATCGTTTACGATCGTCTTGCACCCTGTCCCGACTGCGGCGGCAACGGCTTGGGCGCTGACGGCCATGTGGTTACCTGCCCCGAATGCAACGGCCAGGGCCGAGTGGTTAAGGTTCAGTCTACCTTCCTCGGCAATATCGAGACCGCTCAAACCTGTCCTGTTTGCCATGGCGTCGGTACTCATATCGAGAACGCCTGTCCCGAATGCGAGGGTCAGGGCCGAGTTCCCGACAGGCAGCGCGTGTCCGTTGATATCCCTCGGGGCATCAGAGACGGTCAGCAGCTGCGCATTTCCGGCTTCGGTGAGGCCGGTATGCAGGGAGCGGAATCTGGCGACCTTATTGTCACTGTTCGCGTGCAGCCTCACGAGTTCTTCGACCGCGACGGCGACGATCTGCACGCTCGCGTAACTGTTTCCATGATTCAGGCCGCCCTCGGTGCGGAGATCGAGATTGACGGCATTATGGAGGACGAAGAAGTTGACATCAGGATTCCTGAAGGCTGCCAAAACGAACAGGTCATCCGCGTGCGAGGATTTGGCATGCCCCGCCTGCGTTCGAGCATTCGCGGAGACCTCTACGTGCATGTTGATGTAAGCATTCCCAAGAAGCTCACCAAGCGCCAGCGTGAAATCCTCGAAGAGCTTGCGGAAGAGATGGACGAGGACTTCAGCGAAAAGCGCAGCCCGCTCGAGAAGCTTCGCAGTATCTTCGACTAAGACCCTACGGAGCCTTTGATGTCATTGCCCCAGTTCTTTCTTGACTCGCAGGTTCTCGCTCATGAGACAGAAGAGATCTTTCCACTTCGCCTGGCAAAAGACGATGCGAAGCATGCCCGCGTTCTGCGCTTGGGAACAGGTGAGCACATTGCGGTCGTGGACGCAGGAAAGGACTACTTCGAATGCGAAATCGTAGACTTTTCCGACGTCATTCCGCTTGTTCGTATCAGCAGGCACCTTGATTTGGTCTCTGACGAGCCCACCGTCATCCTAATCCAGGGACTTCCTAAGGCGGACAAGATGGAGACGGTCATTCGCCACGCCACCGAAATCGGCGTCTCGGCATTCGTGCCCATGAAGTGCTCCCGATCCATCGTGAAGCTTGATGATAAAAAGGCTTCCTCCAAGCTTGAGCGCTGGAAGAGCATTGCGAAGAGTGCTGCCATGCAGTCCGGTCGAAGGCTTGTGCCCGAAGTCTGCGCACCCATGACGGTTAGGGAAGTCTGCGAACTTTTGAGCGAGGCTACCTGTGTGCTCATCTGCTGGGAAGAGGCGCCTCAAACCGCCAATCTTTCCGAAGCCCTTGCATCCGGACTATCTGCCTGCGGCGTAGGTCGTTCGCCCGCTGATGCGCGCGTGGCCGTCATCGTAGGTCCCGAGGGAGGCTTAAGCGCCGAAGAGGTGCAGGCGCTGCTTGCCTGCAACCCTCGTTCAGCACTGGTAAGCCTGGGCGCTTCCATTCTTCGCACTGAGACAGCCGGCCTCATTGCACCAGGGCTGGTGATCTACGAATTGGGCGGTTTAGGGAAATCCCATGTGGGAGCTGATGCCTAGATGAGGTTTGCTGTCGTCAACCTCGGATGCAAGGTAAATCGCGTCGAATCGGATTCCTACGAAAAGCTGCTCCGAGAGCAAGGCTTTGCGCAGGTCGAGCAAGATGCCGACTTGGTGGTAGTCAACACTTGCACGGTTACCGGCGTCGCCGAGAAAAAGACACGCAAGGCGGTGCGGCAGGTACTCAAGCACAACCCGCGAGCACAGGTGCTGGTCACGGGCTGCGCAGCGGCAATTAGCCCTTCGGTGTTTGAGGAAATGAGCGACCGTATCGAGGTGTGCTCAAAGGTCGATTCCTTTGAGAGGCTCGCTTATCTAGCCCGTCAAGTCGCGAAAGCATCATCCGAGAGAGTTTTGCCCAATGCTGATGGTAGCGCGCTCTCTAATGCCGCACGCACGCGCGTGGGCGTGAAGGTTCAGGATGGCTGCGACAACGCCTGCACCTATTGCATAGTGCACGTTGCACGCGGCGCGGCAAGCTCACGTCCCATCGCAGAGATCCGCGAAGAGGTGTCAGCTCTTGCAAGCCAGGGCGTCAAGGAGATAGTTCTCTCGGGCATCAACATCGGCTCT
Organism: uncultured Eggerthellaceae bacterium; assembly: GCA_964477115.1. GTDB lineage: Bacteria > Actinomycetota > Coriobacteriia > Coriobacteriales > Eggerthellaceae > RGIG3135. The sequence continues at coordinate 772 of CAYZCY010000013.1, read as the reverse complement.
TACCAGTACGGCGGCTATGGCCTGACCGAATTGCTTGAGGATCTTCTTTCGCTCACTGCAAAGATGGTCGAGGCAGATGAGCCTCCTGTCCGTTTCAGGGTGTCAAGTATCGAGCCTATGGATGTGAGCGATAGCTTTGTCGAGCTTTTGGCCCGATCGGAGGGCAGGGTTTGCAGACACCTTCACCTTCCCCTTCAGGCTGGCAGCTCTAAGGTTTTGCGGGAGATGGCGCGCCCTTACGATGCTGAGGATTTCCGAAGCCTCGTCGATTACATTCGTGCCCTCGTACCTGAGATCTCGCTCAGTACCGACATCATCGTAGGCTTTCCCGGTGAAAGCGAAGAAGAGTTCGAAGAGACTCTGCAACTTGCCCGACGTTGCTGTTTTTCCAAAATTCATGTGTTTCCCTACTCCAAGAGAGAGGGAACTCCTGCTGCAGCGAGAAGCGACCAGATTTCCCCCGAGGTCAAGGCGCAGCGCGCAAGCCGTCTGCGCGAATTGGGTGAGGAATTGCGCCGCATAGACTACGCTGAGCGTGCTGGCTCGCATGAATACGTACTTGTCGAACAGCGGGGACGGGCTATGACGGAAAGCTATTTCGAAATCGAGGTTCCCAGCGGTTTTGAATGCGGAGGTTTGGTCCTGCATAGACTACCCACGAAACCTTGCGCAGACAGCCTGCTGGCTGATTAAGGTACGAATACGACACGATGGTACAACCTGACTTTTGCAGTTAAGAAAGGCCGTTTACCTAGCCTGAGCTGGGCAAACG
>CAYZCY010000012.1:32976-38919 GCA_964477115.1 uncultured Eggerthellaceae bacterium | reverse complement strand
AATGGGGGCCCAATCGATGCCGGTGAGGTCGATGTCAGCGCCAAGCGTATAGGTCTTGCCGACCTTAGCGTCACCGCTGTTGACCTCTTCAGCCAACAGCTGAAGGTCCGCTGCCGTCATGATGGTGCTGGGAGCAGAAGCCTTCTCAAGCGTGAAGGAGGAAGTATCCGCGTTCCACTTGGCAAGGTACTCCTTGCCATTGACGGTTACAGCATGGTTCTCTCCAGTAGCATAAACATAAAGATTCGTCTCACTGGAGGAAGCAACCCAGTTCGCCACAGTGCCCGATGTGGTCTTGCTGAAGTCCCAAGAGTAGCGCGGACCAGAGTAAACGCTATCTCCATCAACAGCGACCGTCCAAGCCCCGTCGATCGCGTCAATACCCGCAGTGTCAATAGCCATAAGATAGACGGGTTCGCCTTCAGCATTCATCTTGTTCGCGGTAATTGCAACATCGTTCACGCCAGCAGCCTCCACGGACCACTGGCTTACGGCATTTTGAGTGATGTAGGTTCGCACGGAGCCGCCGAGTAAGTAAGCGTTTCCGCCTTCCTTATCGTTGCCGCCGTCGTATCCACCGCCACCGATTGCCGCACCCGAGAAATCGACAAACAGGTTGAGCAAGCCTCCCTTGACGTACACGTTACCCGCTGCGGCAGACTCCACGCCAGCAGAGCCACCAATGAGAGCACCCCTGGCGTTCGCCTCCATGTTGTAAACACCCGAAAGGAACGTGATGTCACCCGGCTGGCCAGAGCAGCTAGCCCCGTTGCCAATGACGGCGCCCTGCTTGCTTCCCTTCATGAAGAAGGAGAAGTCATTGGCGCCACCCTGCACGCCGAAGGTGATGTCACCGCAAGCTCCGCCATTATTTGCGCCGATGCCCGCTCCCTGCTCACGCTTATACATATACATGGAGCTGCCGGAGGTACCGAGAATAGTGAGCTCAGCATCCGCTGGAACGTAGATCCCAGCATAGCCACTAGCATTACCGTTATGATCGATAACCACGGCACCGTCAAAAACCAGCTTGTTACCCGCGCCCGCAAAGGCAATGCTATTCGCAGAGGGGGAATTATTGCTGATGTAGGCGTCCTTGAGCGTGAGGTTGACGCCGGCCTGATTCGAGCAGTCAATATATAGCTGCTCGTTAGGAGTGCTCGTCATAGTCCCAGTTGCGTCCCACATCGCGCCGTTGCCCACGACGGTCACGGCTTCGGTGGTGTTCACCTTCACGGTGCCGGTTGCGTCAGCAGCAAGCTGGTAGGTTCCGCCTGCCGTGATGGTGGCTACGCCGTCGGCAAAGCTAAGTTCCTTCGCTTCGTCAGCCCATGCCGTGAGAGACATAGCCGGCACGAGGGACAGCGCCAGCGCCAAGCTCGCCAGCAAGGCGATCGCCTTTCGCAGGACCTCCTCCCGCGCACTTATTGTTTTTGTTTGATTCATACGAATTCCTTAGAGTCCGATGACCGCAAGCGACGTTCTGCGAAGAACTCACCTGCGGAATCTTCCCCATCGGCCTCAACCTGCGCATCAAAAGCCCATAACGCAGGCAAGATCTCCCCCTTACGGATACCTACGTGGGATACAATGTGCAGTTGGAGGCTTTCAGGGCCTTTACTCGGTCGAGACTTTTCCATCGAGCGCTCGACCTGCCGGGCGATTCCTCGGCAGCCTCTGGTACAGGCTGTCGGGGATCCGGCGTCTCTTCTTCCCCTTGTGCTAGGCCCCCTTTCCTCGAATAGCCCCAAACCAGGATCCCTTAGGTACCCGGTATATGCATTGAGCGCGCAAAGAAGCACCTTGCGGGCCCGCCATAGCAAGCGGGGTCTTCGCAGGCGCACACGTACGCGTTATGCATGATGAGATGGATGTGCCGTTTCCGGCAGAAAGGCCCCAAGCGCAGGCAGCGCGGGGCGCAGGGGCCGACGCGGCCCTCGGAGGATCAGATGTGGTGGAGGCGCCGCCTACGCGGCATTTCACGGTGCTGCTTACCCGTGCGGGGATAAGCGGGAGCGCTTCGCTTGCGAAGCGGAGAGCTACGGCTAAGATGCCTGCGCAGCTCGCAGTTAGAAGGCTCAAAAACAAGCCTCTTCCCCGAGCGCTATTTTCAAGCAGGTTCAAGCCGATTCCTCCCGTAAAGCCTCAATCCAAGTTCGCAAGCTAATGAGCCAGCCACGCATTCGGCTGCGTTGTTTGTTCGCTTCAATACCGCCTTGATGCGGTATCTCATCATTGACAAATGCCAAGCCTTGTAATCTGTCCAGCATTATTCTCGTTTGCGTATTATCCTTGTATAAGGATATATGAAACCGAGCTAAACGCAAGAGCTTCTCGGCAAATGAGGGAAAACGCAGGGCCTTGCCAACTCAGAGCTCGTCCTTGAACTTCTTTTGGATTTATAAGAGATACTTTCTTTTCTTCGCGGCGGTACACAAATTTGAACCACTCTCGACAAGCCATTGTGTTCCCTGAAGGCGCTAGAAACACCCCAACGACATTTATTCCCCATCATCGCTCAACCCTGCACCATGACCTTTCGATCGCCTCAAACGAAACGGTTCTTTTCTTAAGCCGCCGACTGCACCTCTTTTGACGGTTACGCTTCACGCACTCCTTTTCATAGAAGAAGCCTGGAAAAGCGACGCCCGCTGCGCACGGCCAATTGACAAATAGGAAAAAAAGGAAAAAATAGGAAAAAAAGGAAAGTCATCTTAAACGCAACAGGGAGGTCTCATGAACATAGACGACGTATTCTCTCCCTCTTTTGGCAACAGGCCTAGTCAGCTGGTGGGGCGCGAAGGCGTCATCCGGGAGTTTCTGCGCGGGCTGGAAAGCAAGCCAGGCAACAAGGATCGCGCGGTGGTAATGCTAGGACAGCGAGGCAGCGGCAAAACCGTACTCTTATGGGAACTGGCCGACCGTGCCCGCAAGATGGATTTCGCGGTGGCCACCCCCACCGTTACCACAAACGGCATGCTCGAGCGAATCGTGGAGAAAATCCAGGATGACGGCGAAAAGTATGTAAGGGAGCGCCGGCTCCACGTTTCGGGCGGAAGCGTCGGGGCCCTGGGCTTTTCAGCAGGCCTGCAGTTCACGCGCGATGTTCAGGAGTCGAAGAGCTTTCAATACAAACTGACGCAGCTTTGCAGGGTCTTGTCTAAGCGTAACAAGGGCGTGCTTATCCTGGTAGACGAACTACAAGCGAACTCCGACGACGTTCGCCAACTGGTTGTCGCGTATCAGGAAATCGTCGGAGAAGGCCTCAACGTTGCCCTTGTGATGGCGGGGCTGCCCAACGCTGTTGCAGCCACGCTCAACGACCATGTGCTCACCTTCCTCAACCGAGCACGCAAGGTCGAACTGGGGCCCTTGGCAACAAACGAGGTCGACGCCTACTTCGCCGAAGCCTTCCTGCAGCTGGGAATTGACGTAACAGACGATATACGCAGGAAAGCCGCAATCGCCACCCAGGGCTCGCCCTACCTGCTGCAGCTTCTGGGACACAACATGGCTCTGTACGCAGGTCCATCGAAGCAGGTCGACGAAAAAGCGTTTGCCAACGCCCTGGCAGCCGCCCAAAACGACTTCGAAAACGATATATGCAAAACAACCTTGGCGGCGCTGTCGGAAAAGGACGTCCTCTTCCTGCGCGCGATGGCCGCCGATGCCGGCCCCAGCAAAATGAGCGATATCGCTGCGCGTATGTGCGTAAAACCCGATTACGCGCAGAAATACCGCCTGCGTCTGATCAATGCAGGAGTGATAGGCAAAGCAAGCCGAGGATACGTCGAGTTTGCCATCCCCTATCTAGCAGAGCACCTGAGACGAGATTAGGATTCGTTTAAGCACCTTGATTTCTTTTAAGTGCCCAGAGAAAACAGGGAAAATAGGGTATCCGCAGTTGAAAGAGCAGGAAGAGGGTAGCGTGAGCATCACAATCGAGCTATCGCACAATTGCATGCAAGCATGCGAGTCATCTCTGAGAGACGCCGCCATACAGCTAAAGCGCACCGCCTGGCTTACGCCCGACTACGCGCACGCCCTGACCGTGCGCAAAAGCCTCGCAGCAGCAAAGTCGCCGCTGCGCCTTGGCTGCACCACATCAAGCCTCAGCTCTTGGATCGAAGACCTGTGGGCCCTCTACGGGGATGGCCGCGCGCTCATCTCGCCCGTGCAGCGCAGGCTGCTCATGGAAGAAGCGCTCGCTTTTCATGATGCGGACGAAAAGGCGGCGAACGCAAACGACGCCCTCTTCCCCGCAAACCAGGGAACGATCGACCTTCTGGCGCGCATGGTTGAGGAGGGGCTGGGGCTTTCCGGCTTTCTCAACGCTGATCAAGCCAAACTCTCCCCCACCGAGCTTGCGCTCGTCAAATCGGCAGTCAGCTATCAAAAGCTCCTCGCAAAGCACGGCCTCTGCGAGCCGTCCGAAGCCATGCTTACGCTATCTCAGCGCACCGACATTGCCTGGCCGCACATCGCGGCCACAGGCTTTGACAAACTTCGCCTACATGAAGCAGCCTTTTTCGCCGCAATTTCGCAGCGCACCGACATTCGCTTTGTGGTACACCGTGCAATAGGCTCGCGTTTCGATAGCGCGCAAGCCGTGGCAGAAGCCTTGGAGAAGGCCCTGCACAAGGCATTTGGAAAAGGTGAGCGCGTCCTCGTCGTGACAGACAACGCAGGATCAGACACCCCAGACAACTCAGGCGAACTCGCATCCCTGCGCGGTTCCCTCTACCACCCCAACCCCGCCTCCCCCGTCACCGCAAGCGGATCGGTCCGCACGCTTTTGCCAGCTGGACGCTACGCCCAGGCACCGCTTCTGGTGGAGGCAATTCAAACCCTTTCGGGCAGCGTGCTCATCGCCTGCAATCACCCGAGCTCCATGTTTGCCGAACTTGCCGAGCGTCTTCACGCTCAGGGCATCAGCGTCGAGGGAAATTTCACGCGTGGCTTCGCTGAAACCGACTTCGGCGGCGCCTTCGTCTGCGCACTTGCCCTGGCTAAAGAAGAGAAGCCCTCCATAACCCAAGCGAGCGACTACGCGCTCTCCCTCTTCGCGGGCATAGATCTACAAAAGGCCTACGAGGCCGACGCATCATGGCGCGGCAACCGGCTCACCACGCGCGAAGATATCCTGAAAACCCTGCGCGAATGCAAACCGAGCTCGGCTGAATTCATCGATCTGCTCGAAGCAAACCGATACGCTGAAGCGCTCGACGCAGCAGAGGCCCGCTTCGGCGAACTAGCAGGCGAAGGAGAGGCCTTCAGAGCCGAGCAGTTTGCCGCAACAAAGTGCGTGCGAACGCTTATCGCAGAAGCGGAAAGCCTTGGCCGCAATCCTCGCAGCCTGTTTTGTCTGCTCGAGCAAATGCAGTTGCGCGCGGGGGCGTGCGTCCCGGCAGACGGGGCAACAACCCACGTGACCATCACCTCCCACCGCGACGCGGCCGCGCTTCCCGCAAACAGCTTTGACCACGTCTTTGCGTGCAACCTGAACGCATCGGAGCAATCGCTGCGCCAAAATCGAAGCTCGGCCGATGAGCTGTTCGAGCACATGGGCTACAAATCAAGTGAAAACACCTTGTTCACCGCTCGTCTTCGCATGGCGAGACTTCTTGACTGCGCGCGGTCGCGGCTTTACCTCGTGCGCACCCTGCACAATGAAAAGGCCGAGCCCACCTACCCCGCCGTCATCTTTGAGGACGTGATCGACTGCTACCGGGGCATCGCCATCGATGACGAAGGCAAGCCCCATGTTGAAGGCGTCAGCAAAACCACAGGACTCACCGCAGCCCTTGAGGCCTTTGCGGTAAGCGCTGGCGAAGAAAAGCTCGAAAACAACCTCTACCCCACCGCCGTGACCCGGGTGGCAACACCCCAGGGTGCCTATGACGAAATCAGCCCAGAGGCGATAGCCAAGCTCTGCGAGCCCCT
>CAYZCY010000012.1:31235-32876 GCA_964477115.1 uncultured Eggerthellaceae bacterium | reverse complement strand
GGCCTGTCTTTGCGCGAAAGCGGCACCCTCATTCACGAGGTGCTGTTCGGCTACTACCATAGCCTGCGCGCCGAGCTGGGCACCACCAAGCCCAAGGCGGATCAGCTCGAGCGAGCGGAAATCATTCTGGAAGCACAATTCCAGCGCACGCTTGCCGCCCAGGGACAAAAGAGCCTGCGCGACAACCCCTACATCCCCCTCACGCAGGCCGAGCACAGGCAGACCCAGGCCATCCTCGATGCGCTCAAGGGCTACATCAAGCGCGACTCGCGCTTCGCCCCCGGTTTTGAGCCTGCGCACTTCGAGCTGAAGTTCGGCTATGACGAGCCCTTCGAATACGCGGGCGTTTACCTGCGCGGCTCCATCGACCGCATCGACCTTGACACAGAGGGCCGCGCCATCATCGTCGACTACAAAAGCTCGCTCTCGCCCAACTACAACCTGCTCTCAGCAAGCGAAGAAGACACCTTCGCCCTGCCGCCCAAGGTCCAGACGCTCATCTATGCCCAGGTGGCGCGCAAGCTTTTGAACCTCGACGTGATCGGAGCCCTTTACGTGCATACCCAGCGCGCAGGTAGCGGCAAGCCGCTGGCCTGTGGAGCCTACGACGATCGCCCGCTTTCGAGCGACGATCTGCTCAAGATCAGCGACAAGGGCAACGCCCTGTCAAGAAGCCCCTTCACCAGCTTCGAGGCGCTGCTCGACGAGGTGGAAAACATGATCGCTGCACGGCTTAATCAGCTCAAACAAGGGGTGATCGAGGCAAGTCCCCAATCCAAAGACGCCTGCACCTACTGCCCCGTCATCAGCTGCGAAGGGAGAAAGTAATGGACTTCTCGCGCTTCACCGAAGAACAAAGGGAATGCGTCAAGCACCTCGACGGACCCCTCTTCATTGCAGCCGGCGCCGGTTCGGGCAAAACTTTCACCCTGCAAAACCGCATCGCCTGGGCTCTCATGGCCGAAAGCAATTCGGGCATTCACTCCATCGAGGAAGTTCTCGCCATCACCTTCACCGAAAAGGCCACCGCCGAAATCAAAGCGCGCGTGCGGTCGGCGCTGCGCGAAGCGGGCATGACCGAAGAGGCCCTCAAGGTTGACTCCGCGTGGATTTCCACCATCCACGGCATGTGCTCCCGCATCCTTCACGAACACGCCCTTGAAGCCGGCATCGATCCCAGCTTCACCGTTCTATCCGATTTCGAGTCGGCAAAGCTGCGCGAAAGCGTCATAGAAGAAGTGCTCGCCGCCGAAAAGGATTCGGCGGAATTTGGCGCCCTTTTTGCAGAATACGGCGTCAGGGGAGCGAGCAACCAAGACATTGCCGTCTACGAAATGCTCAAGGCCATCCTTGGAAAGGCGGCATCATTTTCGCGCGGGCTTGACGCCATCAACATAGGGCCCGAGCCCGCCGGTGCGTGTGCGATCGCCACTCGCCTGCGCGAATGTTTCAAGCAGGCGCACGGCCACGGATGCTCCCTCGTTGAACCCAAGAAAAAGCAAGTCTATCTCAACCAGGCCCTTATCCAATGCGAACAAAGCGTTAAGGCGCTTGACGCCTTTATAGCAAAGCACGGACAGAAACCAGGCGCGCCTGATCTTGCGGGTGCGGTGAGCGCCGATCTCGCAGACGCAGGAGCAG
>CAYZCY010000012.1:0-31135 GCA_964477115.1 uncultured Eggerthellaceae bacterium | reverse complement strand
CGCAGACGCAGGAGCAGGTGCAAGCGCGGGCAAGGACATGCGGGACCTTGCTGAGCTCATGGCCCAGGTGGGACCCGTAAGAGCCGACGCCTTCGGCAAACACGACCCCGCAGGTTATGCCGGCCTCATCAGAAGCGAGCTTGACTGGGCCCTTTCAAACGTCAACATGGCACTCGCTCGCCCGCATGCTAAGTCGCTTCTGAATCTCGCTCGCAAAGTTGATGCGAAATACCAAGCCAGGCTCGACGAGCTATCGGCCCTCGACAACAACGGGCTGCTCCATCGCACGCTCGCCATGCTGACGGACCACCCCGAAATTACCGAAAGCTACACCCGACGGTTCAAGCTTGTCATGGTTGACGAATTCCAGGACACCAACCAGATGCAGGTGGACCTCATCACCCGCGTGGCCGGCAACGCGCGTCTGTGCACGGTGGGTGACGCCCAGCAGAGTATCTATCGCTTCAACGGTGCCGACGTATCGGTTTTCGAAGCCCGAAGAAAGGCCATACACGACAGCTCGGAATCGGGTGTAAATGCCCTCGAGAGCAAGCTCAGTCAAAACTTCCGCAGCCACGAAGACATCCTGGCCTTCGTACGTGCGGTATGCGGCTCAAAGCGCATGTTCGGTGAGGGCTTCCTCGACCTGCAGGCATCCCGCAAGGGCGCCGAAGGTCGCTACAAGGGATCGGGGCCGCGCATCGAACTGCAGATCGTCACCCATGACGGCGGAAAAGAAGTCACCGGCGCCCAGGCTGCCGAGGCCCATGCCATAGCGCAGAGGTTTTTGCAGCTCAAGGAAGAGGGCCACCATGCGGGCGAGATGGTGGTACTGCTCAGCAAGACCACCAATGCCGACATCTACGCCAAGGCCCTGCGCGAGGCGGGCTTCGAATGCGTACTCGAAGGCGGAAAGAGCTTCTTTGAGAAAGAGGAAGTGCAGGTGGTGGTCAACCTGCTCGCCGCGCTTGCCAATCCCGCCGACTCCAAAAAGCTGTTCTCCGTGCTGGCAAGCCCCATGATTCACCTGGCAGCTGATGACTTCCTCGACCTGACAAGCTATCTCGCCGACGACGGCCGGCTGAAAGCCCAGACGCTTGAGAGGGGCCTCAAGGCGCCCGCCCCCGAAGGAGCATCGCCTGCACTGAATCACGTGATAGCCATGCTCAAGCGCGCCTACAAGCGCGTCAAGCACGAAAAGCCTTCACGCGTGATCATGGGCGTGCTGCTCGATTCGGGCTGGCTTTCGCGCCTTGAGGGCGAAGGGGCCATCGGTTCGTCGCAGGCGGCAAACATCCTGAAGGCCGTGCAAAAGATCGAAGAGCTCGAGCGCAAACCGGGATACGGCATCAGCAGCGTGGCGCACGATTTGGCACGCATGGCAGAAAGCGAAAGCGAAGGGCCGGCCTCGCTTTCCGTTTCCGAGCAAAACTCCGTGCACATCATGACCATCCACAAATCCAAGGGCCTCGAATTCCCCATTGTAGCAGTGGCGGATTTTGAGCCGAGTAAGCGCTCGAGCAGGCATTTCTCACTCACCGCGCACGAAGGAACCGTACACTTGGCCCTGGGGATGAGGTATGGCGCCATCGAATGCGCCGGCAAAACCAGAGGCTCCTACAAACCCGAAAACGCAAGCCTTGCCGATGGGGATCCGGCGCGCTTTGCACTCGCCATCGCCGAACACGACTGGGCAGAAGAGCTAGCTGAAGCGCAGCGCAAGTTCTACGTTGCTTGCACGCGGGCAAGCGAGTTTTTGCTCGTAAGCTCCCTTGTGGCGACGGTGAAAAGCACGGGCTGCATCGAAGAGGATCTGGAAAAGACCTACGCCGCCAAACCCATCCTCGATGACGTGCGCGAGGCGCTCTGCGGAAGCTTTGTCGACTTCCCCGCCGAAAACGCGAGCATCGAATACGGAGGAACCCAACCGGCGCGCTTCACGCATCTCTACCTTTCGAAAGACAGGCCCTTCCTTGTTGAAGAAGATCATGCTGATCGCCCAGAAACCATAGACCTCCCCCTTCTGGAATGTGTTGAGCTGCCCGCGGCGCTGTCCTCTTCCACCAGAAACGGGGTGTTCTCCTATTCTTCCATCGCACCCAAGGAAGACCACCTCCCCGTAGTCGAGCAGGACGACCTCACCACCTCCACCACGCCAAGGCCCGCATCCTTTGAAAGCGAAGTCGACACAGAGGGTGCAAGCCTGCTTCAAATGGATCCTGCGGGCGCAGGCTGCCAGCCAGGTCCTGCCGGCAACGGGCAATTCGGGCGCGCGCAGGGGCCTTCGGCAACCGACGTAGGATCGGCCTTTCACCGCGTAGCTCAGCTTGCCGTCGAGCGCCTTGAGCTCACAGGCGGCGCGCTTTTACTTCCACCCGATGATGCGGTGGGCTCCATTGCGCGCAGCCTCGGACTAGCCGGAGAGCACCGCGATCGCCTTGACGCCGCCCTTAAACGCTGGTTCGAGAGCTCCGTGGCGCGCCGTGTCGAGACTTTCGCGCGCATCAGGGCGGAAGTGCCTTTCATGGTGTGCGTGAACCTTGACGAAAAGGACGTCGATGGTGCATGCAACCGCTTCCTTGAGGGCGAGATAGACCTTCTCGCCGAAAGCGCGGGCGGGCGGCAGGCTCTGGTCATCGACTACAAAACCGGCGGTTCGGCCGAAGAGACAGATGACCGCCTTCAGGCCAAGCACCAGCTGCAGGCCCAATGCTATGCCTACGCGCTCTTAAGCAGCCAAGCCTACGAAAGCGTCGAGTTTGCCTTCGTACGCGTCGAGCAGAAGGATTGGGCTAATCCCCGCGAGCCGCAGGTGGTCGGCTATCGCTTCGACGCGGGTGATCTTGACGAGCTCAAAGCTTTCATCATTGCCGCGTACCGCAAAAAGCAGCTAGCATAGACAGATTCCGCTTCGTGCGCGGACGCAAGAATTAAAGCAGCGGGAAAGGGCCGGTCAATGCTTTCCGCCCTCGCCCATGCAAGAAGCTTGCGCTCACCTTTGGCATCTGCAAATAAGGCGCCCGCAAATGCGAGCGCCTTCCATGCAACAAATCAACCGAACACAAAGGCCTAGCCCATCCCAAGCCAAGCTTGGATAATGGGCATCCAGCCCATGACCAGGATGACCAAAACCAAGGCGGGCACGCCGAAGCGCATCCAGTTGAACAGCCATTTCGGGAACTTCAGACCCGTGCCGGCGTTGGCCTCGGCCAGGAAGTTGTCCCAACCCCAACCGCGCTTGCTCACGCAGAAGGCCACAAAGATCAGGCTGCCGAGCGGCAGGATGTTGTTCGAAACGATGAAGTCCTCGACGGCCTGGATGTCGCCGATGCCCGGAACTACGCAGCCCGAAAGCACGTTGAAGCCGAGCGCGCAGGGGATGGAAAGCAGCGGGACGCCGATGGCGTTGACCATGACGGCCTTCTTGCGGTCCCAACCCCACTGATCCATGCACCAAGCGCAAATGCCCTCGAACACGGCGATGACCGTAGACAGGGCGGCAAAGCTCATGAGGATAAAGAACAGCACGCCCCACGCAGCGCCGAAGGGCATCTGCTCGAACACGGGCGGCAGGGTTTGGAAGATGAGACCCGGGCCCGAGTCGGGAGAAACGCCGAAGGCGAAGCATGCGGGAAAGATGATGAGGCCGGTGGTGAGGGCGACAAGGGTGTCGAGAATGCCAACCGTTGCGGCCTCGCCCATGAGGGAGCGATCCTTGTTGATGTAGCTGCCGAAGATAGCCATGGAGCCCATGCCGATGGACAGCGAGAAGAAGGACTGGCCCATTGCCGCGTAAGCCGCCTCGAAGAAGGCATCCGGGCTTGAGAAGATCTTGGAGAAGTCAGGCTTGAGGTAGAACTCGACGCCAGCCATAGCGCCCGGAAGCGTCAGGGCGCGAACCACGAGAATCACGATGATGGCAAGAAGCGCGATCATCATGACTTTGGTGATGCGCTCAACGCCCTTCTGCAAGCCCATGGCGCACAGCGCGATGGCCACGGCGCACACCACGAGCATCCAGAAGATGAGTCCGATGGGATCCCCCAGCATGCTGCCGAAAGCCGCAGCCGTCTGCTCGCCCGTAGCGCCATCGAACTCACCCGATGCCATCTTGGGGATGTAGGCGAGCATCCAACCGGCAACCGTGGTGTAGAACATGAGCAGCAGGTAGTTACCCGCAAGGCCCACCCACTTGAAGTTGTGCCACTTGCTGCCTTTGGGCTCGAGCACGTCAAAGGCGCGCGCGGTGGACTTGCCGCTGCCGCGGCCGACGGCAAACTCCATGGCCATGATGGGCAGGCCCAGCACCACCATGAAGACCAGGTACATGAGCACGAAGGCCGCACCGCCGTATTCGCCGGTGATGTAGGGGAAGCGCCACACGTTTCCCAAACCGATCGCACAACCCGCGCTGATGAGAATGAACCCCAAGCGCGAACCAAATTTCTCTCTTTCCATGGTCCAGCCTTTCGTAGTATTCGCAGGAAAGATATTTGGCAGATTGTACTCTATTTGTGGAGAAACTGCGAAGAGGCGCGGGGGCCGAAACGTTGAGGTCAAGCTGATTTTTCGCCCAAAGGCAGGGCATGCAAAAACAGCCGCCGAAGCCCTGCGCGACGCGGGATTTCCCGCGCACGACAAGGTCTCGGCGGCCGATCTGATGGCCTGATATTAGAGCCTGGCAACCACCAAGTCGCCCATGGCCTTGGTGCCAACCAGCTTCTCGGGCGGCGTGTCGGCTCCCTTGATGTCCCTGGTGCGCCAACCTTCGTCAAGCACTTCGGTAACAGCGCGCCTGATATCATCGGCCGCTTCGTTCATGCCGAAGCTGTAGCGCAGCATCATCTCAACGGACAGGATCTGCGCAAGCGGATTCGCCACGCCCAAACCGGCGATATCGGGTGCGCTGCCATGGCTCGGCTCATAAAGCGCCACGCCGTCTCCAAGGCTTGCCGATGCCAGCATGCCAAGAGATCCCGTGATCTGGGCGGCTTCATCGGAGAGAATGTCGCCGAACATGTTCTCAGTCACCACCACGTCGAAGTCAGCAGGACGATTGATGAGCTGCATGGCGGTGTTGTCGACCAGCAGATCCTCCAGCTCGACATCCGCATAATGCTCATCGTGCACGCGATGCACGATCTCTCGCCACATGCGCGAGGTCTCAAGCACGTTCGCCTTGTCGACGCTCGTCACCTTGTTGCGACGCTTGCGCGCAGCCTGGAAAGCCTGGTGGGCAATGCGCTCGATTTCGTATTCGCAGTACTCGAGCGTGTCGTAGGCGCGCTGGCCGGGCCTGCCCTCAGCGCCCGCGCCCTCCTCATCGTAGAAGCGCTCGCGCTTGCCGAAGTACAAACCGCCCGTCAGCTCGCGCACGATCATCATATCAACGCCGTCGATCACTTCCGGACGAAGCGTCGAGGCGTCGGAAAGTGCGTTGAAGATCTGCACGGGGCGCAGGTTGGTGTAGAGGCCCAAAGCCTTGCGAATACCGAGAAGTCCCTGCTCAGGACGCGGCTTCGCCGGGTCGGTGGTATCCCATTTCGGGCCGCCGACCGCAGCGAGCAGCACGGCATCGGATGCAAGGGCCGCGTTCAGCGTGGCCTTCGGGAAGGGGCTTCCCGTGGCGTCGATGGCGCAGCCGCCAAGCAAAGCCTCGACATAGTCGAAGCGAACGCCGTATTTCTCGCCGAGCGCGTCAAGCACCTTCACGGCCTCGGCGATGATCTCCGGGCCGATTCCATCACCGGGAAGCAAACATACCTTGTAGTTCGTCATAGCAGCACCACTCCTAGCCCAAACTGCGCTTCGTGCGTTCGATAAGACCGCCCGCTTCGATGATCTCGCAGATGAAAGGCGGGAAGGGCTGGGCTTCAAAGCTCTCGCCCGTCGTTTCGTTCACGATGACGCCCGCATCGGCATCAACGCTGACCACGTCCCCCTGCCTGATGGCGTCAACCGCCGCAGGGCATTCCATGATGGGCAGGCCGATGTTGATGGAGTTGCGATAGAAGATGCGCGCGAAGCTTTTGGCGATGACCACGCTGGCACCCGCCGCCTTAATGGCGATGGGAGCGTGCTCGCGAGAGCTGCCGCAGCCGAAGTTCTCCTCGGCCACGAGGATATCGCCTTCCTGCACGCGCTCGACGAAGCTGGTGTCGAGGTCTTCCAAGCAATGCTTGGCCAAAGCTTGCGGATCGGTCACGTTGAGGTAGCGCGCCGGAATGATGACGTCGGTATCGATATCGCGCCCGTAACGGTGCGCAGTTCCTTTGAACTTCATAAAGATCCTTTCGATCATTTTGAGGTAATGGGGCTTACCTGCGAAGCTTCGCCTCGATGCGTCGTCGCCTCGCGGTCAAGCCCCGAACACTACAGGCTTTCCCTGGCGAGTGAAGTTGGGGCGAAGGTTCCGGGATGATGAGCTAAGCGGCCTTCGCGCCGTGTGCGAATCATCACGGGTTCTGAACCCCAAATGCGCCGCCAGGAAAAGCCGTCAGCTTATAGATCTTCGGGAAGACCAATATGCCCAAGCACCGCACTCGCCGCGGCAACCGCCGGAGACGCAAGGTACACCTCGCTCGTGGGGTCGCCCATGCGGCCGACGAAGTTGCGGTTGGTGGTGGCGATGGCGCGCTCGCCCGCGGCAAGGCAGCCCATGTGACCGCCTAAGCAGGGTCCGCAGGTGGGCGTGGAAACCGCGCAGTTGGCATCGAGGAAGATTTCCATCAGACCCTCCTCCATGCACTGGCGATATACCAGCTGCGTGGCGGGAATGATGATGCAGCGCACGCTTTCGTGCACCTTGCGTCCGCGCAAAACCGCCGCAGCCTGGCGCATGTCCTCGATGCGGCCGTTGGTGCAGCTTCCGATGACGGCTTGGTCAATGCTGATGTGACGTGCCTCGGTGACGGGGCGGGTGTTGGAGGGAAGGTGAGGGAAAGCCACCGTGGGAGAGATATCGGCGGCGTCGATCTCGTACACCTTCGCATATTCGGCATCCGGGTCGGAATGGTACTCAACGTACGGGCGCTCGACGCGACCGTCCATATAGGCGCGCGTTACCTCATCAACAGCGATAAGACCCGCCTTACCGCCTGCCTCGATGGCCATGTTCGACATGGTGAGGCGCTCCTCCATGCTCATGGAGGAGATAGCGCTGCCGGTAAACTCCATGGCGCAATACAGCGCGCCGTCAACGCCGATGAGGCCGATGATGTGCAGGATCACGTCCTTGCCGGTCACACCCGGCGCAAGCTCGCCTTCGATCTTGAAGAGAATGGACTCCGGCACCTTGAACCACGCCTTGCCGGTAGCCATGCCAACGCCAGCGTCAGTCGAGCCGACGCCTGTCGAAAACGCGCCGAGAGCGCCGTAGGTGCAGGTATGGCTGTCAGCTCCGATGATCAAATCACCCGCTCCAACCACTCCCTGTTCGGGAAGGAGCGCATGCTCAACGCCCACGCAGCCCACTTCGTAGTAATGGGTAATGCCCTGAGCGCGCGCGAAATCGCGAACCGTCTTGGCCAACTCGGCGCTCTTGATGTCCTTGTTCGGGGTGTAGTGGTCGGGAACCAGCAGCACCTTGGTGGGATCAAATACCTTCTCGACGCCGATCTTGCCAAACTCCTTGATAGCTATGGGGGCTGTAACGTCGTTCGCCAGAACGAGGTCGAGATTGCATTCGATTAATTGTCCAGGCTGAACTTCGTCTAAGCCCGCATGGGCGGCGAGAATCTTTTCCGCCATCGTCATAGGTCTTGCCATGACAACTCCTTTTCCACACGGAACGGCAACAAAGCGGCTCGATTGTAGCACCGGTTCGGTGAATCTCAAGATTATTCGAAGCTTCGAATTGGATTTCGAAACAAGAATTCAACACTTGCGTTCTTGAACTTGAGGCAAACAGGCGTATACTTCGAGCTTAAGTTCATATTCTTCAAATGCAATGACGAGGAAGAGTAGGGGCTAACCCATCTGGCAGAGAGCCGGCGGTTTTGCGAGCCGGTGGTGGGCGTTCCGAAAAAGGCCTCCGAGCTGTTTGACATGAACGCGTTTGCGGTCGCAGGCTTACCGCCGGACCGTAAGAGCAAGTAGCGTCGAACCGGTGACTCCGTCAATGTCGCGTAAGCATCCGCCCCTCATGGCAGATGGCCTTTCCGCATTCCAGGTCCTGGTGCAAGCTACTTGCAGCAGGATTTTTTGTTTTCGGGCAAAAGTCCAGTCTGATCAGGTAAAACGCCTGATCAGACACGGGTAATGCCCGCAGATGAGGAGAGGCGCAACAAAAACATGAAGCTTCGCAGCGACCAGATAACGCAAGGTCTCGCACGCGCACCGCACCGCAGCCTGCTCAAGGCTGACGGCATAACCGACGAGGAGATGGACCGCCCGTTCATCGCGGTACTCAACTCCCGAAACGACATCATCC
This sequence comes from uncultured Eggerthellaceae bacterium, assembly GCA_964477115.1. Lineage (GTDB taxonomy): Bacteria > Actinomycetota > Coriobacteriia > Coriobacteriales > Eggerthellaceae > RGIG3135. The sequence continues at coordinate 22,704 of CAYZCY010000012.1, read as the reverse complement.
CCGGCCACACCAACCTCGACAAGATATCCGAGGCCGTGAAGGCGGGCATCCGCCTAGCTGGCGGCGTCCCCTTCGAAATCTCAACCATCGGCGTTTGCGATGGCATAGCCATGAACCATGAGGGCATGCACTACTCGCTTGTCTCACGCGAAGTGATAGCTGACAGCTTTGAGTGTGCCGTTCAGGGACATGCCTTTGACGGCGTGGTATGCATTCCCAACTGCGACAAGATCGTACCCGGCATGATCCTGGGCGCGCTGCGCGTTAACATCCCCACCGTATTCGTGTCGGGCGGACCGATGCTTGCCGGCAAGCAGCCGGGAGGCTGCGGCCCCACCACCGACCTCAACACGCTCTTCGACGGCGTAGCCTCGGTGGCGGCGGGCAGCATGAGCGAAGAGACGCTTCGCTACTATGAGGAAACGGCCTGCCCCACCTGCGGCAGCTGCTCGGGCTTGTTCACGGCTAACTCCATGAACTGCCTGTGCGAGGCCTTGGGTATCGCGCTTCCCGGCAACGGAACCATCCCCGCCGTGTACTCTGAGAGAGTGCGCCTAGCCAAGCATGCAGGCATGAAGATCATGGAGCTCGTGGAAAAGCAGGTGCGCATAGGCGACATCATCACGCCAGCGGCCATCCACAATGCCATGGAATGCGACATGGCCTTCGGCGGATCCACCAACACGGTGCTTCATCTGACCGCCATCGCGCAGTGCGCGGGGCATCCCATCACCATGGACGACTGGGATGCGGCAAGCGCACGCACGCCGCATCTGGTAAAGCTGCAGCCCTCCGGACCGCGACCGCTTTCCGACCTCTACGAAGTCGGCGGCGTGCCCGTGGTCATGCATGAGCTGGGCGAGCTCGGCCTGCTCGACGAAAGCGCGCTCACCTGCATGGGCCCTCTTCCCGAATACCTGGAAAAGCATACGCATCCAGCTGACGGCGTGGTATGCCGCACGCACAGCAATCCCATCACCGCCGAAGGGGCCCTGCGCGTGCTGCACGGCAACCTGGCACCCGACGGAGGCATCGTAAAGAAGGCGGCTGTCGACCCGTCCATGATGCGCCACACCGGCCCCGCGCGCGTCTTTGACAGCGAAGAGTCCGCCTGCGAGGCCATCAACGCCGGGCGCATTGTCGCCGGCGACGTGGTGGTCATCCGCTACGAAGGTCCCCAGGGCGGACCCGGCATGCGCGAGATGCTCATGCCCACGAGCGCCATCTGCGGCATGGGCCTGTCCACTTCGGTAGCGCTTGTCACCGACGGACGCTTCTCCGGCGCAACCAAAGGCCCAGCCATCGGACACGTCAGCCCCGAAGCCGCAGCCGGCGGCCCCATTGCGCTTGTCGAAGAGGGCGACCCCATCACCGTTGACATCGAGGGCGGCATTCTGTCCCTCGACATACCCGAAGCCGAACTTGCCGCGCGCAAAGCCGCCTGGCAGGCGCCGGCGCCCAAGCACCACCACGGCGTGCTGGCCAAGTACGCCAAACTCGTTTCCTCTGCAGATAAGGGAGCATACGTATCATGACGAAAAAAACCAAGGAAGGCACCGCCGAAACCAGGCGCAGCGCAGCCATCATAGGCGCACCTCGGGGCTTGGGCGGCAAGACGACCAAGCAGGGGCAGCGCATGCTCGGCGCGCAGGCCATAGTCGCCTCGCTCGAGGCCGAAGGCGTCGACACCATTTTCGGCTATCCCGGAGGCCAGGCGCTCAAGATCTACGACGCGCTTTACGACTCCACCCAGATCACCCACGTGCTCGCACGCCATGAGCAGGGCGCCGTTCACATGGCGGACGGCTACGCCCGATCCACCGGCAAACCCGGCGTTGTCGTGGTGACGAGCGGCCCGGGCGCAACCAACACCGTCACCGGCATCGCAACCGCCTACATGGACAGCGTTCCTCTGGTGGTCATCACCGGCCAGGTGCCGCGGGCGGTCATCGGAACCGACTCGTTCCAGGAATCCGACATCGTGGGCATCACCATGCCCGTAGTCAAGCACAGCTTCCTGCTGCAGTCCACCGACGAGCTCACCGCCACCTTCCGCGAGGCCTTCCACATTGCCGTCACGGGACGCCCCGGCCCGGTGCTCATCGACGTGCCCTCCGACCTGGCGGGCGCTCCCATGGTGTTCGAGTATCCCGACGAGGTTAACCTGCCCTCGTACAAGCCCACTTATCGCGGCAACGCCAAGCAGATCCGCGCAGCCTGCAAGCTCATCGCCCAGGCAGAGCGTCCGCTGCTGTGCGTTGGCGGCGGCGTGGGCATCTCGGATGCAAGCGAGGAGCTGGTAAGGCTCATCGACCTCATGCGCATCCCCGCGGTCACCACGCTTATGGGCAAAGGCTCGCTGGCGGCGTCTCACCCGCTCAACTTGGGACCCGTGGGCATGCACGGCGCAAAGTATTCCAACCTCGCCGTCACCGAATGCGATCTGCTCATCGCGGCGGGCGCGCGCTTCTCCGATCGCGTTACGGGACGCCTTTCCGAATTCGCACCGAATGCGAAGATCATCCATATCGACATCGATCCCGCCGAGATCGGAAAGATCCTGCCCGCGCGCGTTCCCATCGTAGGTGATCTGAAGGGTGTTCTCGAGGGCATGATCGAACAGCTGGAGAAGGAGGGCTGCACGCCGCGAACCGACGAATGGCTCGAAACCATCGCAAGCTGGCGCGAACGCTACCCCTTCTACCATCCCAACGTAGGCGACACCCCCGAGGACATCGTCCCCGAGCTGGTCATGAAGGAGCTCTCTTCCCAGCTTGACCCTTACCAGTCCATCGTGGTCACCGAAGTCGGACAGCATCAGATGTGGGCGCATCAGTTCATCGACCGGGAATGTTCGCGCAGCTTCCTGTCGAGCGGAGGCCTGGGAACCATGGGATTTGGCTTCCCCGCCGCCATCGGCGCTGCCGTTGGCAATCCCGACAAGACGGTGGTGTGCGTAGCCGGCGACGGATCCTTCCAGATGAACAGCCAGGAAATGGCAACCGCCGGCATCAACGGCGTCCCCGTCAAGGTCATGATCATGGACAACCGCTGCCTGGGCATGGTTCGTCAGTGGCAGCGCCTGTTCTACAACGAGCGCTACTCCTCCACCCTGCTTGCGGCAAACCCCGATTTCGTGAAGCTGGCCGACGCCTACGGCTGGCAGGCGGAACGCGTGGAAAAACCCGAGGAAGTAGCCGGCGCCATCGCTCGTATGATAGCCTACCCGGGACCCTTCCTGCTCGACGTGGCCATTTCGCGAGACCAAAACGTGTACCCTATGGTGGCACCGGGAAGCGCGCTTGACGACGTGATGGGCGCCATCGATGTTGCGGTCGGCGCCGTGCGATCCAACATGCCCGATCTCGTAGGCGAAAACGCACAGGACGACTTCGAGGAAGAGGAGGACGAATAATGAAGACCAAGCACGTGCTCTCCATCCTCGTCGAGAACAAGCCCGGCGTGCTCTCGCGCGTCACCGGCTTGATCTCGCGCCGCGGCTTCAATATTGAATCGCTCTCTGTCGGCCCCACCGAGGACTCCACGATGTCGCGCATCACCGCCATCGTAACCGCCGACGCCGTGGCCTACGAGCAAATCACCAAGCAGCTGCACAAGCTCATCAGCGTCCACAAGATCACCGACCTGACCAAGGGCGACTCCATCGAACGCGAACTTGCGCTGTTCAAGGTCAACGCAACTCCCGAGCGACGCAGCGAGATCATCGAGCTTGCCAATATCTTCCGCGCCAACATCGTTGACGTAGGCCGCAATTCGCTCACCATTGAGGTGACAGGAGATGAAGCCAAGCTCTCTGGTATCGAGGACCTCTTCCGCGCCTACGGTATCAAAGAAACCGTTCGCACCGGCCTCATCGCGATGTCGCGCAACACCAAGATCTAAAAGCCCCGTACTTTGATATATCCCAGCCTAAAGAAAGGAACAAACATGAGCGTCACAATCTACACCGAGGCAGACACCAATCCCCAACTCATCAAAGAGAAGAAGATCGCCGTCATCGGCTACGGCAGCCAGGGACATGCCCATGCCCTAAACCTCAAGGACTCGGGCTGCGACGTGCGCGTCGGCCTGCGCGAGGGATCTCAGTCCTGGGAGGCCGCGGAAAAGGAAGGCCTCAAGGTGCTCACCGTGCCCGAGGCCGTAAAGGAAGCCGATTTCGTCATGATTCTCCTTCCCGATGAAATCCAGGCGAAGGTTTATGCCGAGCAGATCGAGGCTAACCTCGACGAGGGCGACACGCTTGCCTTCGCCCATGGATTCAACATCCACTACGGCTTCATCACCCCGCCCGAGAGCGTTAACGTGGTCATGATTGCCCCGAAGGGACCCGGACACATCGTGCGTCGCCAGTACGTCGAGGGATCCGGTGTGCCCGACCTGGTATGCGTGCAGCAGGATTACACAGGAAACGCGCTTGACCTTGCGCTTTCCTATGCTTGGGGCATCGGCGGAACCCGCACGGGCGTTGTCCAGACCACCTTCAAAGACGAAACCGAAACAGACCTCTTCGGCGAGCAGGCCGTGCTCTGCGGCGGCGTCACCGCGCTCATCAAGGCGGGCTTCGAGACGCTCGTCGAGGCGGGCTATCCCCCCGAGATGGCTTATTTCGAGTGCTACCACGAGATGAAGATGATCGTCGACCTTATGTACGAGGGCGGCATGCACCACATGCGCTGGTCGATCTCCAACACCGCGGAATACGGCGACTACCACGCCGGAGTGCAGGTTATCGGCGAGCAGTCCAAGGAAGCCATGAAAAACATCCTCTCTCGCATCCAGTCCGGTGAGTTCGCCAAGGAATTCATCGCTGATTGCGAAAACGACCATGCCTGGCTTCTCGAGCAGCGCGCCGCCAACAACGCTCATCTCATCGAGGAGACGGGTGCGGCGATGCGATCCATGTTCTCCTGGCTGCGTTAGCGCGGCGTAAAACCATCTTCTCAGCCTTACAGCCTACCGAAAGAAGGAAGCACCCATGACCCGCAAGATCAACATTTTCGACACCACCTTAAGAGACGGTGAGCAGTCACCTGGCGCGTCTATGAACACCGAGGAGAAGCTCGTCGTTGCCCGCCAGCTGCTGCGCTTAAACGTCGACGTCATCGAGGCGGGATTCCCCATCTCGAGCCCCGGAGATTTCGAAAGCGTGCGCCGCATAGCCGAGCTCGCCGGAGAAGACGCCGTTGTCTGCGGTCTTACGCGCGCCGTCGAGAAGGACATCGATGTGGCCGCCGAAGCTCTCAAGTACGCCAAGCGCCCGCGCATCCACACCGGCATCGGCGTATCCCCGAGCCATATGCGCGACAAGCTGCGCATCACCGAAGAGCAGTGCATCGAACGAGCAGTTCACGCCGTCAAGTACGCAAAGCGCTATGTTGAGGACGTGCAGTTCTACGCCGAGGACGCGGGGCGTTCCGACTACGCCTTCCTCGCCAAGGTCATCCAGGCTGTTGTAGATGCAGGAGCTACGGTGGTCAACATTCCCGACACCACGGGCTATTCGCTGCCCGAGGAGTTTGGCGCACGCATTGCCTATCTCATGGAAAACGTTCGCGGCATCGAAAACATCACCGTTTCGGCTCACTGCCACAACGACCTGGGCATGGCCACCGCGCTGGCTCTCTCTGCGGTCAAAAACGGCGCCACTCAGGTTGAATGCACCATCAACGGCCTGGGAGAGCGTGCGGGCAACACGGCCATGGAGGAAGTGGTCATGGGCATCCGCATGCACGGCGAGGAGCTTAACGCGCACACGGACATCAACACGCGCGAGTTCATCAAGGCAAGCCGTCTCGTGAGCTCAATCACCGGCATGAACGTGCAGGCCAACAAGGCCATCGTCGGCGCCAACGCCTTCGCTCACTCCTCCGGTATCCATCAGGATGGCGTGCTGAAGAAGCGTGACACGTACGAGATCATCGATCCCGCAGACGTGGGTGCGGGTGTCAGCCAGATTGTGCTCACCGCCCGCAGCGGCCATGCAGCCCTCAAGCACCGCCTTGAGGAACTGGGCTACGAATTCGAGGGCGAAGAGCTTGATCGACTCTACGAAGCCTTCCTCAATATTGCCGACAAGAAGAAGGAGGTCTACGACGAGGATCTCCAGAGCCTGGTAAGCGAACGCGAACGCGAAGAGGGAGCCCTGTTCACGCTCACGGGCGTTCAGGTGAGCTGCGGCTTCCCGCTCAAGCCCACCGCCACCGTAACGCTCAAAGATTCCGAAGGTAACGAGACCACTGTCTGCGAATGGGGCGCCGGCCCGATCGATGCGGTCTACAAGGCCATCGACCAGATCACCGGCGTCGAAAACGACCTGTCCGAGTTCTCGGTGCAGTCGATCACCCGAGGAATCGACGCCCTTGGCGAGGTTACGGTTCGCGTGAAGTCGGACAAGGGCGAGGTATTCACCGGCCGTGGATCCGATGGCGACATCATCGTGTCGTCCACCAAGGCTTACCTCAATGCCGTAAACAGACTGATGCAGCGCAAGATGTAGCATCGTGGCAGGGCGCAGCTGCACCTACGCTGCAGCAAGCGAGAAACGCACCTTCGATTAAAGCAGCCCCTCTTTCGGTCAGGCTTCGCAAGCCGGGCCAAGGAGGGGCTATTTGCTTGCCAAGCGGAATTCGAGCTTGCGCTCGCGCGCATCGGCGGCTATCAAGACAACCGCGACACGCTGACCGAGTCGGTAGGTTTTGCCCGTATCCTGCCCGCACAAGCACCAGCGTCTCGGATCGAAGGAGAAGTACTCCCCTCCCAGCATGCGCACGGGCAAAAAGCCCTCCGCGGTGTTATCGAGGCGCACGTACAGGCCATAGGTGGCCACCCCCGATATCACGCCCGAGAAGGACTTTCCCACGAAGCGCTCGAGATACTCGATGATCTTCAGCTCCTGAGACTCGCGGGCAGCCGCATCGGCGATGCGCTCCATTTCGGAAGAATGTTTAGCAATCCAGGGCATGGCGGAAACCTCCGAGCCAAATTTCTCGGGGCGCTTTCCCAGCTGGGCTTTCAGCATGCGATGAACCACAAGATCGGGATAGCGGCGAATGGGGCTCGTAAAGTGAGCGTAGGCCTTGCTTGCCAGACCATAGTGGCAATCGTTTTCCGTCTTGTATACAGCGCGCTTCATGGAGCGAAGCACAAGCGAAGACACAAGCTCCTCCTCGGACCTGCCCGAACTTGCATCCAGGATTGATTGAATAGTGCGAGGGTTGCCCGTCATGAGCCTCAAGGCCATATCCTCGGTAAACCAGGGAAACTCTTGAAACACCGAAAGCAGCGCGTCAAGCGCATCAGCCGACGGGCGTTCATGCACGCGATACATGCAGGGAAACTCCCTGCTCTCCAAATGGGAAGCCACGGTTTCGTTCGCCAAAATCATGGCCTCTTCAATGAGCTCAGTCGCATCGGTCTTGCGACGCATGATGATATCGACGGGGATGCCTTCCTCGTCAAGCTTCACCTTAGCCTCAACAGTGACAAAATCGATGCCTCCCGCCTGCTTGCGCTTGGCCGAGCGCTTCTTAGCTACCGACGAAAGAAGCTTGAGGCGTTCGCTCAACTGGGCAAGGAAAAGATCGTCCGCATCACCGAAAGAGCCTTCGAGCATCGCCTGCGCCTGCTCGTAAGTCAAACGCGCAGCTGACTGAATCAAGGCGGGGTATATTTCGTAGCCGACCACATCCGCAGCCGAGTCAAGATACAAGTCAACCGTCATGCTTCGGCGCAGCTCGTGCGGCTTAAGCGAGCACAGATCATTCGAGAGCTCATGGGGAAGCATGGGAATGACGCGATCGGCGAGATACACGCTCGTTGCGCGACGACGGGCATCAAGGTCAAGAGAAGAATCCCAGCTCACATAATGCGCAACGTCGGCAATATGAACCCCCAAGCGCCATTTGGCGCCTCGGGGCGCCATCCCGCAGTCTGCGGATTCATCCAGGACGTCCAGAGAAACCGCATCGTCGAAGTCGCGAGCATCGGCGGGATCCACCGTGAACACAAATCTCTCGCGGAGATCGCGATACCCTTCGGCCAGGGCGCCCAGCTCGTCAAGGCGCGCAGCACGGGCCTGCTCGATAGCGGCATTCGAAAACTCGGTCTCCAGCTTGTTCTTCGCCACGATGAGATCAATGCCGATTCGCGCGTCGTCCTCCATGCCGATTACTTCCTCAACAACGCCCGTGGCAGCCGTCGATCTGCTAGGAAACTGGACTATGCGCACGCGCACCAAAGAGCCGTCCTGAACATCGGGGCTATCCGCGCGCATGGTAAAGATGTCATAGGGGATGCGCGTATCTTCGGGCACGACCACGCCGAATGGTTCGGCCACCTCGTAGCGGCCAATGACGGTGTCATGGGCACGTTCCAAAACGCGCAACACACGAGCAGCGGGCCTCTCCCCCGGTCCTTGGGTATCGCCAGCATGACGTCCGGCTCCACGACGCGCACCCTTACGCGAAATGGGAGCAAGCTCCACCAAGTCGCCGTCGAATGCGCCGTTCATATCATGCGAGGAAACGAAGTATTCTCCCTCGGCAGCTTGAACGAAGCCAAAGCCACCGGAGCGCACCATAAGGACGCCTCGCGGATTTGCCCGCGACCTACGGCGGGTATGAGATCTTGATCGTGCCATAAACGCAGAGCCCTTAAGAAAGGGAGCGCGCGGTATCGATGGCGATGCGCTTTTGCGATTCGGCGTCAGATACGATAACGTCGGGGGTTACGCCCGTGCCGTCAATGTCAGCGCCAAGCGGCGTGTAGTAATAGGCCGCTGTATAACGGATAGCCCCGCCGAAGGCCAGCTCGCGCATGACCTGAACCGATCCCTTGCCCACCGTTCGAACGCCGACGACCTCGGCACGACCGTTGCCCTGCAGGCCGGCTGCCAACACCTCGGCAGCTGAAGAGGTGTAAGCGTTGACCATCACCACTACGGGAGCTTCGGTAAGCGTGACGCCCGTAGCGTTTTTGGTGGTTCTGCCATCAGAGGTTTCGATCTCAACGATGACACCGCTTTTCACGAACATGGCCGCAATGTCAACAGCCTGCGTCAGAAAGCCGCCGGGATTGTCCCGAAGATCCAAAACAAAGGATGTCGCACCCTGGGCGGTAAGGGAGCTGACAGCCTCGCTCACATGCTGAGCGGAATTCTGGGTGATCTGACGAATCTTGATATAGCCAACCGTGTCTTCCAACTCAGTGCTTACGTTGGTCACTTCGTAGTCGTGGCAGGTCAAGGTGGTGGTGAATTCCTCTCCCGTTTCGGCATCAAGGCTCACAGGGCGCATCCACGTGATCACCACGCTTTCGCCTTCACCGCGATCAATCGCGTTCAAGGCTTCAGCTAAAGACCAGGTTTGCGCGGCGTCGCCGTCAATAGCAACGATCACGTCACCCTGCATAACGTTCTTGCTTTCAGCTTCCGAGCCTTCAAAGACATCGGCAACGTAGGCCCGTCCGTTGTATTCGGCAAGCAAAACGCCGACGCCCGCGTAAGAGCCCGTCGAGGCCTCGCCTACGTAAGAAGCGTAGCGTTCGGGGCTGAAATACGTAGCATAGGGATCGTCGGTGCTTGAGAGGAGATCTTCGATCAGAGCCGGTGTTGCCGCATCGAGGTTGATGCCGTACATGCCGGTGCTCTTAAGCAAACCCTCGACCTCAAGAACGCGCGCTCCAGCGGAATCGAGCGTCGAATGCGCTTCGCCCGAAGCTTGAGATCCCAGTTCCTCCTCGGCAACGTTAAAACCCAGGGAGGAAACGAGAAGCGGCTGGCTTCGCACCAGGAAGCCAGCCGCAAATGCAACAACTACGAGCAGAAAGGCGCCGAGTACGCGCATGAAGCGCTGGTTGCGCTGACGGTCTCTCTTGGAGATCGATGCACCCCTTCGCTCACGCGATGTATGCTTAGCGCCCTTAGCCATGAAAGCGTTTTGCCAGCCTTCGTTAGACCTTAAGGTAACGACGCATCGCAAAAGCGGAGCCCAGAAGACCGATGATCAGACCTGCCAGGATCAGCGAGACGTAGATGATCAGATACATCTGAGTGCCCACCTCAAGCGGCAGGAAGGACAGGGCCGACTGCAGCTGGGGCAGGGCGAACACGCGAAGCGCCTGCAGAGCCGCCACGGCAAGACCCGCGCCGAGCAGCGCATGGAGCGCGCCCTCCATCAGGAAGGGACCGCGGATGAAGCCGTTCGATGCGCCCACCAGACGCATGATGGCGATCTCCTTGCGACGAGCAAGGATGGCCAGGCGAATGGTGTTGTTGATGAACACGAGCGCGATGAAGGTGAGCAGGACGATAAGAGCGATGCCGATGTAGCGCACGTAGTTCGTCAGCGAGAAGAGCTTGTCAACCGTCTGCTGACCGTACTTGAGGGAGTCAGCCGGGTTGTCGGGCTCGTCGCAGATGGAACGGAAGGTGGAGTTTGCCTCGATCTGAGCAGCTACCTGCTCGACCATCTGGGGATCAGAGAGCTCCACGTCGATCGAAGCCGGCAGCGGGTTGGTGCCGTCGAGCTGATCGAGCACGTCGGGGTTCGAGGTCATGGAGTTGCGGAAGTTCTCGAGCGCCTGGTCCTTCGTGGTGAAGGAAACGCTCGCTACGCCCTCGATGCCCTTGATGGAATTCATGAGCGAGTCGATGTCGGACTGCTGGGCGTCATCGGCGACATATGCGGTGATGGAAACCTCGTTCTCGATGGAGCTGACCAGGTTGTTCACGATGCAGGCGCCAACCAAGAACACGCCGATGATGAGCAGCGACAAGAAGATGGTGATGATGGATCCGAGCGCAGTGGAAAGGTTGCGCGTAAAGCCCTGAAGGGACTCTTTGAAGAAGTAGGCAAGATTACGCATCGAAACCGTACACCCCCCTGTCCTGGTCGCGAGTCAGGTGGCCGCGATCAAGCGCGATAACGCGACGACGCATGTTGTCGACCATTTCACGGTCATGCGTGGCGATGAGAACCGTGGTTCCCGTGCGGTTAATGCGCTCGAGCAGATCCATGATGCCGCGAGAGGTTTGCGGGTCAAGGTTGCCCGTGGGCTCGTCGCAGATCAGAAGCGGCGGACGGTTCACGATAGCGCGAGCGATGGAAACGCGCTGCTGCTCACCACCGGAAAGCTGGTCGGGGTACTTGTTGAGCTTGTCGGCAAGACCGACAAGACGCAGGACCTCGGGGACCTGGGTCTTGATGATGTGCTTGCTCTTGCCAATTACCTCAAGCGCAAAGGCGACGTTCTCGAAAACCGTCTTGTTCGGCAGGAGCTTAAAGTCCTGGAACACGCAGCCGATGTTGCGGCGCAGGTAGGGAACGCGCCAGTTGCGCATGGTGGTAAGGTCTTCATTCGCCACGTAGATCTTGCCCTCGGTGGGCTTGATCTCACGGGTGAGAAGGCGAATGAAGGTGGATTTGCCCGAGCCCGAATGGCCCACGAGGAACAAGAACTCGCCTGCGTAAATCTGCAGGGAGACGTCGTTTAACGCAGGCTTGTTGGGCTGAGCGGGATAGATCTTGGTAACGTGATCGAAGGTGATGACCGGCGCGCCGAGCTGGGCGGGCATGTCATCAACATCGAGCACGGGAAGCGATTGCGATAACTGCGAGGTCATCTGCGCCTTCTGGGAATGAGCTCCTTTTGCGCGCAGTCGACGAGCAGAACGCTCAGGTTTAACCTGGCTCTCGTTATTCGTCACAGCTTGCTCCGTTCGTATTGTCCTGTTTACTGAGACTTTGAGATTCTATCAAACCCTTTAGCGGGTAATAACCCTCTTCACAGCTTCAACAATGGAAGCAGCGTCAAGCTCGAAGTACTCGAGAAGCTCCTCGAATTCACCGGACTTGCCAAAGCGGTCCTTCACGCCGACGAACTCGCAAGGCACGGGCATCTTAGCTGCCAGAAGTTCGGCAACAGCAGAGCCCAGACCGCCGATGACGCTGTGCTCCTCGGCAACGACCACATGAGAAGTCTTGCCGACAGAGGCCAGGATGCACTCCTCATCGAGCGGCTTCACGCAGAAGGCGTCGATGACCTCTGCGGAAATACCCTGCTCGGCAAGAACGTCAGCTGCAAGCAGCGCCTCGCGAATCTCCACGCCGTTGGCGACGATGGTGACATCACTGCCCTCACGCAGCACATAGGCCTTGCCGATTTCGAGCTCAACGTCATCATCGTAGACGCAGGGCACGTTTGCGCGGCCCATGCGCACGTAAACCGGACCATCGGTCTGAGCTGCCAGCTTGAGCGCTGCGCGGGCGGCGGCATAGTCAGCGGGCACCAGCACGCGCATGCCGGGAAGGCCGCGCATGAGGGAAACGTCTTCGAGCATCTGATGGCTGCCGCCGTCCGGACCAACGGAGACGCCGGCATGGGTCGGGGCGATCTTGACATTGAGCTTGCTGTAGCAGACCGTGTTGCGGATCTGGTCGTAGGCGCGGCCGGTACCGAACACGGCGAAGGAGCCGGTGTAGGCGATCTTGCCAGTGAGCGCCAGGCCAGCGGCAACGTCGATCATGTTCTGCTCCGCGATACCGCAGTTGAACAGGCGATCGGCGTAAGCCGGATCGGCTGCCGCAAACTTGTTGAGGGTGGTGGAGCCGGTGAGGTCGGCGTCAACTGCCACGACGGGCACGCCATCACCTGCGAGCTCTGCCAAAGTTGCACCAAAGGCGGCGCGGGTTGCCTTCTTGACGGCAGCCTGTTCGGGGGTAGCAAGCTTAACCACGATTGACCTCCTATTCAGCTGCTGCTTGCAGCTCGGCAAGCGCGGCCTCGAGTTGCTCTGCGTTGGGGGCCTTGCCATGCCAGCCCGCCTGGTTTTCCATGAAGGAAACGCCCTTGCCCTTCACGGTCTTCGCGATGACCGCATGCGGCTTGCCATCGCGCTGGGCCTTCAGCTTGCCCAGAAGCTCAATGAGGGCTTCGATGTCATGGCCGTCGACCTGATCAACCGTCCAGCCAAAGGCCTCGAACTTAGCTTTGAGGTCTTCAGGATTGCACACGTCGGTGATCTTACCGTCGATCTGAAGGCCGTTGTTGTCAACGATGGCAACCACGTTGTCGAGATTGCGATGAGCGGCGAACATGGCCGCCTCCCAAACCTGGCCCTCTTCGCATTCGCCGTCGCCCAAGACGGCAAATACCGCGCTGTCCTGGCCGTCGAGCTTGAGGCCCGCAGCCACGCCGGCGGCGATGGAGAGGCCCTGGCCGAGGGATCCGGTGGATACCTCAACACCGGGAACCATGCTGGAATCGGGATGGCCCTGCAGACGGGTGCCCAGTTTGCGAAGGCTCATGAGCTCTTCTGTCGGGAAATAGCCCGCATGGGCAAGCACTGCGTACAGGGCAGGAGCGGCATGGCCCTTGCAGAGGAAGAACCAGTCGCGATCGGCCATCTTGGGGTCGGCCGGGTCATGCTTCATAACGCCGCCATAGTAGAGCGCCGTCAGGATGTCGGTGCACGAAAGCGAACCGCCGGGGTGGCCGCTTCCCGCTTTGGCAATCATACGAACGATGTCGATGCGAATGTCATTGGCTTTCGCAGCCAACTGGTTGGAGTCCATGCTCTCCCTTTCACTCCGTTTTCCACTCAGCACATTCTACTTCAACGGAAGCACAACATGGGCGAAGGGAGGCCAAACATGGGACATGGTTTCGACAGAAAGCCTAGGTGAGACGGCAAAAGCTAGCGAGAGGCGTTCCACTTGTGATAGCCGATGACGAAATCTTCGAGATCGCCGCCGAGGACGGCGTCGACATTGCCGGTTTCGACGTTGCTGCGGAGATCCTTGACCATCTGATAGGGGTAGAGCACGTAGTTGCGAATCTGGCTTCCAAAGGAGTTTTCCATGCGGTCGCCGCGCAGGGCATCGATTTCGGCCTGACGCTTGCGCTCTTCGATCTCGTAGAGCTTGGCCTTCAGGACCCTGAAGGCCGCTTCCTTGTTCTGCAGCTGGGACTTTTCGTTCTGGCAGGTGACCACGATGCCGGTGGGCTCATGGGTCAGGCGCACTGCGGAGTCGGTGGTGTTCACGCACTGGCCGCCCGGACCGCTCGATCGGTACACGTCAACGCGCACGTCGGCGGGGTTGAGGTCGACCTCGATGTCGTCGGGAAGCACGGGCAGTATCTCCACGCTGGCGAAGGTGGTCTGGCGGCGGGCCTTGGCATCGGTAGGGCTGATGCGCACCAGGCGGTGCACGCCGAGCTCGCTGCGGAGCATACCGTAGACATTGCGACCCTCGATCTGGATGGTGGCCCTGTCAAGGCCGATGCCCTCGCCGGGAACCAGGTCGAGCACCGAGACCTTCCACTTCTTCGATTCGGCGTAACGCACGTACATGCGGTAGAGCATCTCGGTCCAGTCCTGCGCCTCAAGGCCACCCTGGCCGGGATTCACCGAGAGAATGGCGTCACCCGCATCGAAGGGTCCGCTGAACCAGGAGTTGATCTCGAGCTGATCGAGCAGCACCGCCAGCTCGGACATGCAGCCCTGCGCCTCCTCGGCAAAGGCCTCGTCTTCGCAAGCCAGCTCAAGCGCCGCACGGGCATCCTCGAGCAAGGCTCGAGCCTGATCGTATTCGCCTATGAGATCACGCAGGTTGCTCGCCTGCTTGGACACCTGCTGGGCATGGTTGACGTCATCCCAGAAGCCAGCGGATGCGATCTCCTCATCAAGGGAGGCAAGCTCGGCCGCCTTCTCATCAATATGCAGAAATCCGCGAGCATCGTCCAGGCGCTGCTCGAGCGTCTTCAGTTCCCTCATCTACTTACCACAGCATTTCTTGTACTTCTTACCGCTGCCGCAGGGGCAGGGATCGTTGCGGCCCACGTTGGCGAAGGGATCGTCCTTGTCCTTCACGTAGGTCTGGGCCTTCTGGGGTGCGGGCTTAGGCGGAGTGCCGGCTGCAGCCGCAGCTTGCACGTTGGCGCTGCGACGAGCGGCTGCCGTGCCCGAAGCCTCCAGAGCAGATTCGGGGGACGAGTAGCTCATCTTGCGCTCCAGCGGATCTTCCTGCGGGCTCAATCCGCCGGACGCGGGCGCTTGCGCGTTCGCAGCAGGAGATGTGGCAAGCTGCAGGCGCAGAAGCGTGCGCAGGTAGTCGTCGTAGATGGAGCTGGTCAGGTTCTCGAAGGCCAGGTAAGCCTCGTTCTTGTACTCGACCAGGGGATCGCGCTGGCCGTAGGCGCGCAGGCCGATGCCCGTCTTCAGGTAGTCCATCTCCTGCAGGTGGGCCATCCATCGCGTGTCGATGATGCGAAGCATCACCTGGGCGGCGAGGGCCTTCATGGCCTCGGACCCAAGGCTTGCCTCCTTTTCGTCGTAGATGCCCTGAAGGTAGGCGCAGAGCGCATCAGCGACCAGGGAGGGATCGTCGGCATGGTCCACATCGGCGAGCTTGAAGCCGTCGGAGCCCGACATGTTGGAGGCCCACAGCTCGAGCTGTTTCACGTCCCAGTCGTCGCTCGCGAGATTGCCCGGGCAGCAGCTAGCCACGATGGCGTTCACGGAGTCGGCGATGATGCCGGGGATGCGCTCAGCCATGTCCTTGCCGTCCAGAATGGCGTTGCGCTCCTCGTAGATGGCCTTGCGCTGAAGGTTCATGACGTCGTCGTATTCGAGCACGTTCTTACGTGCGGAGAAGTGCATGCTCTCGACTTGGCGCTGGGCGCTCTCGATGGACTTCGACACCATGGACGCCTGGATGGGCATGTCCTCGGGAAGGTCGCTCTTCTCCATCATGCTGGCGATGCCGTCCATCTTCGAGCCGCCGAACAGGCGCATCAGATCGTCCTCGAGCGAGAGGTAGAACTGCGAGGAGCCCGGGTCGCCCTGACGGCCGGAACGGCCGCGCAGCTGGTTGTCGATACGGCGCGACTCGTGGCGCTCGGTGCCGATGACGCACAGGCCGCCGGCTGCGATGACCGCGCGCTGCTCCTCTGCGCACTGGGCCTTGGCCGCGGCAAGCGCGTCTGCGCGCTGGGCCTCGGTGGCAAAGCCCTCGTTGCGCTCGCCTTCCTCGTTGAACTCGGGTGCATCGGGGTCAAAGCCGCGATGGCGCAGGATGTCCTCGGCGAGCACCTCGGGGTTGCCGCCGAGCAAAATGTCGGTACCGCGGCCAGCCATGTTGGTCGCGATGGTGACGGCGCCGCGGCGACCCGCCTGGGCGACGATCTGAGCCTCGCGCTCGTGGTGCTTGGCGTTGAGGGTCTCGTGCCTGATGCCGCGCTTGTCGAGCAGGCGGGAAAGGCGCTCGGAGTTCTCAATGGAAACCGTGCCGATAAGGCAGGGCTGACCAGCCGCATTTCGCTCGGCGACATCGGCCGCCACGGCCTTGAACTTCGCATCGACGGAGCGATACACCAGGTCGTTTTCGTCCTTGCGGGCAACGGGCCTGTTGGAAGGAATGGCCATGACGGGCAGCTTGTAGATGGTGCGGAACTCGGATTCCTCGGTCATCGCCGTACCGGTCATGCCGGCAAGCTTCTTGTAGAGGCGGAAGTAGTTCTGCAGCGTGATGGTGGCAAGAGTCTGGTTCTCCTCACGCACGAGCACGCGCTCCTTGGCCTCAAGCGCCTGATGGAGGCCCTCGGAATAGCGGCGGCCCTCCATGATGCGGCCCGTGAACTCGTCAACGATCTTGACCTCGCCGCCCACGACCACGTAGTCGACGTCGCGGCGGAAGAGGAACTGCGCCTTGAGCGCCTGCATGAGATGGTTGGCGAGAAGACCCGACGGATCGGCGTAAATGCCTTCGATGCCGAGTGCGGTCTCAACCTTCTCAAGGCCGACCTCGGTCGCATAGATGGTGCGCTTGGCCTCGTCCTTTTCGAAGTCCTCCCCTTCCTTCAGAGAGGGCATGATGCGGGCGAACTTGTTGTAGGTGTCGGCGGCCTGCATGCCGGCACCGGAAATGATGAGCGGCGTTCTGGCTTCGTCGATGAGGATGGAGTCGACCTCGTCGACGATGGCGAAGTGATGGCCGCGCTGCACGCGGCGATCAGCCCTGGTGACCATGTTGTCGCGCAGGTAGTCGAAGCCGAACTCGGAGTTGGTGCCGTAGGTCACGTCGGCCTGATAAGCGGGAACCTTCAAGGGAGCGCGCATGCCGTTTTGCAGCAGGCCCGTCTTCATGCCCATGAAGCGGTAGATCTGACCCATCCACTCGCTGTCGCGGCGAGCCAGGTAGTCGTTCACGGTGACGATGTGCACGTTGTTGCCGGGGATGGCGTTGAGGTATCCCGCCAAGGTGGAGACGAGCGTCTTGCCCTCGCCGGTTTTCATCTCGGCGATCTGGCCGTCGTGAAGCGCCATGCCGCCGATGAGCTGCACATCGAAGTGACGCAGGCCGGTGGTTCGCACGCTGGCCTCGCGCACGGCGGCAAAGGCCTCGGGAAGCAGGCTATCAAGGCTCTCCCCCGCATCGCTCCTCTCGCGGAAGGCGGCGGTGAGAGATGCGAGCTCGGCGTCGGTCTTAGCCTGCATCGAGGGCTCGAGCGCGTTGATGCGATCCACCACGCCTTCGTATTTCTTCAGCTGCTTGCCTTCGCCGAACTGCAGAAGCTTGGAAAGAAAACCCATCTTCGTTCTTCTTCCTATCCTCGTGTCGATTATCTGAAAGGGGAAGGTAAGCGCCACCCCTATCCGAAGCTTTGTCCTTCGGCCTTCTGAGCAGCGCGCCCCGCGTTATGCACATCGATCAACTCTAACACAAGGGCTGGCCTAGCTTGTTGCTGCTCGGCAAAGAACAGATAACGGGCATCTTGCAAAACGAGGACAGCAGCCTCTTACGCCGGCAGGACTTCAGGCTCGATAATGCTGCCGTACAGCTCGACAATGCGCGGCGAGGGGTCAATGCCCAGATCCTCCGCAAGACAGCGCTTCAGGGTAAAGAAGGATTCGATGGCCGAACCGCGCTGGCCCGAAGCCGCCTGCGCCCGCATGAGCGCCATGCAGGCGTCTTCTCTTCTCAGGTCCCTGTGCCATGCCTCGCGGGCAAACCAGATGGAGCCCTGCAGCTCGCCCGCCTGCAAAAGCCGGCCCGAGGCAAACACCAGAGCATCCGTCAGATTCAGGCGGTAGCGCTCGCGCTGGCGGCAGATATAGTCGTTACTCTCTTCGCTCGGCATCAAATCCTGAGAGCAGACATCGCTCACCTTCAGATACAGGCTATGCCACTCCCAATCCTCCACCTTGCCAAGCAGAAGGTAGCGACACATTGCCTCGTACTCCTCCACATCGCTTGAGAGCAGCTGCGTCTCGAGGCGACAGCCGCTTTCATCCCGAATGAGATAAGGGCAGCTGCCGTCAACGTCAAGCACGCGCGAGAGCGCCACCCATACGGAGTAGAAGTTCTTGCGCGCTGCCCGCGGGGAGCTTCCCGGCCACAAAAGGGACGCAAGGTACTCCCTCGACATCTCCCTTCCCCGGCCAATCACCAAAGCTGCAAGCAGAGCCTTCGCCTTGCGCTGCCTGGCAAATCGGGCGCTCGCGTCAATATCGCCTATCTTAACCTCGAAAGTGCCGAACAGATTGACGCGCAGCGTTGGGTAGGTAGCGCGCAAAACCGAGGCCTCCGGACGCATGATACGCAGCTCTTTGCGGAAAGGATCGGGGTGCGTTTGGCGATACTCCTTCACCTTGCGTTCCTTTTCGGCTCGAAGACGCGAATAAGAGGCCCTCATGGAAAGCATCTCAGCCTGCGCGTAGCGCAGGGCGGGCGCATCCTTGAACGCCATCTGCGAGGAAATGAGAAGATGGGGTGCCACGGCGTGCAAGTTGTGAAGGGAGTGAGCTGCTTCAAGCTCGAGCCAACCGAAGCCGTGCAGCGAAGCACATGCCTCGCCGACCAGATCCGCCAGGTAAGCCACCATCTCAGGAAGAACGCGCTCCAAGCTCTCACGACGCTCGTCTTCGCCAGCCTCTCTAAGAAACGCGAGAGAGCCGATCTCCTCGCAGGCCTTGTCCAGCACGCTCATCGCAGTAAGGGCGAGCACCGTTTCAGGACGGGCCGCTCGCGGAAGGCCGGGCCTTGCCTGCTTGGCGGCGTGAGTCTGCAGGGCATCGCGTAACGCAAGCCACGCATGCGCACCCTCAAGCGCAGAGCGATCGCATGCGAGGGAAAGCTGCGCATAGGCCTTCCAGGTTTCACCCCCTATGGGAGCCTCGAGATCAAGCGCGCAGGATTTTGCCCGAGCGCCTCGACTTGATCCCATAGACAGCATCAGTTCCATGGATTTAAGGGCTTGATCGTGAAGTTCGCCCGCATCCAGCTTCAGCAGAAGGAAATTCGCCAGAGCCCGATCAAGGTCATCGGCGGTTTTTCCGAGCAAAACGCGCTTGGCAAGCGCTTGGGCGTTGGGGGCGCCATCGAGGACATAGGCGGCCCAGGCACCGAGGACGCACAGGGCGGCGGGTTCATGAGCCGGATCTTTTGCGCTTGCGTCGAAAAGCCAGTAAGCCTGGTACGGCGCATGGCCGAGCACGAGGTCCCAGCCGCGACTGACAAGCCATTCCTGCGCGTGCGGGCGCGATGCAAACGAAGATACGATGCCCACCGCACGATCGTAGGACCCCTGCGCTATCAGAGCGTCGGCAAAACGGCCCGCCAAAGCACTCCTGCTTTCAAAATGCGAAGAACGCACAGCTCGATCAAAGAGGGAAGCGCATCCGCAAAAGAGGGCCTCGACGCTCAAATGCGCGGCTTCGAAGCTTCCGTGGGCAAGGTCGATCCCAAGATGAGGATAAGAAGCCGCGAGCAGATCGAGCACTTCGGGAAGCCTCTTCTCAGCAACGAAATGAGACAGCGAAGCCAAGGAGCCGTGGCCTAAGACCATTATGGCAAGCTGGGTCATGGACACGTCACCGGGAAGCTCCTCCCTCCCGATGCTCGCCGCAAAGGCCCGCTCCCCCGCCTCGCTCCAACTCAAGCAGGCAACGCGTTCGGCGGCGATGATCTCGTGGTGGCGCCTGACGTCAAGTGCGCCGTGCGCGATATGCGTGCGCAGCTCGAAGTCTTCGAGCAAAAGGTCAAAGCCGCTCAAAAGCAGCCGATCACGATGGAGCGCGGTGTAGGCATCGTTTGACGGGGTGCAGGTTACGATGACTTCGCTGCCCACCTCGAGCATAGCGTCGATGAAAATGGAAAGCGCCCGGCTTCGGTCGGGGCCAAAGCGGGGCGCATCTTCCAAAACAATCAGCGCGGGCTGCTTGTCCGCAGCGAGGATCTCTTCGAGCAAGATCCCATGATCAAGGTCTCGGATAAAGCACGGAGACCCGCACCTAAACCAGAAAACATGCTTGAAAGAGAAGACGACGTCAGCGTAGGTGAAAACCAAGGAGCTTTTGCCATAACCGTCGGGCGCCACCACGAAACGTGCGACCCGGCGCTCTTTGAGAAGGCGGGCTAAGAGGTGTTCCCGCTCGTAAAGACGGCTCGACACCACGCCCAAGGGACGTTGGCCCCTGCAAGCTGAAGATGAAACAAACGACGACATAGGCTCAACCTCCTCAAGGACCGCGCACGCACAGTGCGCTCGGGCTTCACGGTGAGCGTATGATACGGAGCTTTGCCTGTGCTGCGCAAGACGATCATCCATTCGCCTATTTATCCAGTCCCGCCTGGGGATAACGCTTGATAACAAGGCTTTGACCTGCGCACTCGCCATATATGACGCATACGGGAATTCAAACGGACGCTTTTCGCTACGTAATCGAAAGCCCGCGGCGCCCGGCCTGTGGAAAACTTCAAGCCTGAAGCTTATGCTTAGGCGAGCATGAAACAACTGCCGCCATTTCTGAAACATTCGACGAGCAAAATGCTATGTATATTCACCATACGCACGATAAACAAAGACCAATTTGGGACAAGCTTTGGGACTTGCCTGCGGACAGATCAAAGGCAAGCATTGCTCGAGCTTCTCCAAACGTTCACATATTCGCTCACCTATTCAAGTCCTTTCGGCGGAGGAAGACATGCGCAAAAAGCAGCTTAAACACCAATCGCTGCCCTTCGCGACTAAAATGCAAGCAGACAAACGCGCCCGAACAGGGTGATTGACGGGGAGCGCAAGGGCTCGCTCACCATAAGTGACACGCAAGGAGCATCCATGATCACAGCCGCAACTTTAAGCGAACTGAAGGCTTTCCGCATCGGACACGCACAGGACGAATCCGCAGGCACCGGCTGCACAGCCGTTATCGCGCCCGAAGGGGCAAGCTGCGGTGTAGACGTACGTGGCGGTGGCCCGGCAACGCGCGAAACAGACCTGCTGCGCCCCGAGAACATGATAGAAAAGGTGCACGCCGTGGTTCTTTCCGGAGGTTCGGCCTTTGGACTTGAAGCCTCTTGCGGCGTCATGGAGGAGCTCGCGTCACGCTCCATCGGTTTTAATCTCGGCGGCGCTTACGTACCCATCGTGGTGGGAGCAAGCCTGTTTGATCTGCTTGTCGGCAAACCCGTACATCCCGACAAGGCCATGGGACAAGCTGCTGCGAAAGCGGCGTTCGATAATGGCGAAGCCGAACCCGCACGCGGAAACGTCGGAGCAGGCTGCGGTGCGACAGTCGGCAAGTTCTCCCTTCCCACCCGCGCCATGAAATCGGGTCTTGGCTGGTCATGCCTTAAGATGGGCGATCTTATCGTCGGCGCTATTGTGGCCGTAAACGCCATCGGATGCGTACGAGACGAGCAGGGCAACTGGATTGCCGGCGTGCGCGATGCAAAAGGTGGGGTGTCAGAACCCCTTTCCGCCATGGCAGAGGCAGCGCTTGCAATGCAGCAGGCGCAAGCCGCGGCCGCAGAAGGCTCTAACGCAGAAGGCGCGCCTTGCACCAACACCACCATCGGCCTTGTGCTCACCAACGCAAAGCTTACGAAGGCGCAGGCGCAAAAGGTCTCTTCGGGAACTCATGACGCCTACGCTCGCGCCATCAAGCCGGTCCACACCTCCAACGACGGCGATGCCATCTTTACCTTTGCATCAGGGGAGGTGGATGCCATGCCCGACATGGTCACGCTTCTAGCCAACGAGGCCATGCACAAGGCCATCGTTGACGCGGTAATGCAGTCAGAAGGTGCTTGGGGCCTTCCCGCTGCCAAGGATTTGAAGGATCAGTAAGGGCCAGCGGTCGGCAAACAAAAAAGGGCCGCGAACTGGTCTTTTGATAAAAAACTTACCGAAAGACCAGCATACGCGGCCACGCCCACCAAAAACCTCTCTATGCAAACCGAAAGCGCTGATTCCTGGGGAAAAGAATGCAGCTGAATCTCGGGGTAAGGAGGGATCCGAGCACCCCTTGAATCTTCCGAAGCAAATTGGCTATCTAGCGAGCCGAAGGAAAGGCACGCACGCAAGCTGTCTTTCCTTCGGCTCGCGCTCTTTCGAGCGGCGATTCCTTATGCAGAGAAATTAGAAGATCAGCGAAATAGCTGATCCGTTTGCATGCCCGCGATCATGGGGATCGCGGGCATGCTGGAGGATCTAAACTCACCGATCCCCTTGCCTAAAGCCCAAGGCTTTAGGCAATCACGGTATACAGCATGCGGTTAGCCGCAAACTGTAAGGCATTACACGCTGCGCGTAAGTTACTTCTTCAGGGCAACCGGAGCGCCGAAGATGAAGAAGTGAACGAACGGGAGCAGCAGGCCGGTTGCCATCATCGGCAGAGCGTAA